>DDLS01000017.1 GCA_002340255.1 Cyanobacteria bacterium UBA2566
ACCGCGCGAAGCGCTGTATGGGTTTAGTCACTAATAGCTAATACTATTTCAAGCATTTTTGGACTTTTTAGGTTTTAGTTTTAAGCCATAGTTATTGACAGTCCTATAAAGAGGAGCAAAACCTGAAGCAGCTCTAGTATTAGCTCCTAAAATCAGATAAATAGAGCTACTCATAATTCCGACTGATACTAGAGATTGTAGTAGTTTTGAATTCACAATTTTCTCTCTGGGGTAAAGTTTATCATTTTAATATACAATGTCATGAAAATTCTGACAATATATTGCAAATATTTCGAGACAAAACTTTAACATAAGTAGAGTGCATGATTGAGAAATGATTGCCCGGAATTTCTTGCACTTTCAAGTCTCCTAAAATGTATTGATTCCAACCAAATTCAGATGAATCTGGCATTGTTTCGGGTTGCTCTTGCGCCTTAAATAGCGTTACATTACCTGCATATTTTTGCAATTTGTAAAGCAGCATAGCGTTAGTATTAGTTTCGCTCAAATTCGCAATATTTTTTTGTTGTTCGAGAGAAATATTTTGGAGATTGAGATCCGCATTCGGATATGCTCGACTTAGTAACTCGAGTTGTCGATCTCGATCGTCGGCCATAATATCAATTAAGCCGAGAAAATCAACTTTAAGGTTATTTTTTTGCAGTTGTCGTGCCATCTCAAAAGCAACAATTCCTCCCATCGACCAACCGCATAAATAATATGGATCTTCCGGTTGAATGGTTTGGATAGCTTGGATGTACGCAGATGCCATTTCTTCAATCGTTGAAAGCGGAGATGATTCACCATTAAATCCTCGCGATTGTAAGGCATATAAGGGACGTTCTGGGTCAAAATATCGAGCCATCTCAATAAAAGAACTCCCGCTTCCTGTTGAAGAATGAATACAAAACAGGGGATTTTTAGAACCGCTTGGTTTAATTGCAATAGGAGGATTAAAATCGATATTTTGAGTGTCTGATGAGGACTGGTCTAAGAAACAGGCAAGTTCGGCAATAGTAGGAGATTGAAAAATATATTGAGGTTTAAGTTCTAGATTGCATTCATTCCCGCGAGTAACGACTTGAATATTCAGTAAAGAATCGCCGCCAATTTCAAAAAAGTTATCGTGAATCCCAATTGTTTCAACTTGTAAAATTTCCGACCATACTCGAGCTAGTATTTTTTCGGTTTCAGTTTGCGGTTCCATATATTCACGAGTGGATCGATCGCTTTCTAAATCAGGTTTGGGTAGTTTTTTGCGATCGAGTTTTCCATTACTTGTGAGTGGAATAGCATCCAAGCAAGTATAGGACGAAGGAACCATATAAGCTGGCAGCTTTTGACTTAAATAATCTCGCAAGGCATGAGGATTAAAGGCTGTTGCTGATGTCGAGTTGCGAGCCAGAAAAACATCAAAGCCAATGCGCTCGCGAATGGAATGGGGAGGATTAAAAAAGAGACTTTCGCTAAACCCTTGTTGTACGAGTAACGTTTGCCATTGCTCTTTGGATAAGACAGGATGTGCCGATCGCAATTCCAAATCCTCGAAGCGTTCAAATCCTTGTTGTAGACCCATGTTTAGATCGAACCAAGGATGAAATTGAGTCTTTTCAATAGCTAAAAGCAAACCGTTGGGAGCAAGAAGCGATCGCGTCCAATCTAATGTTTCTTTGAGGTTGCGGGTATTGTGTAAAACGGTTGCTGCAATTACGAGATCGAACTCGTGCAAATGATAACCCTGTTGTTGGGGTGATTTTTCAATATCGAGAATATCGTAACGAACAAAAGGATATTCTTCAAACTTTTCCCTTGCTTTTTGTAAAAAGAAATGGGAAATATCGGTAAAATAATAGGTCGCGCGATCGCCAGTGAGTAAGGGCAACAAATGTGCCGCAGTTGTTCCATATCCCGCTCCAATTTCCAGGATGCGAATCGGTCGATCGCGATCGAAGGATTTAACAAAAGATTTAACTATTCCTACCGCTATCGCATTACAATCAGCGAATATTTCTCCGTAAATGTTCAGGGTTGTATCAGACGTATACAATTCTGCTGAATGAATCTTTTCAATCAGAATATCGGCTAAGACCTCATCGGGTTCTGTAGGGACGATATCGAGCCAAGTTCCAGAACTCGGTCGATCTCCAATGGTTGGCGAATAGCGCGATTTTGCTTGTTTCCATAGAGAAGCAATATTGGTAAAGCGATCGCCTTCTTGTTGCAATAATCCAGCTTTTGCTAATTCTTGTAGAGCGCGAGCTAGCCATTTCCGATAGCGAGGAATAATCCCAGATTGAGATAGGATATCTTCAATCGCGTAAGTTTCTCCCTGAGATTGATAAATCCCGAGTCGGTCGAAAGCCAAACAAACTGAGAGAAGATAGCGATGATTCTGTTCTTCCCAGAGCTGTTCAAAAGTTGCCCGGTCTAAATTCCAATCTCGTGCTTCCGATTGCTCTGTACCTGCTGCTACTAGAGTTTCCCAGAGTTCTATATTCTCCTCTATCTGACTGGAAGTTTCCTCATTTTTGGGAACGATGTAACTGGCGAGATGCTTACTTTCTTGCGAGTCTCCAACTGCTAGAATAACAGCTTCTTTAACCGCAGGATGCTGAAGCAATGCCGACTCAATTTCCCCTAATTCGATACGATAGCCATTGACTTTCACCTGAAAATCTTCTCGTCCGAGAAACTCGATATTACCATCGAGTAAATAGCGTCCTAAATCTCCCGTTTTATACAGTCGTTCTCCCGTTTTTGGATGTTGGATAAAGCTGCTTGCGGTTTTATCCTCATTGCGCCAATATTCCCGCGCTAAACCGATACCGCCGATGTATAATTGTCCCGGTATCCAAACCGGACGAGGCTCGAGAAGTTCATCGAGAACGTAAAAGCGTTGATTGGCTAAAGGGCGACCGTAAGGAATGCTTTTCCAAGCTGGATCGACAGTTTCGATCGCATAAAAAATCGACCAGATCGAGGCTTCGGTTGCGCCTCCCAAACTAATAACTTGCCCTCCTGTTGCCATTTGAATGCGACGGGGTAAAGTGAGGGGAATCCAATCGCCACTTAAAAGAATCGATCGCAAGGATGAGAGATCGAAATCGGTACGGGATGCTGTATAGTCGAGAAGCATCTGCATTAGGGCGGGTACTGAGTTCCAGAGGGTGATGCGGTGTTTGTGGATGAGTTCCGCCCAATTTGAAGGATCTTTACTGGCACCAGGGGCGATCGCCACAAGGGTTCCTCCCGCAGCCAATGTTCCGAAAATGTCGTAAACTGAAAGATCGAAACTAAGAGAAGAAACCGCTAGCACTCGGTCTTCCGCCGTTACCTCAAAGCGTTGATTGATATCGAGAATTGTATTGACTGCTCCGCGATGCTCGATCGCCACTCCCTTCGGTTTGCCCGTCGAACCTGAGGTATAGATGATATAAGCGAGGTCTGTTTCTGTTTGTTGAGGCTCTAACATGGGGCAAGATGGCTTTGGAACGATCGCATCTACCCAAAAGCGCTCCGGATTTTCCGGCCAATCGAGACAATCTTCAAACTTCGACTGAGTCAGTATTCCACAAATCCCTGCCTCAGCCATAATATGCGATCGCCGCTCTTCCGGTAATTCCGGATCGATGGGAACGTAAGCCGCCCCTGCGGTGAGAATGGCTAAAGTTGCGACAACTTGTTCCCATCCCCTTTCCATCACCACTGCAAGCAGTTTGTTGGGTTTTGCCCCCCTCTCGTGTAGTTGACGGGCGAGAGTGAGGACCAAATCGCGCAATTCGCCATAAGTTAACATGCGATCGCCCGCAATTACCGCCGTTTGCTCTGGTTGTGCCATTGCCTGCTGGAAAAACAGGGTATGCAGCAGCTCATCATTTCCCGGCAACTCAGTGTCGGTATTATTAAATGCTGCCAGATATTCCCGTTGCTCCGAAGGCAGCAGCGATTGCTCCGCCCCTATCCAGACTTCCTCTTCATCAGCCAAACGTTGCAGAAAATTGCCGTAAGCAGCAAACATGTCATCGAGCAACCCTGGGGGAAATAATCCCTCTACCGAATCCCAACAAATAACTAAACTGCCGGCATCCTCGGAAATTTGACTGTCCAGGTAAACTTGGGGAGTTTGGCTGATCATATAGATGAATTTGCCCAAACCTTGGAGTAAATCCGTTCTTTCTCGATCCTCTTGCCCCAACCCGAGCATACTGGTAAATACAATAGGCATCAGTGCCGCCGATCTGCGTTGGGAGCGCCGGGCTAATTCCCTCAAAACCTGCACCCCGCTATAGGTTTGGCGATCGAGATCCTGCCAGAGTTGCTTTTGCAAGCGCTGCGATCGCGTTATAAATGCCTCCTCTCCCGTACAATTAGCCTCGAGGAGAGTAATCGAAGTAAAATCGCCGACAAGCTGCCCGATTTCCCGATGTAAGGGCGGACGGTTCACCAAAGTCAGATTGAGGGTAAAGTGCGGGTTTTTGCTCCAGGTTGCCACCACCTCAGCAAAAGCCGCCAACAATACCCCTGATGGAGTTAATTGCGCTTGACTGGCTCGGCGCTTGAGTCGTTGCCAATCTTCAGAAGGCAATTGTCGGCGACGGCGGGTAAATTGAGGATTAACTAAGGCAGCCGGATTACTTTGGAGGGGAATTTCCGGCGGAGGAGGAAGGGTTTCCAGGCGAGTTTGCCAGTAATCGCGATCGCGCTGATAGCGGTTGCTCTTTCTTGCTTCTTGTTCGGCTAAAACACAATCGCGAAACGAGAGGGTTAGAGGAGGTAAAGCGAGAGTAGGTTGCCGGAGAAAATAGGCTAATTCTGCCATCAAAATTTGCACGCTCCAAGCATCTCCGAGAATCAGATCGAAACTGAAGCAAAAGCGCACCGTTTGAGAATCGAGACGCGCGGCTTGCAACTCGAAAAGCGGCCAGCGATCGCTCTGAAACACTTGATGGGAGAGGTCTGTGCGAATTTCTTCTAGTCTGGCACTTTGAGTGGCTGCGGTTTCTCCTTGCAAATCGACGACGAGAATTCGATAAGGAGGAGTATGCTCTAAAATGCGCTGTTGTCCGTTTTCTGCAATGATCGCCCGCAACATATCATGGCGATCGATCAGGCACTGCCATGCCCATTCTAGCTCTTCTACCGCAATCCCTTGGGTTTCGATTTCCCAGTAGATATGAGCCGAAATGCCCCCTAATTCTAGTCCCTCTTGACGACCCAACCAATAGGCTTGCTGAATGTCGGTTAGGGGAAACGGTTGATGGCGCAATTCCGGTTGCGGAATAATGGTCTCGATCGCCATTTGCTGGCGCAAAAAGTCGAGAATTTCACTCTTGCGTTCCTTCAGTCGCGCTTGTAACGAAGGAGTGAGCTTCTCTTTCGGCGCATTGCACCGCAAGATATCGCCCTCAATATAGAGGTTAATATCTTGCTGTTTGAGATCGTCGAGGAGGGTTTGAACAGATTGCATGGCAGTTATCGGTATCGGTTATTGGTAGGGATATGGCCGGCAACATCCCGAGATGAAATCGGGGTTATAATTCGATTTCGACGCGATCGGCTCCCAAAGCTCCGGTTTGCTTCTGGAGGCGCTCGATGGCTGCAGCTAGCTCGGCGATAGTTGGGGTTTCAAACAAGCTACTCCCCGGCAAATCCACATTAAAAGCTGTGCGAATTTTTGCCATCACTTGCACGGCAATTAAGGAATCTCCCCCGAGTTCAAAGAAGTTATCGCGAACGCCAATAGGAGTCATTCGCAACATCTCTTGCCAGATGTCTGCGAGAATTTCTTCGCGAGGATTGCTCGGGTTTTGATAGGAATTGCTCAATTGAGGACGGGGATAGGAAGAAGTTACCAGGGTTTCTTTGCCGTCTGCAGGTTGAGCCAAAACCTGTAATTGTTGCTGTCCGCGAGCGGTAAAATCAATCGTTGATACCAAGATTTGCGGTAGAGAACACCCCAAGACGCGATCGAAGACTTCTATGCCTTCCGAAGGCAATAACCAGTGCTTTAACTCGGAAATTTCTGCCTTTTTCATGGGGGAAACGGCGGGCTTTTGTGGAGAAGAAGCGGCTGGCATTACCCATTCGCTTAGAGATTCGCACCCTTGCCAAGAGACGACAACTTTCCCGATATGGCGGGCGTTGGCGACAAAGTCGAACGCTTCTTTCACGTTCGTGCTCGAAAATACTCGATACTCGAGTGGAGCAAATGTGCCTTCCTCAACCCGTGCCATCACATCCTGCCACAATTGTCCGAAATGGGGATGGGCGCGATCGAGATTGATGGCAAAGAAGGAGAGATTTTTGGCAAAGGGACGCAAACCGATCGCCGCATTGTTGAGAATATCGCGCTGACCTAATTCCAGGAAGCGTCCGTATGGGGCTAAAACTCCCAAACTTTCCGTGAGAAATTCACCTCCCAAGGAGTTGAGAACTACATCGACTCCACGGCCGTTGGTAGAATTCATTACCTCTTCGGCAAAATTCAGCGATCGCGAATCCATCACCCATTGAATCCCTTGGGATTTCAAGAATTCCCGCTTGTGCGGACTTCCCGCCGTCGCCCAAATTTCTGCTCCTACTCCTCGGGCGATTTGGACGGCAGCTTGTCCGACTCCTCCGGCTGCGGAATGGATGAGGACTTTATCCCCTGCTTTAAGTTGTCCCAGTTCGATCAGGGCATAATAGGCAGTAATAAAAGCGACGGGGAGAGTTGCGGCTTCTTCCCAACTCAGGCGATCGGGTTTGGGAGCGACAAAGTCAGCGGGGACGGTGGTGAAGCGGTTATAACAAGATGCGCCAAAACCCATCACCGCATCTCCAACTTTCCATGCGGTGACCCCTTCTCCGACTGAGGCAATGGTTCCCGCGCATTCGAGACCGAAGCGCAAGGATTCATCTCCCAGTCCCGGAATTAATCCCAAAGCTAATAAGACTTCTTTAAAGTTCACTCCCGTTGCTTTCACTTCAATTTCCACTTCTCCCGGTTGGGGAGTGGGACGAGAGGTAGGAATAAAGCCCAGGGTGCTTAAATCTCCCGGAACGGCGATCGCCAGTTCGGCATTTTCAACGGTGGGGGTAGCCGGTTTTTGCGATCGCTTCAGGGTATAATCTTCAATCTCTGCCAGAACATTACCCTCTGCATCCATCACCGCAATGTCAAAGTGCAGGATATCTTCAGTAGATGGATTATCTCGGGCTTCGCCAATATAGCTGTATAGGCGAGCTGGGAATTTGCCATACAAAGAGAGGCGCTTGTAGAAGAAGGGTAGATAAGCTCCCTCCCGCTGGCGAACCAGAGCACCCGTTGCATTATCCAAAAGGGCGGGATGCAAGCCGTAAAACTCCAAGTCGCCGACGAATTCTTCAGGGAGTTCTAAAGCTGCTAAACCGCTCTGATTTCCCCAGAAAACTTCTTGCCAATTCTGCCACCGCGCTCCATAAGTTGCCATTCCGCTATGATTGGAGACATCGATATCCGCTCCAGAAAATTGCCGATCGCCACATTGCGATCGCAGAGCGGCCAAATCTCGAGTTGGGGCTGCTTTGCGATCGAGAATCTCAACTTCACCGCGAGCGCATTCTTGTCCCGTTCCTAAATCTCGCACCGTAAATTCCCAACTTCCATTCTGAGGAGAAAGGACGGTTTCAGCGGTAACAGTTTGTCCTTTTGGTGCAACTAAAGGCGTGAGGAAATAGAGATTGCGGAACTCGAGAACTGAAGAGTTCAAACAATGCTCGCAAGCCGCTCGCACCAGTTCCAAATACCCCGTTCCCGGTAGCGTTGCCCGATTGCCGATGCGGTGTTCGTCCAATACCCAATCTTTGTCAGAATTTAAATTCGATTCAAAAATGTGGCGTTCCCCTTCAAGTCGGTAGCGATGGAGCAGGGGATGAGACGGCGACGCTTCGGGGGCGCTATCATCTGAAGGACGGGTGAGATATTTCGTACCTTCGACTCCCATACCGCTTCCTTGCCAGCCTTCCCAGTCGATCGAAAGGGCAAAAGTACCATCCTTCGCCATTTTGTAGTGAGCGAAAACATCGAGGAAGTTATTCGCTCCACAATAGGCAACCTGTCCGAAGAGGGGGTGAAAGGCGGTTCCCGAAGAGCAAAAGATGAAGAAATCTAAGGGAATATCCGACAACACATCCTCGAGCAGAAGAGTACCTTTGACTTTGGGGGCAAGAACCCGCATCTGACGATCGCGATCGCCCCGTTCGATGGCTTCATCCTCCAGAACTCCCGCACAGTGAACAACTCCGTTAATCGTGCCGAACTGCTTGATGGCAAGGTTGCGAACCCGTTGCAAGGAGTCGCGATCGCAGACATCGGCATCGGCAATGCAAACGGTTCCACCCAATGCCTCAATCTCTTCGATCTGTTGAATTTGCTTGCCAAGGCGATCGTCATTGCGCCATCGTTGCCATCCTTCCCGAGGCGGTAAGCCCGTGCGTCCGCTGAGAATCAGTGTTGCTTTAGTTTCTCTAGCCAGATGGGTGGCTAAAGTCAAGCCAATGGCTCCAAGTCCGCCTACCAACCAGTACACGCCTTCTTCTTTCAAGCGAGGGATGGTATTGCGCTTGGGTAAAGGCAAAGGTTCCACCTCTTGCACCCACCGATTGCGATTGCGGTAAGCCACAATCGTATCGCCGTTAGGGTTTTGCAATTCAGCGGCGAGGCGATCGTAGAGTTGTTCGCTCTGCCAGTTGTCCTCAGTAGGAAGGGTAATATCGATGCTGCGACAGCGCAGGTCTGGAAATTCGAGGGGAATGGTTCGGATCGGACCGAGAACCGTTGCTTTCACG
This sequence comes from Cyanobacteria bacterium UBA2566, assembly GCA_002340255.1. Taxonomy (GTDB): domain Bacteria; phylum Cyanobacteriota; class Cyanobacteriia; order Cyanobacteriales; family Desertifilaceae; genus Roseofilum. Next base: position 8,809 of record DDLS01000017.1, read on the forward strand.
GGAGACAGGGATTCTTCTCCTGTTGTTGGTTGCATCTCGCTCGATAAGACTGTCACGAGCATTGCTTGAGTTCGCGCTTGTTTGCCGAGGGCACGGGCGAGGTGCAAGACGCTGTAAAATCCCCGGTCTAAAAGAGCATCCGTATCGCTTGCTTTGGGGGGGGTAATGCTCCAGCAATGGGCGATCGCATCGGGGTGCAGGCGGCGATCGCGCAGTTCGGACAATAAGGTTTCATAATGCTCCTGCTGGCAGGGGTCAAGGGTATAAGTATTATCTTCGATTTGACCGAATTCTTTCCCAACTTTAGCAAGAATGGCGCGATCGCCGTTTTCTGTCAATTTTTGCGCCAGTTTTGCCCCCACGCCGCATTCATCCGCAAACAGCAACCAGCATCGCGTTTGGGTTGCTGTTTCCACCGGCGGTTGCGAACGCTTCCAAACGGGGGTATAGAACCAATGAGTCGGATCGGGATTTTTGGTCGAGCTCGGGGCGGATTTTACGCTGGTTTCTGCAACCTTGGCAGTAGGTTCTTGCGCTTCAATCCAATAGCGTTGGCGTTCAAAGGGATAAGTGGGTAGAGCGATGCGTTGCGGAAGTTCCTCGCCGTAGAAGTTCGACCAATCGACGGCTACACCTCGCAACCATAACTGACCGAGGGTATCGAGTAAAACAGCGCGATCGGATTGGGCGTTTTTCGGATGGCGGGTGGAAGCGAAAATTCCATGATTTCCCTCTCGGGGAAGGTGGCGTTTGGCTAGTTGCGTCAGCACGATGCCGGGACCGACTTCGAGTAAAATTTGTCCGGGGCGCTCTAATAACATCTCGATTCCCGTGGAGAAGCGCACGGTGGAGCGCAGATGATTCGCCCAATATTGAGGGTCGGTTGCATCCTCCGCTGCCAGCCAAGTTCCGGTTACATTAGAAAGTAAAGGAATTTGCGGTGCCGAGAGCGTAACGGTTTTAACTGCTTCGATAAATGGCGCGAGCATCGGCTCCATCATGGGAGAGTGGAAAGCGTGGGAGGTGTGGAGACGACGCACTTTAATCTCTTTGGCTTGTAATGTTTGCTCCAAAAGAGCGATGGCTGTTTTCGTCCCGGAAATGGCACAGGCATCGGGAGCATTATGGACGGCAAGGACGAGATCGGAATTTAAGAAGGGTTGCAATTCGGCAGGAGAGAGAGGCACTGCCAGCATGGCTCCTTCTGGCATCTCTTGCATTAATTGCCCGCGCAGGGCAACCAACTGCAAGGCATCTTCTAGAGTGAAGATTTCTGCCAAGGTTGCCGCCACCCATTCGCCGATACTGTGACCGATGAGAGCATTGGGTCGAATTCCCCAAGATATCCACAATTGCGCTAAAGAATATTCGATCGCAAACAGAGCCGGTTGAGCCATTGCCGTCTGTTGCAATCGCTCTCCTGCCATTTTTCGGGATTCTGTCTCCGGATAAAGGAGCGATCGCAAATCCAACCCGAGGTGAGGTTGGAGCAATTCGCAACAGCGGTCGAGATGGGTTTGAAAAACGGGTTCGCTCTCGTAAAGTTCTTTGGCCATATCGGGATATTGCGACCCCTGACCGGAGAACATAAAGGCCACAGAACAGTCTTTCCCTTGGCGAACCCCGGTTCTCACCGGCGCTGCATCGGGAGCTGCTAAAGCTTGTATGGCTTCATCTCGCGTTTGCAGAGCGATCGCCCGGCGATAGTTAAACTCGGCGCGACCGACTTGTAGGGAATAAGCAACATCAGCCAGCTCTGTCTCGGGATGACGTTCTAAATAGTTGCCGAGATTAGTGGTTGCAGCATCCAAAGCAGAAGCAGTTTTGGCCGAAAGCAACAGCAGGTGATGGGTGCGAGCCGATTTAACCGATTCTCGCTCTGGTGCTTGTTCCAGAACTAAGTGAGCATTCGTGCCACCAAACCCAAAAGAACTCACTCCTGCCCGGCGCGGCGTACCATTGCTCTGCCATTGCAGCAGGCGATCGTTGACATAAAAGGGGCTGCTGGCGAAGTCAATTTCTGGGTTGGGAGTTTCAAAATTCAAGCTTGGCGGTAACATCTTGCGGTCTATCGCCAGCACGGTTTTCAGTAACCCTGCAATTCCCGCTGCCGTATTTAAGTGACCGATATTGGTTTTCACTGACCCAATAGCGCAAAATTGTTTTTTCGCTGTACTGCCGCGAAAAGCTTTAGTTAAAGCGGCAATTTCGATGGGGTCTCCTAGAGGCGTTCCCGTTCCGTGAGCTTCGATATAGCTAATGGTTTCGGGATTGACCTCCGCGACTTCAAGGGCCTCTGCGATCGCCTTTGCTTGACCCTCGATACTGGGGGCAGTATAACCGACTTTTGCCGCCCCATCATTATCAATGGCCGAGCCGCGAATCACCGCATAGATGCGATCGCCATCGTTGAGGGCTTCTTCGAGTCGTTTGAGAACGACTAAACCAGCTCCATTGCCGCCAACAGTGCCTCCCGCTTTGGCATCAAAGGCGCGACAATAACCATCAGAGGATAATGCACCCCCTTCTTGATAGAGATAGCCCCGTTCTTGGGGAAGGGTAATCGAAACTCCACCAGCTAGGGCTAAATCGCATTGATAATCTAAAAGATTCTGGCAGGCTAAATGAACGGCGACTAATGAGGTCGAACACGCCGTTTGTACGGTCAGGCTCGGACCGGTTAAATTCAGTTTATAGGAGATTTTTGTGGCTAAATAATCCTTATCATTAGCAACACACATCTCAAAATAATTTTCTGTATCTAAAGGCTTGCGATCGGCTAAATTAAACAGTAGATAAGTATTGAGATCTGCTCCGGCAAAAACCCCGATCGATCCATCAAAGCGATCGGGAACGACATTAGCACTTTCCAGGGCTTCGACAGCACATTCGAGGATAACGCGGTGCTGGGGGTCGGTGATTTCTGCTTCTCTGGGGGTGAAGTTGAAAAAGGACGCATCAAACCATTCGACATCATCGAGCATGTAGCTGGCCCGAACATAATCCCCATTATTCAGCAAATCGGGTTCGACGCGACCGGTCAGTTCGTCCCGAGAAAATTCCGTTCTTCCCGTTATGCCATCTTGCAAATTCTGCCAAAATTCCTCCAGGTTTTTTGCTTGCGGAAAGCGTCCGGATAAACCGACGATGGCAATTGAGTTGAGATTATCTTCCATGATTGATAAGAACCTAAATACGAGAAGTTAAATGGGATTGCTAAAAGTGAATCGATGGTTTTTCTCAGCGCGAGCGATTTTTTTGCCGTCGTTTTAAGGCGGCTTGCTTGCGCCGATCGCCGCGATCGCGCACGGTTTGCATCAAGGTTTCGCTGCCTTTGGTTTCCCCGAGATGGCGGGCGAGTGATTCGATAGTGGGATATTCAAACAGGGTTAAAACTGAGATATCCTGTTTCAAAGTTTCGGCGAGTTGAGCGCGAACTTGTACAGCCGCGATCGAATTGCCTCCCAAGTCGAAAAAGTTTTGCTGGATATCAAAGGGAGGTTCTAGATTCAAAACCCCTTGCCAAATTTTGGCGATCGCCTCTTCGAGTTCGTTACTCGGCGGCACAATAGAGCGAGTTTCTGAGGAGGTAATGTCCTCGAGATTAATCAGCTTTTGTCGATTGATTTTGCCGTTAGCCGTGAGCGGCCAGCGATCGAGGAGAATATACTGAGTGGGGATGGCATAATCTGGCAGCCGTTCTTGTAAAAACGCTTGTAGTGCTCGGCGTTTGAACTGTTTTTCCCCATCTCCTCGGGCGAGAATGACGTGTTGTCCCAAAATATCTAAGGGCGATCCAGCTTTCGGGAAAAATGTACAGTCTTCAAATCCTTGCTTGGAAAGGCGATCGCACCACTCTTGGGGCGATAGGGTGGGTAGATTAGCGCTTAAGCGTTCGTCTTTGTAGTCCCTAAACCCTTCGGTTAAACCAATCGTCGTCATGTGCGAGGGACGAAAGTCCGTCAGTTCGACTAACAGTAACGATCCGCCGGCTGCGAGCAGCGATCGCGTGTAGGGTAAAGTGACGTTTAAATCTCGCGCTACGTGGATAACATTGACGGCAAGGATGAGATCGAAACTGGCTAATTCATAGCCCTGTTCTTTGGGGTCTTGATTAATGTCAAAAAGGCGATATTCTATGAAGGGATAATCTCTAAATTTTTGCCGCCCTTGATTGAGGAAAAATTGGGAAATATCCGTGTAAGTGTAACGGGTATTGGTTTTGGGTAACTTCGGTAACAGAGAGCAAGTAGTTGCGCCGACTCCCGCACCAATTTCCAAGATGCGCAGAGGTTTATCTTGCGGCCAAGTGCGAACCAATTGTGCCACTGCCGCTTTCACCAAATTGTTGGAATAGCGCGCCGAAGGCGAACGTTCATAAGCACTTTCAGCCGTCTCTTGACTCCCTTGGATAAAAAGCAGATCGACAGGATTTTTCTCCCCTCGGAAGATGGGAATGTGATGTTCTCCATTGCGTTGCAGATAAGAAAGGAGATCCTGAGAGATAGGATCGGTTAGTCCAGCGGCATTTTGCCAGAGTTGTTGCAGATTATCCGTATTTAAGGGTTTGGGACTGATCCAGCGATCGCCGTCTTCGCAAATTAAATCCCCTTGGTTGGTCAAGATGCTCAACCATTGACGGATAGTTTTGTCATAATCCGGTAGAAGCCCGCATTGCTCGATGAGTTCGCTGCTCGAATAGCTCTCTCCAGCTTGGGTATACACTCCCAAATCCTTGAAGGTTTGCCTCATATAAGCAATGCTCAATGCTTCCAATCGTTCTCCGGTCTCTGCTAGTCCATCGAGATCGAATTCGGGTAAAATGCGATGGGTTTCGCGATCGCCAGCCGCGAGCAGCGATCGCCATGCTGTCTCGATCTCCGACTCATCCCGATCTTCAATAGCGAACAAGCTTCCCTCTGGAGAAGATTGACAAATCAAATAAGCGGCAAGCTGATGCTTGACATTCTCTTTCACCATCACCAAAGCATCCCGAACTCCCGGATGCTGGCGCAATGCCACCTCAATTTCTCCCAATTCGAGGCGATATCCTTGCAGTTTTACGAGATTGTCTTCCCGTCCGAGAAACTCGATATTGCCATCTCGAAGGTAGCGCCCTAAATCTCCCGTTCGGTACAAGCGCTCGCCAGTAGCAGGATGAATGATAAAACTCGCCTCGGTTTTCTCGCGATCTTCCCAATATCCTTGTGCCAAACCGATACCGCCAATATACAATTGTCCGGCAACCCAAACCGGTACGGGTTCGAGGAACTCGTCTAACACATAAAATTTCTGATTTGTCAAAGATTTGCCGTAAGGAATGCTCTGCCACTGCGGATCGACCGCCTCGATGGGGTAGAAAATCGACCAGATGGAAGCTTCCGTTGCTCCACCCAAACTGACAACTTGCAGATCGGGCATGAGGGAATGGAGGCGATCGGGCAAACTCAAGGGAATCCAGTCACCGCTCAATAATGCCAAGCGCAAGGAGGCGAGGGCGGAATCGTTGTCTTGGCTCACATATTCCGCCAGCATTTCCATCAGTGCCGGGACGGTATTCCAAAGGGTTACCCTTTCTCGCTGAATTAACTCTAACCAATGAGCGGGATTTTTCCCATGTAAAGGTTTGGGAATAACAAGTGTTCCTCCCGCAGCCAACACGCCGAAAATATCGTAAACGGATAAGTCGAAAGTGAGGGCGGAGAGGGCGAAAACGCGATCGCCAGAAGTGACTTGGAAGCGCTGGTTAATATCGATAATGGTATTAACCGCACCGCGATGGTCGATGGCTACGCCTTTCGGTTCTCCCGTAGATCCAGAAGTATAGATGACATAGGCTAAATCTTCTTGTTCTTGCAGCGCGTCGTCAGGATCGAGCAGATCGTCAGCTAACTCTGCCTTATCGACCAAAAGCCATTGCACCCCAGTAAACCCAGCAAGATGTTCTTGCAAATGAGATTGAGTCAAGGCAACTGTCACATTAGCACTGGTCAATATTTTTTGTTGGCGGCGTTCCGGCCAAGTCGGAGCAATGGGGACGTAGGCTCCTCCCGCAGCCAGAATAGCTAAGACGGCAACCATTTGTTCCCATCCTTTTTCCATAACCACGGCAACCATTTGATGGGGACGGACTCCCAGTTGGCGCAAATCTCGACTTAATTGACAAGCGCGACGAGAAACTTCTTCATAGGTGAGAACTCGATCGCTGGTAACAAGGGCAGGATGTTGGGGTTGTTGGCGAGCGCGAGCGCTAAAGAACTGATGTAGTAGCCCTTCGGGGGCAATCGCCTCCGTAGCATTAATGGCTGTCCGTTGCGCCAATTGAGCCACGGGAATGAGGTGTAATTGTTGTTGCTCCCAAGTCTCTTCTTTATCAGCCAAGCGATCGAGGAGATGCTGATAGGTCTCGAACATATCTTCGATCGTGCCTGGAGGAAAAAGTCCTTCAACATAATCCCAGTTGAAATCTAAGGAACCATCCGCCCGGACGTAATACTGATAATCGAGCCAAACTTGCGGGGTTTGAGAAATACTGTAAACGGTTTCGGTTTGCTCTTCCAGGAAGGCGATCGCGGTGGGATTAGTTTCGCTTTGTTGCGGCCCGTGGGTAAAAATAATAGGCATCGCTGACAAGCTGGCTTCTCTTTGTTGCGCTTCCACCCATTCTCGCAAAACGCGAACGCCACTCACCGCCCCATGTTCTAAATCTTGCCACAATTGCTCCTGCAAGCGTCGGGCGCGGACAGCAAAAGGTTGATTGGGAGAACAATTCACTTCAAGGAGAATAAAGGAGGCACATTCCCCAATAATTTCATTAATTTGTGGGTGAAAAGGTAGGCGGTTAAACGAAGGGACGTTAAGGGTAAAGTGAGGAGATTTACTCCAGCGTGCCAGGACTTCCGCGTAGGTAGCCAGGAGTAAGCCTGTTGGGGTTAAATTCCGACGGGCGGCTTTCTGTTTTAAAGTTTGCCATTTTTGAGAATCGATAACTGCTCTCAGGCGTTTAAAGCGCGGCTGAGAGATATTGCCGGGATTTTGAGCGAGAGGTAATTCGGGAGCGGGAGGAAGATGGCTGATGCGATCGCGCCAATAGGTTAAATCTTTTTCGTAGCGAGGGGTTTCTTCGAGGGTTCGAGTCCCCAATACATAATCTCGGAAAGATAATTCTAAAGCTGGAAGTTGACTATCGCTCTCATTGTAAAAATGCGAGAGGTCTTGGAATAGTTTTAAGGTACTCCAAAAGTCGGTACACCAGCCATCCAAACTTAAATGCAGGCGAAAATCACGATCGCTTAATTGCGTGGCGACTACCTCGAATTGCGGCCAGCGATCGAGAGGTAAAACTTGATGGGAGAGGCGATCTCTCACGGCTTGAATATGGGAAGAAATAGCCGTTTCATTCGCATCCCGCAGGTCGGTTAGGGCAATTTCATAAGGGGGAGGTGATTCTAAAACTTGTTGGCGACCATCGCTTAAAACCACTGCCCGCAGCATATCGTGGCGATCGATTAACTGTTGCCAAGCGTGTTGAAAGCGAGGGAAATCAAAGTCTTTGGCTTCCAATTCCAAATAGTTGTGCATGGAAACATTGCCCAACTCAAAAGCCCCACTTCTTCCCAACCAATAGGCTTGCTGCATTTCTGTTAGCGGAAACGCCTCGTACCGTCCGGCGCGATCGGGAACGATTTGCGGCACGGAAACGGTTTTTTCTTGTTCGGATTTCAGAGATTTTTTAACTTTCCCCTGTAATAGTTTTTCGAGTAATTCTCGTTTGGGAGTTGATAAATTTTCTTTACTTTTCATTATCCTGGTTTGGGGGTAGGTCTTTCCCCTCCTAGGAGGGGTTAGGGGTGGGTCTCTCCCCTCTAGAGAGGGACTGGGTCTGGGTCTTTCCCCTCCTAGGAGGGGTTAGGGGTGGGTCATTGACCGCTCAACAAATCGGCTGCCTCCTCATCAGATAACCCTTCAAGTTGAGCCAGTAAATTCTCCTCGATCGCCTCGGCCAATTCGGCAACGGTTGACGCATCGAGCAGTTGGCGCAAACTTAAATCGGCGGCGGGTAAAGCTTCTCGAATTCGCGTCAGGATTTGCGTCGCTTGCAGGGAATTCCCTCCGAGTTCAAAGAAGTTTTCGCCGATGCCAATGCGATCGAGCTCTAAAACTTCTTGCCAAATTTGAGCGAGGAGTTCTTCTTGGGCATTACGCGGTGCAACATAGGGGGTTTGAGCCGGTTTAGATTGAGGAGAAGGAAGAGCTTTGCGGTTAATTTTGCCGTTGGCTGTCAGAGGGAATTCATCTAAGAAAACAAAGGCAGAAGGAACCATATAATCGGGCAGGCGGGTAGTTAATAAATTCCGCAATTCTTCCTCGAAAGAGAGGGATTTTTCTGTTGTTTCTTCTGGGTTAGATGCTTGGGGTTGCAACCATTGCTGCTTTTGTTCGGGGGCGATCGCGCCGCCCAAGAATCCCTGGAGCAGGATATTATTACTTTCGAGTTGGAAACAGTCCTCGATCACTTCGGCATCCATGGGGTCGCCAATAGCACAGAGTCCAATGTTGTAGCGCTGACATTCTTCGCTCAATAATTGACCTATATATCCCGCTTCAAGCAAGCAAAAGTCTCGGGCAAATTCGCCGTAAAGTGGCGAGATCGCGTCAAGAGAGCCAATGGAAAAGAGGGCAAAAGCAGCGCGATCGAAAATATCTTTGTTGGAGTAACTGTATAAATCTCGCTCCAAACGGGCTGTTTTGGAGATTAAAATCAGGCGATGCTTGACCGGATGGTAGTAGTAGGTTCCCCCTTCTAAACCGTCAATGCGTCCCGGTTTGACATAAATATAAGTCTGCACGGGATACAGATGGCCGGCTGAAGGATAGCGATATTTCGGCAGAGGAGATTCTGCTAACTGCAAGGAACGCAGGCCATTTAACAGGTTGGCTAAGTCAGTTAAAGGGAAGGGGGCTTGCAAATATTGACGGTAGCTTTGACGCTGGAGATAGATATCGCGCCGCAGGGGTTCGGAGGTGGGTAATTCCGTCTCTACATTCCCCTCTAGGGACCGAATTCCTCGTTGTTCCAGGCGAAACTCTAACCGCGCCACCGGATCGAGAACCAGACCGCTTTCAGAGGTTTCTGTAGGAGTTTCTGGAACGTCAGTATCGCTCACGACATAAGCTACCAATTGTTCTTTGCTACGACGATCTCCCGCAGAGGTGACAATTGCTTTACGGACGCGAGGATGTTCGGCGATCGCACTTTCGACCTCTCCTGCTTCGATCCGATAGCCGCGAATTTTCAGTTGGAAGTCTTCTCGACCCAAAAATTCGATATTGCCATCGGGAAGGTAGCGTCCCAAGTCCCCAGTAAGGTAGAGACGTTCTCCCGTTTCAGGATGAATGATAAAGCTGGCGGCGGTTTTCTCTGAGTCCTTCCAGTATCTCTCGGCTAAACCAACGCCACCGATGTAGAGTTGTCCCGTCACCCAGATCGGACAGGGTTCCAGATTTGGGTTGAGGACGTAGAAGTGTTGGTTGAGCAGGGGAAGACCGTAGGGAATACTGTTCCATGCCGGATCGATCTCGTCAATGGGATAATAAATCGACCAGATAGACGCTTCGGTTGCACCTCCCAAACTCATTACCGTCGCTTCTGGAGCAATGGCTTTAATCTGTGGAGGTAAGGTGAGGGGCAGCCAATCTCCGCTCAAGAGTACCGATCGCAGAGAATTTGCTTTTAAGTCGGGGCGAGATTCCATGTAATCGACAAATAGCTGCATGAGGGCGGGCACCGAGTTCCACAGAGTTATGCCATTACTCTCTACCAACTCCGCCCAATGAGCTGGATCTTTAGCGACTTCCGCTTCGGGTATTACCAGAGTTGCTCCGGCTGCTAGAGTGCCGAAGATATCGTAGACCGAGAGGTCGAAACTCAGAGAAGAGAGGGCGAGGACGCGATCGCTCGTATCCACTTGGAAGCGCTGATTGATATCGACAACAGTATTTAATGCACCCCGATGGGCGATGGCAACTCCTTTCGGCTTGCCTGTCGAACCGGAGGTATAAATAACATACGCCAAGTTTTCAGCAGTTTGTCGGCTTTCTAGAGGAATGTCGGGTTGCTCGGATAGGTCGTCGCTCTCGGGGAAAATAACGGTGATATGGGCGGGAAGAGTAATCCGATCGCGTAATTTCGATTGGGCGATCGCAATGTTGACATCCCCATTTTCCAATAAGTACGCCATGCGTTCGGAAGGCATTTCCGAATCGATGGGCAAATAGGCAGCACCGGAGGCCAGAATTCCGAGAACCGCAGCGACTTGTTCCCAGCCTTTTTCCATGACTACGGCTACCAGTTCGTCTGGCTTTGCCCCTAACTCGCGCAGCCGATGGCCCAGTTGACAGGCAAGGCGAGAGAGTTCTTGGTAGGTAAAGGTGCGATGCAGAGTGGAAATGGCGATCGCTTTGGGAGTCTTTTGCGCTTGTTGGAAGAAGCCATCGTGAAGCAATCCAGAGGGAAGGGGAGCATCTGTTTGATTGCTTTCTTGTTGAATATCGAGTTGGGGAATGTGCAACTGTCGCCCTTGCTCTTCCCAAGCACTCTCCACTGTCGCCAAACGCTGGAGGAAGGTCTCGTAGGTGGCAAACATGGCATCGAGAACCCCCTCGGGAAAAGCTTCATCCACGCAATCCCACGTAACCACTAAAGTCTGTCCATCCTCGTATACTTGATAGTCGAGAATCACTTGGGGCGTTTGGCTGATGCCGTAGGTCAACTGACCGAATTGGGAAATTGCTGGGGGTTTGGCCTCGACTCCATCTTGAATCAGATTGCTGGTAAAGACAATGGGCATGAGAACTGAGGAACCATCTCCTTGCAGTCGGTTCAGTTCTCGCAATAACGTTACGCCACTAACGGCATTGTGATTTAAATCTTGCCAAAGTTGTTTTTGTAAGCGTTGGGCGCGAGTGATAAAAGACTCTTGTTCTCCACAGTCAATTGCCAAGAGGATGAGAGAGGTAAAATCTCCCACGACGCGATCGATTTCTTCGTGAAAGGGGAGGCGGTTGAAAAGCGTCAGATTGAGGGTGAAACAGGACTTTCCGCTCCAAGCAGCCAGAATTTCCGCAAATGCTGTTGCCAGCAAACCCGAAGCAGTAATATTAAATTGACTGGCTTGTTGCTTTAAAGGCTGCCATAATTCCGGGGTGAGACGATAAGAACGACGATGGAAACGGACTTCCTTTAAGGTCGCTAAAGGTTTGGCTAGGGGCAGATCCGGGGCAGGAGGAAGTTCATGCAGGCGCTGCTGCCAGTAATCTAAGGCGCGTTGATAACGATCGCTCTCTTTTAAAGATTCCAAGGCACAGACATAATCTCGGAAGGAAAGAGAAAGTGGCGGGAGTTCGAGATCGGGGGTTTGATAGAGTTCGTAGAGTTCTCGAAATAATATTTCCGCACTGCCCAAGTCGATAATGAGGGCATCAAAACTCAGGTGCAGTCGGACGCGCTCAGAGTCCATCATGGTAGCGCGAATTTCAAATAGCGGCCAGCGATCGCTGGGAATAACTTGGTGAGAGAGGCGATCGCGAATGTCGGCTAGGGTACCGTTAACTTCAGTTGGCGATTTTCCCCGCAAGTCAAGGACTTCAATGTTATAGGGAGGAACCTCTGCCAGAATTTGCTGTTGTCCGTCGGGACGAACGATCGCCCTTAACATTTCGTGGCGATCAATTAAACGCTGCCAAGCTCGGTTATAACGAGGGATATCGAGAGAAATAGCATCGATTTCTCCATAAAAGTAAGTCGCCACATTTCCGAGTTCAAATCCCTGCTGGCGACCGATCCAATATGCCTGCTGAACTTCAGTGAGGGGAAAAGGATCGTTGCGTCTTTGCCAGTCGGGGACGATTTCGGGGAGCGGCGTTGTTACTTTTGACTCGGAGGAGTTGGTATCGATAATTTCTGCTAAACCCGCAATAGTTGGGGCATCAAATAATTCGCTTAAGAGAATCTCCGTGGCAAAGGTTTCGCTAAGCTTAGCAATCAAACGAGTGGCTAAGAGAGAATGACCGCCCAAGGCAAAAAAGTCATCGCGAACCCCAATAGGAACAATACCTAAATAGTTCTCCCAAATTGTGGAAATTTCTTGTTCCCTGGTATTTCTCGGTGCCAGATAGGGCGTATCTAATTGAGGTCGAGAATATCCGGACCGAGAAGATTCTCTCTCGCTAATGTCAATGTCCGGACTGGAAACGGGCAATCCGTTCTTTTCTTCTAAGAAATCTTCAATAGACACGAGAACTTGAGAAAGAGAACTTGCCAAAATTCGCGCAAAGATTTCGACTCCTTCATCGGGAAATAATCCATCGGCAAATTCCACCTGGGAGCGATCGCTGCGAGCGGCCATGCCCACCTCTTGCCAGGCATCCCAATTAATGGCTGTGGTAAATATCCCAGCCGTTGTTTTATAACGAGCAAAAGCATCGAGAAAAGCATTAGCTGCCGTATAATCTACCTGTCCGAAACCACCTTTAATTGAGGCTAAAGAAGAACATAAAACAAAGAAATCAAGGGGAATATCTTTGACGATCGCATCGAGAACTAAAGTCCCCCAAACTTTCGGGGCGAGAACGGTTTGGGCCGTCTCTCGGCTTTTGCGCTGAATGATTCCGCCTCCAGGAACTCCCGCCGCATGAATGATTCCGTGCAACGTTCCATATTGAGCGCGAAACTCACCGATCGCCTTTTCCATTGCCGAGCGATCGCAGACATCAGCTCGGGCGATCATTACTTGTGCCCCAAGACTTTCCAGTTCTTGGATGGCGCGGATTTTCTCGGCGATCGCTTCATCTCCTTGCCAAGTTTCCCATTCTTGCCTCGGCGGCAGGGCAGAGCGCCCGGTTAACAGGAGTTTAGCTTGCGCCGTTTTCGCTAAATAACGGGCTAAAACCAAACCGATACCGCCCAAACCGCCTGTAATTAAGTAAGCGCCTCCTTCTTTAATTCGGGGAGGTTGGCTTGTCGCTTCCAGGCTAACCCGAGAAAAAGTTGGCAACCATCGCTCGTCCTCGCGATAGGCACAGATGGGATCGGAGGCGGTTAATTCTTCTAATAATCGGGCAGATGCTGCCTGGCTATCCTCCAATGCCGAGCTATGGAAATCAATGCTACGACAAGTGAGCTTAGGATATTCCAAGGGAATGACTTTCACCGCTCCCAATACAGTTGCTCGTTCGGGATACACTATTCCATCGGGCGTAACCGGCTGCATATTGTTGGTTATGACATTAATATGCAAAGGTTGATGCCATTTCTGCTTTCCTGCCGCCCGAGCAATTTCCAGCAAACTGAAAAAGCCGATATCCTGACTTTGTTCGATCTCCTCCCATCCTTTTTGAGGATAGCCTTTTGAGTCAATCGTCCACAGATGAACAAGACTGGTGGGGAGCAGATCGCGATCGCGCAAATCGGCAAATAAGGCTTCATAATCTGCCGTAGAATTGGGAGCGATCGCATAACCCTGTTCGCCGTTTCGGGTAAAGCGATCGCCAACTTCTACCACAACCGCCGTCTTGCCTTGAGTGTGCAACTGCTGCACCAAGTTTTCTCCCAAACCGCAACGATCGCTAAAAACCAGCACTCGCGCTAATTTTGCCTCATTTTCGGAGATCTTTTCCCAAGGAGCGCTCTGCCATTGTGGTGCATACAACCATTCTTGCGGCTGGCGTTCTTTTGTAGACTTCTGGGGTTTGGCAGTAGGTTGGGGAGCATCCACCCAATAACGCTGGCGCTCGAAAGGATAGGTGGGTAAAGGCACGCGATCGCGCTTTTCATCTCCGTAAAATCCCGACCAGTCTACCTCAACCCCAGCCAACCACAGGCGACTGAGAGTGCTTAAGAGACATTTTTCCGCAGAGATTGGGTCTTTGGGATGGGGGAGAGAAGAAATCGCAATTCGTCCGTTTCCTTGTTGCTTAACCAGGGTACTGGCTGTTTTTCCGGGGCCGACTTCGAGGAAAAGAGCAGTTTCATCTCGCAATAGTTCTTCTACCCCTTCGCTAAAGCGTACGGTTTGACGCAAATGCCGCGCCCAATATTGGGGATCTGTAGCTTGCTCGGGGGTCAGTTCTTTTCCAGTAACGTTGGAAATGACGGGAATTTCGGGAGGATGGAGAGAAACCCCTTCTAAATGACGGAGGAGGGGTGCGATCGCCTCCTCCATCAAAGGCGAGTGAAAGGCATGGGAAGTATGCAAAGGACGACAGGCAATTTCTGCTTTCTGCAAGCGATTTTGCAGAGCTTCGATGGCTGCGCCAGACCCAGAAATGACGCTGAGTTGGGGTGCGTTGCAGACCGCCAGAGTCAAATCGTCGTTCAAATAGCTGGTAACGTCTTGCGCCCCCAATTCTACGGAAAGCATGGTTCCTTGCGGACACTCTTGCATCAAGCGACCGCGAAGGGCAACGGTGGCTAAAGCATCTTCGAGAGAAAAGATTCCCGCCAAACAGGCTGCCACATATTCGCCAATACTGTGACCCAATAAGGACTGGGGACGCACTCCCCAAGACATCCACAAGCGAGCGAGAGCATATTCAATCACAAAGAGAGCTGGGCCAGCGATCGCTGTTTGTTTGAGAGTATTTTTCGCTTCTGCTCCCGGTTCTTCCGTCGGATAGAGGAGTTGGCGCAGATCTGTATCCAGGTGGTTTTGCAGAATCTCGAAACAGAGATCGCACTCTTGACGAAATAATGGTTCGCTTTCGTACACCTGCCGAGCCATATTGATATATTGAGAACCCTGTCCTGGAAAGAGAAAGACTACAGGAGGATTATCTAATGCCGGAGTTGCCGACATGGCACCGTTTGTTAAAGCAGCGATCGCTTCTGTGGCATTTTCGACAACGACAGCGCGGCGGTGAGAAAATTCCCGCCGTCCCACTTGTAAGGTATAAGCAATATCGGCGAGATTGCTCTTGGAATCAGTTTGTAAGAACTGCGCTAAATTCTCGGTTGCTTTCTCTAATGCTGTAGCGCTTTTAGCCGAAAGCAGAAGCAACTGCCAAGGTCTTGAAGTACTGGCCGGAGTTAAGGTGGGAGTTTCTTCTAAAACGATGTGAGCATTGGTGCCGCCAATGCCGAAAGAACTCACCCCAGCACGGCGGGGACTGCCATTGCACGTCCATTCTTGTAACTTATCATTGACGTAAAAAGGACTATTGGCAAAATCAATGCGGGGGTTGGGTCGGGAATAATTGAGAATGGGAGGAATCAGTTGGCGATCGAGAGCGAGAATTGTTTTGATCAAACCCGTAATTCCCGCCGCCGCATCTAAATGTCCGACATTGGTTTTTACTGAACCGATGGCACAATAGCCTTTGCGAGACTCCTTTGGAGTCGCTTCGCGAACGGTACTGGTGCGAAATGCCCGAGTCATAGCCGCAATTTCAATCGGATCTCCCATCGCCGTTCCCGTGCCATGGGTTTCCATATAAGAAATCGTTTCCGGCTCGACTTCAGCCATTAATTGCGCGGCCTTAATCGCTCGAATTTGACCTTCTTCACTCGGTGCCGTATAACCGACTTTAAAAGCGCCATCATTATTGATTGCCGAACCTTTAATGACTGCATAAATATGATCGCGATCGGCGATCGCATCTTCCAATCTTTTCAGAACGACAACACCAATACCATTGCCTCCCACCGTACCATCGGCTTTAGCATCAAAAGCTTTACAATGCCCGTCAGCAGACACAATTTCATCGGGAGATAAAGTCAGTCCGCTTTGGGGAATTTTCACAGCCACACCCGCCGCTAAACTCATATCGCATTCGCCTGCCAACAAACTTTGACAGGCTAAATGAACGGCAACCAACGAACTCGAACAAGCTGTTCCCACACTAAGGCTCGGTCCGGTCAAATCTAACTTATAAGAAACGCGAGTTGCCAGATAATCTTTATCAACCCCCACTAAAGTTTGCAGAAAACCTCTGGATTCTACCAAATCTGGATTGGGGGCTAAATTATAGAGTAAATAAGTCCCCATGCCGACTCCCGCATAAACGCCAATCGGTCGGTTTTCTCTTTGGGAATCATACCCGGCATTTTCTAGAGCTTCGACAGCACATTCTAAAAATAAGCGGTGTTGCGGATCCATGGTTTCTGCCTCTCGGGAATTGAGACCGAAAAAGGACGCATCAAACAGGTCTACATCCTCAAGAATGCCCCCAGCTTTAATCTTTTTCGCGGGTTGGCCGCCATTTCCTTCTGAATCGGGAAAAACCGACACTAATTCGACTCCGCCGATCAGGTTTTCCCAAAAACTTTCAATGTTTTTACTTTTGGGAAAGCGTCCCGAAAGACCGATTACCGCTATTTCTAATCCTGTCGTTTCAGAAGTTGAATTCATCGTTAAATTTCAAGTGATAGATACTAGCTGGATGGAAGGGTTAAGGTTTTCTGACGATCGCTATCTTGTTTTTTTGAATTTTTGTCTGAGACGATTCTTGCCGGCAGCCACTTTTTCTGCCAGTTCCACAGTTTCCGAGATTGGCGATCGCTCTTCTCGTTGGGGTTTTACCTGTTGGGCTAAAGCGCGAATGGTGGGATATTTATACAAGTCCAATAATGAGATCGATGTAAATTCATCGGGGAACTCGTTTTTCAGTTGATTGTAAACTTTTGCAATCAATAAAGAGTTACCACCAATTTCAAAGAAATTACTACTCGTTCCCACTTTTTCTAAGTTTAAAACCGTTTGAAAAATAGAGGCAATGGTTTGCTCGATATTATTTTGCGGTGCGATGTATGTTGTGGTTACTTGTTCAATCGATACATCCTTTGTAGGAAGGGAACGGCGATCGACTTTTCCATTAGCTGAAAGGGGAAAAGCTTCCAAAAACAAGAACACGGATGGAATCATATAGTCGGGGAGTTTGGAACTGAGAAAGCTCCTCAACTCTTCAAAATCGGGGGCGATTTTGCCCTCGGGAATGATATAAGCGAGCAGGCTCTCTTTACTTTGTCCTTGCCCAAGGGCGATAATAATCGCCGCTTTTACTGCCGGATGCCGAGTCAAAACGGCTTCAATTTCTCCAGCTTCAATGCGATGTCCGCGAATTTTGATTTGGAAATCAGCTCGTCCCAAAAATTCAATATTGCCATCGGGTCGATAGCGACCCAAATCTCCCGTGCCGTATATACGTTCGCCGGTGCGCGGATGAATAATAAAATTATCGCGGGTCTTTTCCTCATTGCACCAGTAGCCTTTGGCCACTTGGACTCCAGAAGAATACATTTGACCGGAAACCCAAATCGGACAGTCTTCTAAGGCATCATTGAAGATATAATATTTCGAGTTAGCCATCGGTTGACCGTAAGGAATGCTTTTCCAGTTCGGATCGATCTGTTCGATCGCGTAACAAATATTCCAAAGCGTCGTTTCCGTCGGGCCGCCGACACTGACGATTTGCGCGTTAGGAACGAAAGCGCGCAAGCGATCGGGTAGAGATAGGGGAATCCAATCGCCCCCGAGGGTTGCCAAACGCAGACTACTCGAAAGAGTCAGAGATTGACTTTCCACGCAATCAACCAACATCTCCAGCATGGCGGGAACGGAGTTCCATAACGTGACTCCTTCGCGGCAAATTAACTCGACCCAGTGATGGGGATCTTTAGCTCTCGCCGCATCGGGCATAACAATTGTGCCTCCAGCAGCTAATAAACCAAAGATGTCATAAACTGACATATCGTGATTGAGAGCCGTTAGAGCTAACATGCGGTCTCGATGGTTGACTTGAAAGCGATCGTTCGTGTGGACGATCGCATTGACGATGCCGCGATGAGAAATCATCACTCCTTTGGGCAAACCTGTCGAACCGGAGGTGTAGATGACATAAGCCAAGTCGTCTGCACTTTGAATGGAAGAGAGAGGCTCTTTACTTTCGCTGCTGAAATCCTCGCTATCGACGCACAGATAGGGAATGCCGCGATCGCGAACTAGCTGGTCTGCAAACCGAGATTGAGTGAGAATGATTTGCGCGTCACTATTTTCGAGCAGATAGGAAAAGCGCTCGGAAGGCAAGCTGGGATCGATGGGAACATAAGCTGCACCAGCAACCAATATCCCCATAACGGCAACAATTTGTTCCCATCCCTTTTCCATGACAACTGCAACTAAGCAATTGGGAGCAGCTCCCAACCGTCGCAACCGATGCCCCAGTTGATGGGCACATTCGTATAATTGCTGATAAGTTAGGTGGCGTTGGGAGCTAATTACCGCTAAGCGATCGGGTTGTTGCGGGACTCGCGCGGCAAAGAGTTCGTGCAGCAGGATTTGGGGAATGGGCGCGTCTGTTGCATTGGCGGCATTGCGTGCCGCCAGTTGAGCCGGAGGTAATAGTTGCCCTATCGTTTCTCCCCAAAGGCATTCGGGGGCAGCTAGTTGTTTGAGGAGAAAGGAATAGGCCTCAAACATATTTGCAATTAAACCCTCTGGAAAAAGCCCTTCAACTGCGTCCCAATTGAAGGTTAATTCTTCTTTTTCCTCCCAAACTTGAATATCCATCCAAGCCTGGGAAGCTTGGCTAATACCATAAACAAGTTCTCCAAAATGACTGAAGGTGCGAGTATCTTGTCCGATGGAACTAAACCCTAATGTACTCGTAAAGACAATGGGCATGGCACTCGGCGCGCTTCCTTTTTTACGAGCCAGTTCCCGCGTTACTCGCACGCCGCTAAAATAACGGTGTTCTAAATCTTGCCAAAGTTGCTTTTGCAAGCCCAGGGCGCGATCGCGGAAAGATTCTCCAGAAGACCCCTCGACCGCAAGGAGGGTGACGGAGGTAAAGTCCCCCAAAAGATCGTTGACTTGACGATGCAGGGGCAGGCGATTAAAGAGTGCCAGATTGAGGGTAAATCGAGAGCTATTGCTCCAAAGGGCGACGATTTCGGCAAAAGCAGCAAGGAGCAAGCTGGAGGGAGTGATACCTTCTCGAGCGGCTTTCTGCTTTAACTGTTGCCATTGAGTTCGGTCCAGCCGACTCTCATAGCGCTTGTTGCGATGCTGTTGCAGTTCTTTGGGATTTTTAGCTAGGGGTAATTCTGGTGCGGGGGGAAGGGTATCGAGACGAGAGAGCCAATAGTCTTGCGATCGCTGATACAATGGCGTTTGTTGCAGGGCCTGCTCGGCGAGGACATAATCGCGGTAGGAAAGGTCTAAAGGTGGCAGCATCCCCTCGGGGTTTTGATAGAGTTGAATCCACTCGTCGAAGAGGCGAAATAAACTCCAAGCATCGAAGACCAGCAGATCGTAGCTGACGTGCAGTCGCATCTGTCCTGCGGGCAAAAGCGTGGCGCGAAATTCAAATAGAGGCCAGAGATCGGCTTGCAAGATTTGATGGGATAGGCGATCGCGGATATCTTCAAGGCGAGCATCAATCTCGGCACTCTCGCATTCTCTTAAATCCAGAACCTTCATCTTATAGGGCGGTACGGTTTCGAGAATTTGCTGCTGACCGTCCGGCAATACTACCGCCCGCAGCATATCGTGTCGGGCAATAATTTGCACTAATACAGCTTCGAGTCGGTCGGTATCGAGAGCATTGCCTTCTATTTCGTAGTAACCGTGATTGGAAACATTACCCAGTTCTAATACGCCACTGCGACCAACCCAAAACGCATACTGCATATCTGTCAGGGGAAAGGGGTCGTAACGATGGGCAGGATCGGCGATCAGAGGGGGGAGAGCCGATACTTCTATGGCTTCATTGCCTTCGAGCAACGCCAACAGTTCGGTTTTTCGTTCCTGTAAGACTTGACGCAGTTCGGCGGTTAATGCTCCCGCAGGGGCATTGACAGCAAGGGAACCATCTTCAACGGCAAGTTTGATATCTTTGGAATGAAGATCTTGGAGTAAGAGTTGTAAATTCATCGATTTAATTAATTGCGTCAAAATGAGAACGATACGGTCTTTTCCAGAGATAAAATTTTAATGACAAGAAATAAATTGCAGTTTATAAATGGATGGTTTCTCGCGATCGATCGCTTTGCGTGGTAGAGGTCACCATCAATTCTTTCAAGAACAAGCGATCGCAGAGATAGGAAGCGAGGCGCTCGCTATTGTTCTCGCCAAAGAATTGTTCCAAGGGAACGCAGATGCGAAAGTCTTCCTCTAAGCGTCGCTTAAGTTCGATCGCCACGAGGGAATCGACTAAACCGCCAAAGGGTAAATCGACTGTCAGTTCTTCGGGAGAACATTGCAGATAAACCGCCAGCCAACCTAAAAGATAGGTAGAGATCCAGGCAGGGCGTTCTGTAGGTGGAGTGGCTAATATTTCTCGGAATGAGGGCAGTGTTGGCGAGAGTTGTTCTTCCTGTGGCGCAAAACTGGCAATGTTCTCTTCGGCTTCAGAAAGATTGAGAGGTGGAGCGGGAGGCGTTCCCAACATCGTTTCTCCCCAACGGACGATGACAGCGGCAGAGGTAGCAGCAGCACCGTTGGCATAAATTAAAACGAGGTCGCCCGGGTTGAGTTTCCCAACGCGAGCGGCACGCTCTAAATTGGCCAGGGGAAAAACAGGTCCAATATTGCTATAATGAGGGTAGAGGTTGAGAGCGCGATCGCGATCAATTCCTAAAGCTCGAATACAAACATCGGCATACCAAGCCGTCGGGGTATTGAAAGCGAAAAAGTCGATGTCAGTTAAGCTGACTCCAGCCATTTCGGCAGCTTTTTGACAGCAGGAGCGCGCTGCATCGACAGCGGTTTCAGCCAGGGCAATGGCATTATCTCCCGTTCGCGCCAGAAGGTGAGTTTTGCCTTTGCTATTGCCAGCCAGTTCGTAACGATAGGCATTGCAAGTTTCGGTTGCGGGGGCGATCGCCACGCTCAATATCCCTTCCTCTTCTCGAACCGGACTGACTATTAAAGCCCCAGCTCCATCTCCTAAAGACCAAGAGAAAGAATCACTGTTGTCCGTCGCATTTGAGCCAAAATGAGAAACGACGATGAGAATATGTTCGTATCGTCCCGACGCGATAAAGGTGCGAGCAGTTTCTAAGGCAACGAGAGCACTCGAACAGGTGGATTCAATATTCCATGCTGGACAGTGCAGCCCGACATCTCGCCCTAAATAAGCGGCATGACCGGGACCGGGGGAGTCGGGAAATAGGGCAGTGATTAAGGCTAAATCGACCGCTTCTGGAGTTAGTCTGGCAAGGGCGATCGCTTCTTTGGCTGCCTGACATTCTAAAGCCAGTCCCGATTCTTCCGGTTGCAGAATGCGTCGTTCTCTTGCTCCTCGGAAGGGATCGGTAAGATAAGGAGCAACGGCCTGCGACCAAATATCGGCATCCTCTCTAGCAATAGGAGCAACATTTCTTTGCCGCTTTCTTGCTTTCGGGAGCAAGTGAGGACAGTTCTCGCGCCAATAATCATTGGTGCGAATGGTGTCGGGAAAGGCTAGAGTTAAGGAACGAATGGCGATAGAAGCGTTCATGGTAGGGTTTGACTCCATTAATAAACGGACATCATAAAGTCAGTTGTGCTTGCCGATCGCCCAAGCGGCAGCATAGCGGGAGGTATGGCTGATACTTAAAAGCCATTCCCCAAAACCGACATCAGCGGCGGTAATTTGACCGCGAGGACTGAAGGCAACAGCAGGCGCGCCGCAGGGCAATCTGCGAATCTCCACATCTTGGTGCGAGAGTTCGGGCATATAACTGAGGATGCTCTGTTTTGCTGCTAGACGACCTCCTAGATGCTGCAACCGTCGTTCTCCTCTCTCGAAAGAGTTGCGTTCGGCAAGAGTGAAGTATCGCTCTTCGTCGATTGCTGGCAAACTATCGACTTCGACTAGAGTCAAAGTGCGATCGCTCGTCGGGTTGTAAAATTTCCAGGATTTATCTGTCATTGTTTTTGCTCTTCTTGCCCGATATTTTTACGGGATTTCCAATGTCCAGTTACTCGATGACAAGATTGGCAAGCATCGTGTTCATTTTGTTCACTGACTCGATATATTCATTGCCAGGAACGGACTCGGCGATAATTCCGGCTCCGGCATTGAGATGAATGGTGTCTCCGTATTGGAAAACTGACCGAATGGCAAGAGCGAAGTCGGCTGTTCCGTTACTGCTGACCCAGCCAAGGGTACCGGCGTAGAGGCTTCGGGGTTCGTCTTCGAGGCGATCGATCCAGTACAATGCTTGCTGCTTGTCAATCCCGGAAACTGTAATCCCCGGAAAGAGAACTTTCAGTGCATCCCAGAGGGTGCGATTGGGTTGCAGGAGACCGCCCACGCGAGAGGAAAGGTGCTGAACGCAACGATATTTCTTAATTTCCATGAAATTGAATACGCCAACGCTGTTGGGCAAGCAAACCGAGGCCATTTCTTGCTGTGCAAGCCAAGCAGAAAGGGCGTGTTCTTTTACTTCTTTAGCATCAGCAAATAACTCGGCATAAAGGCGCAAATCTTTCTCAGGGGTTTCTCCTCGAGGTCGCGTTCCAGCGAGAGGGTTGGTGACGACCCAACGTCCATCTGCTGCTTTCATGAGAATCTCGGGACTGAAACCCACTCCTTTGACTTTTCCGAGATCGAAAGCGTAAGAACGGTAAGCATTATTGGCTTGGTTGGCGATCGAATACGTTCCAAGAACGTTTAATTGTCCCGAATACTTAGCAGTGCGGGAAATAATGGCTTTTTGCAAGCGATTGGCTTTGATGGCTGCAATCAGTTCTGCGACCCGATGTTCGTAATCTTGGCGATCGCTAAAGTCAATTGATATAGGAGTTGCTGTATAAGTCGGGAGTTGTACCTCATTGGTTAATAGTGTATTAATTTCATCAATCCCCTTGATACTCCGGTAACAAATTCCCTCTGGAATAAAGATTAATTCGCTATCGGGGATGATGAGGTAGAGCAGTTCATTCTCGCTTTGTTTGGAGTACGAAGAGTAAAAACTCGCCATATCGAAGGAAACGTAACCATACGCTGTCCAATTTTCTAAGGGCAGAGTATTCAGCATCTCTTCTACTTGTTTGAAGGGATCGCGAATAGGTTGAGAATTGACTTCATTCCCCGACATTTCAATGCGATCGCGGCTGACAGCAATTTTTCTATATTCGCCAATTGCAATTCGGACTTCGTCTTCTCCTTCATAAAGCAGGTATGAATTGATCATTCCTGCTTTTTTTAGATTGCTGAGAACGGTGAGAGGTTCAATGTTATAGTTTGGGAAGAACTGTTCTCTATATTTTACTTTTGTGCTATCTTTCACTTGGTTGTTCATCTTTTTTCTTGTGATTGAGGAAATCTATGCTGACTAAAACTTATCCATTAAATAGATATAAAATGATAAATAAAACCTTTGATATCTTACCTCTATAGTTGTTTACATTAAGATCAAACTCTCCATCATGCCTATAATTACCGCATCAGGTTGAGTAGGATGACTTCGATCCCTTGAAAGGTTTTTATTGTTAATTACATTCTGAAAATAATATTATCAGTATACTCCATAAAAAAAAAGATTATATCCGGTTTTTTTTTTGCTTCAAACGTATTTTTTCTCGATTTTTCTTTGGGGCCTATTTATAAAGAAAAGTCAGAGTGTATACCCAGTCTACTTTGTAGAATGATATGCGAGTCAATGGCTAACGATTGTTGGCCAATATTTGAGTTATAGCTATGTCTTATAGTCTGGCAAATTCACAAGGCATAGCTTTTGGAAAGATGGAAGCAAGTCTCTATATCACGGGAGCAACAGAACTCTCCTGTAAAGTAAAACGTCACAATTGTTTTACATCAGATGCTATAGGTTCTTATAACTTGATTTTTTCATCTATTGGTCTTATTTGACGAAAACCTAAACCTCATAAGCGGTTTAATCTTTACACTGATTTACAAGTTATATTTCTTACAGTTCTTTCCTTGTTTTATGAGGTTCAGTCAGAAAAATTCCCCTAAATCCTCCTTTTTAAAGAAGGTTAGGGGAATAAAACTTAAGGAAGAATAAGGCAGTTTAAAATCGCTATAGCAACTTTTTCCGTTGTATTTTGCTTAAAATCTCAACCGAAAACTCTATTTCACTCTGCAATCACATAACGATAGACCAATCTCAATCCAATCGACCATACTTTTTTTGTGTACACAACTGAAGAAAGAATTTAAGTCTACGGCTTTAATTTTGTCTCAAAAATGAGAGTCATCGAGCGAATAAAAGGCAACCAAGTTAGCAAACGCATCATTCCCCACCGTTCGGGATGTAATTGAAAAAGTGATTGCACTTCAATAATCTCGACTCCCATACGCGCGACTTCGTCTATATCTTTGACAAACCACTGTAGGGGAGCACCTAAGGCTTCGAGTTTCTTGGCAGACTTGCGATAAGATGTTCCGACAATATCAAAGATAAAAGTTGCTCCCGGAAAGCGTTGCTGCATTCGTGAGATCAGTTGAGCAACTGATTCCGCATCGAAGTACATCAATAAACCTTCAGCAACAATAACAATCTCCTCGGGAGATCTCGAAGGCAGTTGCTCCATCCAGTTAAAGTCTAAGGCGGAAGCTCCAATAAATTTATAGTTTTCGGTTTCACGATCGAGTTGGCTGCGAATGTCATTCACTTCCGGTAAATCAAGATTAATCCAGTGCAAATTTTCTTGTTGCAGGCGGTAGTATCGACTGGATAAACCCGCTCCTAACTCGATAACCAGGGGGTTTTTAATATGGGCAATGTTACGTTGTACTGCACAATCAAAGTGCTCTGCGCGAATAGCCCAACCGGCTTGGGTATACGTGCCATAAAAAGAGTCGAGTTCCACATTCCAACCCAGATGATCGCTCCACTCTCGGGCGTGGCGATCGCGAAAAAGACCGTTAGAATTTCGATCTTCGTCAGCTCTGGCGCGAGTCGTAAGAACCATTGTGCGCGGTACACCTGCGAGTTGTAATTGAGATTGGGACATGATGACTGAAGATTTAATGAGATTGAGAATTTTTTTGGTAAGTTTTGGGGGTCGTGCCAAAATAATCTTTGAATGCTGTACTAAACCGACTGAGGCTGGCATAGCCAACCGCTTGAGCGACTTCCGAGACATTCATTTGTTGTTCGAGGAGGAGTTTGCGGGCCCATTCCATACGTTGATTGCGAAGGTAGCCGAATACTGTCGTTCCGAAGACTTCGCGAAAGCCAATTTTGAGCTTGTAATCGTTGATTCCTGCTTTTCTGGCGAGTTCCAATAAGGAAGGGGGGGATTCTATATTGTCTATGAGAATTTCCTTGGCATGATGAATACAATCGAGGTCTCGGGGTTGTAAAGGGGAATTTTTGGGCCGTAATTTTGTACTTTCATCGATTTGAGCCAGCTTGAGGGCGACGAGTTCGAGAGCCTTGCTCTCAATATAGATTTGCCCGGTCAGACCCTCATAAGGACAGTGCAAAAGTTGATGGAGAGCGATCTGCATAGTGGGGGAGGTTGGACTGGTATGAAAAAAAGTTTCGGCTGATGGCTCAATTGCTTGTAGCAAGGGCTGGGGTATATCAGATTTCCCCTCCAGAAAGGCTCTGAAAAACTCTGGAGCAAGCAAAATCGTTACGGCTAAATAGGGGCGATCGGCATAGTAGGTTATCTGAGCGCCATCTCCTCCACAAGCAGTCAAGCAATTGTGTCCTTCCTGCAAGATAAAAGAAGAGGTCGGCCAGCCGACAACACCAGTTACTTCGCCAGAAATCAGAAAGTAAAATTTTAAGGGATCGGTATGAAGGTGCTGACCTTGCAGCACCAAATTCTGCTTCATTTGCTGATTTTCAATCGAGATTTGCAAGCCCGAATCCAAATAAGCGAACCGAACTGAACCTCTACCGATCTTCTTCAACCATTCTAGTCGTGCTTCTGTTCTCTCCGCATCATAGGAATACAGATTGGACAAATTCATCTGCTCTAGCAGTTCGGGAAAGCTTTGTTGCATCCCATGCCGTGGAAAGATCAACTTTATAGTCATTGACTCTCACTTTCAATTTCTACTTATTAAAAATGATTAGCAATTATTTTAGCTCAGAAGGAAGTTAAAAAAACGAAAATTTTCCTTAAGGAAAATTTTCATAGCTTTCAGAGCGCTCGATCGCCTTCCAATACTCAATTTCCTATGGCTCAGAGAAAGATAATCCCTTTAGAGCTAAAAAAAATCCGTTTGGAGTTAGTTCTGTTCTTTGTCCTCTGATAGAATGTGCCTGCCTTGGGCTGACAAAGCCACTGTTCTCATTTATTGAGAAAAATTTGGAATTGTGAAAACGCAAATATGGAACAGAACTCCTCTCTTGACACTCAAAACACCTTAAAGAGCATTTTGAGAAACTTGGGTATTTCCGAAGAGTTGTTATATGACGATGCTTTACTCTATCGCGATCTGCAACTCGACTCGACTGAGATCGTGGAAATCGCTCTAGCCCTCAAACGGCAACTTGGAGTTGCCCTTAAATTAGAAACCCGTCAGGACAAAACTTTGGCTGAAATAAGTCAAGAGATTGCGGATGCGCGCTCCAGTTTGGCATAAGCTTTCGGGAGCCAACCAGCAAAGCAATAGACAAGACGGGTCGATCGCGGCGATTGGTATCGATTTGGTGGAAATTTCCCGAGTCGAGAACTTTCTTCACCGTTACGATCGCGACACTCTCACTTTAATCTTTGCCTCCAAAGAACTCGATGCCAGCCAACTTGACCCCACCCCTGCCAAATACCTAGCCCTTTGTTTTGCCAGTAAAGAAGCACTCGGCAAAGCACTCGGAACGGGATTAGCTGAAATTCACTGGTTTGAAATTGCTGCCCAACTCAACCCATTGGGACATTTATCAGTCGATTTATCGGGTTCTGCCCGCCAAAAAGCTGACGAGCTGGGATGGCTGCGTTGGGAAATGAGTTGGTTATCTTGGCAAAACCATCTCCTCGTTTGCGCGATCGCCTATCAATCTACAACCAGCAACGATTCATGAACGATTTTCTCGACCCCTTACCCAGTAACTTCAACGCTGCTGCCTATTTCTTGGATAGAAATTTGATTCGAGAGAAGGGAGATAACATTGCGTTTTATACCAAGGATGGAACCTACACTTATAGCCAAACTCGCAAGCGCGTCCAACAAGCGGCTAATTTACTCGCCGAACTGGGAGTAGAACGGGAAAACCGCATTGCTATTTTACTGCCCAATACACCAGAATTTGCCTTTGCCTTTTGGGGCGCGATTTGGCTGGGGGCGATTCCCGTTCCCATCGTTCCCAGTTGTAGCGTTGAAGATGTACATTACATTCTCCACAACTCGCGGGCCAAAATTTTACTAAGCAATCGCGAGGGATTTGCTAGAATCGGACCGATTGACTCTCCTTTTCTCCGTCATTCTCTCTCCATTGATAGCTCTACAGAAACCGACCCCCCAAACTCTCACTCTTTCCTCTCCCTCATAGAAGAACAGAATAATCTGCCTCTCCCCGCAGACACCCACGGAGACGAACCCGCCTTTTGGCTCTATACCTCTGGCAGTACAGGCAAACCGAAAGGGGTCATTCACCGTCAGCAAAGTATGGTAATCTGCGATCGCGCCTATGGTCAGGGGATATTGGGACTAGCCGAAACGGATATTACTTACTCCGTCGCTCCCCTTGCTTTCGCTTACGGATTGGGCAACTCCCTTTATATGCCTATGGCTGTTGGTGCTGCTGCTGTTTTGTCAGCAGCCGGCAATGCCTTCGATATTATCGCCGACATCGATCGCTACCAACCTACTATTTTCTTTGGCATCCCCAGTATTTATGCCAATCTTTTAGCCGTGCGAGAGCTTACTCCTCTCAATGTTTCCAGTTTGCGCCTGTGCGTTTCGGCTGCCGAACAGTTGCCTCCAATTGTTTGGCAGCAATGGCGAGAGGTCTTCGGTCTGGAAATTTGTGAAGGGATCGGCACAACAGAATTTTTGCACATCTTTTTATCCAATCGACCGGAAACCTGCAAGCCCGGAACTTCTGGCCGTCCCGTTCCCGGTTACGAAGTACGCGTTGTAGACGAGAGCGGACAGCCCCAACCTGCCAATACCATAGGTGACTTAGCGGTGAAAGGAGAAAGCTTGATGCTCGGTTATTGGAATCGCCTGTCCGAAACCCGGGCAGCTCTGTACGGCGATACCATGCTAACGGGGGATAAATATATCTGCGACGAGGAAGGCTACTTTAAGTTTATGGGACGAAAAGGAGACCTGTTTAAAGCTAACGGTCAATGGATTTCTCCCTTAGAGATTGAGGAAGTTTTATTGCATCATCCCGACATTCTCGAAGTCGCGATTGTACCCGAGTCGAAGAGCGGCGAACAATTGACCAGAATTGTTGCCTATATCGGACTCAAACTGGAACGTCGCGCTTCTCCGGCTTTGGAGAAAAATATCTACCAGTTTACTAAACAAAATTTACCTCACTTTAAAGTCCCTCAATCCTTATGTTTTGTTGAGTGCCTACCGCGCACCTCTACGGGTAAAATTCATCGTAAATCGCTGCAAGGAATGGCGAATTCTCAAATTCTACAGTCTTAATTAACGATCGAGTATTTCACCAATTTTATCCCTTTGGAGTCAAAACAATCTGCGACCGATTGAACGATCGTTTTTTTTGCTGGTCAGAGTCCATTTTATCCCAATATTGACCCTCTCAAACTTAAACTCAGAATGAAACATTTCTCTCTTTTGCACAGTGTTTTGGTAGCTCCGGCGATCGTCCTCGTTTCCACCCCTGGTGCTTTCGCTCAAATCGCTGAAATTACCAACGTTCGTATTGAATCTACCCCCGAAGGATTGCAAATTCTCTTAGAAGGCAACGAAACCGAAACCGTCGAACTCTTTCAAACCGTAGAAGAGAATCGCCTTATCATCGAGATTAACAACGCTCGTCTCATCGGGGGCGAGTTCGAGCAAGAAAACCCTATCGAAGGAGTGAATTTACTGCAAGTAACTACCCGGGACGACAATAGCATTGAGGCAGTGATAACGGGGGAAATCTTAGCTCCAGAAGTTTCCGAAGTCATTCAAGAAAATGGACGATTAAACATTAATCTACTCGTCTTTCGCGACGAAGGTTTAATTATTACTGTCACCGCCGAAAAAGTAGAAGAAACCATTCAAAATGTTCCCATCAGTATCACCGCCTTTTCTGAAGAAAATATTGAAGATGCCAATATTGATTCTTTAGAAAGTATTGCTGACAATACCCCTAATTTTTCTGTATTTGGAGGAGGGTCGCAAACAGGACTTTTTAACACTTATTCCATCCGAGGTCTGTCCAATAGTAACTTTCTCAGTCGCGATACAGTTGGGTTCTTTGTCGATGATGTTCCCTACGATTATGGAGCATTTTTAGACCTCGATCTCGTCGATCTCGAACGGATTGAAGTGTTGCGCGGACCGCAAAATACCCTCTATGGCAGAAATGCTCAAGCTGGGGTGGTTAATATTATTACTAAAAGACCGAGTAACGATATCGAAGGAAAATTCTTTGCCCATTACGGGACTTATGACCAACGCCGTATGGCCCTTTCAGTTAGTGCTCCTCTCGCAGAAGATCGGCTCTTTTTGCGTTTGTCGGGACAACTCAACAGGGAAGATGGCTATATAACCAATACTGCATTAAATCGAGATCGAGAAGTTGGAGATCTTTCGGGGGGGAATATTCGAGGAACATTGGTTTGGACTCCCAACGATGATTGGGAAATTTCTTTGGGAGGATTTTATCAAAGTGATACCAATGAAACGCCCCTGGTCCAGTTATTGAGTTCAGATAATTCATTTCGCATTTCACAAGATTTTCAAAGTTTCAGCGAAACCCAAACGAATAGCCAAAACCTAAAAATCTCGTATGAAAATTCTAATTTTATTGGGACTTCAATTACGACTCGTCGTTATTCCAAACAAAGGGCAGAATTCGATTCCGACTTTTCAGCTATCGATTTATCGGTTGCCGTTGCCGGAACTAATTCAACGGTATTCAGTCAAGAGTTACGCTTTCAATCGGCTCCTTCTGACAATCCTTTCCAATGGTTAATTGGAGGATACTTTGAAAATCGTCTCTTTAATGTCACTGAGGACGGACAGCGCCTGAGCAGTGCGGCGGCAGAAGCATTTGGCTTGCCAGGACCAGGCTTTGATAACAACACTGCTGAATTGGAGCAAACGACCTACGCTGCTTTTGGTCAACTCAGCTATCAGCCGATCGATCCCCTCACCTTAACCTTAGGCTTACGCTATGACTCCTCGACGGTAAAAATGGATCAGCGGCGCAATTTTGCAGTTGCAGGTTCTCCAATAGTAAATCCTGTGGGGGAAGGCTTTGATGGGGCTGAAACCAACAGTGATGCACTCTTGCCTCGTTTGGCGATCAGATACGAAGTCACTCCGGATGCAACTATTTATGGGAGTATAACCCGGGGTTACAAGCCAGCCGGATTAAATTATCGTGCAAGCAGCGATGATACTTTAGTCATTGGTGAGGAACTTTCTTGGAATTATGAACTGGGAGTGAAAACCGCTTGGTTAGACGATCGCCTGATTGCCAATTTAGCCGTCTTTCACAATGTCATTGATGACTTTCAAGTTGGACTGGGCGATCCCACAGGAATTGTCCGTAATATTGCTAATGCACAAGTGAGTATTACGGGAGTAGAATTTGAGTTGAAGGCTAGACCTGTCAGTGGGTTCGATATTACAGCCGGATTTGGTTATACCAATGCTAGATACGATCGCTTTTTCAATCCCTTCACCGAACAAAGTCTCAATGGTAACAAACTCTCCTTTGCCCCAGAATTCACCTTTAATTTGGCAGCACAGTACCGATCCCCTGGGGGATTCTTTTCGCGGGTTGAATTGAATACTTTGGGAAATTACTTCACTGAAGAAACGAATACTATCTCTCAACGAACCGTGACGACAGTAGACGCAACGTTAGGTTATGAATTCGACAATGCTGGGATTTACTTGGTTGCAGACAATATTTTCGATACTCGATTCCTCACTTCGGGATTTATCTTTGGAGAGAGAGGGGGGATTGTAACTTATAACAAGCCTTTTACAGCTCGTGTTCTGTTTAAAGCATCGTTTTAACAGGACTTAAGCAAATATCCAGAAGTGTTGAATCTTGATATAAAACTTTACATTCAACTACAGAAAAGCCCCTAGTGAACTAAATCAGGGTTTCTGGAATCAGATCGTAGCTCCACTAAATCATAGAGCAGCGCCGACTAAGTTCGACTTGCAAATAACGGAATTTATCCAACAGGGTTTGGCGATAGAAC
Organism: Cyanobacteria bacterium UBA2566; assembly: GCA_002340255.1. Lineage (GTDB taxonomy): Bacteria > Cyanobacteriota > Cyanobacteriia > Cyanobacteriales > Desertifilaceae > Roseofilum. The sequence goes on from DDLS01000017.1 coordinate 40,122, forward strand.
TGATGAACTTCCTTATCTTATCCTCTTTTTTTCGGCATTAAGCTAACATTCAACACTTCTGACAGTAATTGACTAAAATTTCTAGACAATTACTAATCGCTCCTAAATGGGCAATTTCATAGCCATGGGTATTCTGAGTCGGGAAGCCCAAACAGGCTCCACGGCCAATATGACCCAGTTTCATCGCAATGGATGCATCACTGCCAAAACCACTTAAAACAGCTCGTTGGATGGGAATTTGTGCAGCTTCAGCCGCTTTTTGTAGCTGGTGATTTAAATCTTCATCGTAGAGACCATAACTATCTTGAGAGAGCAAAACCGGGGCTACGCCATCAGTGATGGGATATTCTGGCGCTAAAGGACAAATTTCTAGGGCAATTAAGGCTTCTAACTGATGACGTTGGCTGAAAAATAAGGCTCCGATCGCGCCTACTTCTTCCTTGGCTGAAGCAACTAAATAGACATCTATGGGAGGTTCTTTAACGCGCTCGGCTAGACCCAAGAGAATGGCCACCGAAGCCTTATTATCTAAGGTATAACTGGCAATATAATCGTTTAATCGGATGGCTCGCTTACGGTGTTTTCCGACAACTACACGAGTCCCTGGACGCACCCCAGCCTCCCGTAACGCCTCCTTACTGAGTTTGGTTTCTATCGAAACTTTTTCCCACTCTACTGGTTTAGTTTCCTGCTGTACCTTTTGGGGGGACTCATGGGAAACATGGCGAGAACCAAAACTGAGGATACCCGAAATGGTCTGGCGATCGCCTAAAATATCCACAACCCCCTCCCCATATACCCAAGGAAACGAGCCTCCAAGTCGAGCCACCTCTAAGCGTCCTTCCGGTTTAATTCGCTTGACGATCGCACCAATTTCATCTTTATGGGCCGTAATGGCGATCGCTCGGCTCGAATCTTTACCTGGAATTTTGGCAATCACATTATCTGCCAAATCCACTTCTGGTTTCACTCCCAGACACTCAAATTCGTCTAAGAGAAACGCATTCATCTCCCCTTCTACTCCACTTGGAGAATGGAGCATTACCAGATCTTCAATCCGTTTAAACCAGCCATCCCAGTCCATTGATCCGAGTCCCATAGTATTTGCATTGCATCAAATCATCCCATTCTCCGTGTCTCCCTATCTTCCTCCTCTCTCCTGTTCTTTCATAAACCCACTATAGGCTTCCATACTATGCTCGCTCAGATCTAAGCCCTCTAGTTCTTCCATTGGACTCACTCGTATCCCCACCGTAAAACTCAAGGTTAACCATAACAGTAAACTAAAGGCAATCATGGCAAATCCAACAGCTAACACCCCCAACAATTGATTCAGAAACTGAGAATAACCGCCCCCAAAAAACAATCCCGCCAACGGCCCCCCAGTTTCACTATACCAAGGATAAACCTCGGGTCCTATACTAAACAATCCCAGGGCCAACGTTCCCCAAATCCCACAGACTAAATGGACAGAAACCGCTCCTACCGGGTCATCAATGTGCCATTGTTCCAAATACATTACAGAAAACACAACGATGGTTCCAGAAATGACTCCAATGGCGATCGCACTCACTATATTGATATAAGCACAAGAAGCCGTAACTGCCACTAAGCCCGCCAAGATGCCATTAATAATCATCGTCAGATCGGGCTTGCCAAAATAGTGCCAAGAAACCAGGGTTGCCATCACTCCACTGGCAGCGGCTGACATATTTGTAGTTAGAAGAATATGGGTAATGGCTTCCGGATCGGCCGTTAATGTCGAACCGGGATTAAACCCAAACCATCCCAACCACAAAATCAGACAACCGAGGGTAGAAATTGCCAAATTATGGCCGGGAATAGCAGCAATTTGCCCATCTGGATATTTATCCATCCGCGGGCCTAATAAAACTGCCCCCATAAAAGCCCCCCATCCTCCCACAGAATGCACAACAGTCGATCCAGCAAAATCCCAAAAACCCAGTTGGGAGAGCCATCCATCACCCCAGATCCAATGGCCAATGATGCTGTAAGCCAATCCCACTAAGCCCAAACTAAAGAGAACAAAAGCAGCAAATTTAATCCGTTCAGCCACAGCTCCAGACACAATGGTAGCGGCAGTACCCGCAAAGGCTAGTTGAAAGAAAAATTTAGCCTTTAGAGGAATAGCAGCCCAATCTAACGAACGATAGATCCCTTGATAGGCTTCTGCCACGGCTGGACTATTGTCCGGCCCACTTAAGAAAAACCCGTGCAGTCCAATAAAGGAATTGCCATCACCAAACATTAAGGCAAAGCCAGTGGCCCAAAAAGCAAGAGAGGATAAGGCGAATACAATCAGATTTTTTGCTAAGATATTGACAGCGCTTTTATGGCGGCAAAAGCCAGTTTCTAGCATCGCAAAGCCAGCATTCATAAAAAACACCAGCACTCCAGTAAAGATTACCCATAGGGTATTGAGCGCAATTTGGATTTGATCGGGGATGCCATCATTGACCGTGCTTGGGGTCTGGGCTTGGGCGACCGCCTGCCCTGCCCAGGGAATTAAAGCTATCATGACTCCCAAACTGGCCCAAAACCAGAGTGAGTATCCCTTAATGCTTATTTGGGTTTGATTTGCCTTTTTTAAGACCTTGAGTTTTAATCTTGAATCGTGTTGTTTCATTTCTTAAATATACGGATTTTGGGTAAACATTTTAAGTGCCATTGACAACCGTACAAAAGGAGTTATCTTCTCGTATTAGAGAACTCCTCTGGCAAAAGTTTATCAAACTTAATGATACAAACGTAGATTGTGCCTGAAAGATCAGATTCTTAAATGAATTAAATGATACAGAAATTTTCTTTTGTTTTCTGCTATACCAAGCTTAAGAAAATCCTTAAGGGCAATTAATCAAAAATTAAATTATAAATTTAGCCTATAGTTTTGATTTGCTCCATCCTACTCTAAATCCAGTTATCTAATCCTTCCATGACTAATCCAAGAGCGACCATTCTTCTGTGTCAACCCTGCAACTTCCAACGCTGGGTATGGCAAAGAGTGTTAAGAAGCCAAAACTTGGCAGTCATCCTAACTGCTGATGCAACCCACCTATTGGAAAGGCTAGAAGAGACCCGATCTAGTGGTAACCAAAAACCGGCGATCGTTCTCATCGATCGACAAACTCCGGATTTGCAGCTAGAGGAATTCTGTCTCTTGTGCCAAGAGAACTACGCAGAAATACCTGTAATTCTTTTAGAAAGCACAGACTCTGAAGTGAGCCATTACCAACGTCAAGCAGCGATCGCCTATGGCGCGATCGATATTCTACCGCCCTTTGAAGCCGATACTCTAGCCCTCAAAGTGATTGCTGGCATTAAAAAAGTATTATCCGCTCTAGGAGGATTAATGATTCATAACGATCCTCTGGTTTCCTGTTTGCTAGCCCTAAAACAAGATATGGAAAACGCCCAATCCTTATCTACTCCATCCGTAGCAGGTTCCTTCAATAATCATGATGTCTTTGAGTATCCGGCTGACTCTTTTTCAGTATCGGAAATCAATAGAGAGGCTCCTGTCCCTCTACCACCTGTAACCTCTGTAGGTCTCCCAGGAGAAAACACCTCAAAAAAAGCCCGTCACAAACGAGTCTATCGAGGTAGAGTCTATTAGGGGATTTAGGAGTGTCTACTCGATTGTTTTATCTAAAATAGTGCATTGAAAAAGATGGGGGATAGGGAGAGGAAATGACCCATACACTTTCCTTTTTTATAGTGCTTTAGTACTCTGAACATTTGAGCGCTTTATATTCAAAAAAATGCCTAAATTTTTCACCTTTACCGAACAGTCGATTAAAAATTGAATCTGGCTTCATATATAGAACTTTGCGCTAGGGAATAGGCAATCGCTTAGGCTCTAACGGGACTTAAAGGTGACTGGGAGTGTGTGGGCAAGCCTTGGCTCTCATTCCTGATGCTCGACGAGCCAATTCCTTTCATTTCACTGATAGAGAGCGTCTGTCTCAGCTTCTAGCTCTTTTAGCCCTGGCATTTGTTTGGGCGATGAAGTCCGGGATCTGGCGACAGGGTCAAACGCCGATTTGTATCATTGAAGCTCATAGCCGCCATGCCCGTAGTTTGTTTCGCTATGGTTTTGACCTCCTGCACCACTTTTTCATTGACCTGCTCTCTTTTTCTGACTCTCTCTTCCAACCCATACAACTTTATGTCCTGTACTTAGGTCACCAATACCCATCAGTCATTACTCAATTTCAATAGACGTGGGCGAATTACTTGATGCTGGAGTCGATTTAGATTGACGGATGCTAGAGTAGAGGCGATCGCGCCATTCAAAAAAGGGTTGATAGGATGGATTGTCGGCTAATCCTGGGATGCCTTTACCTTGTAGCGATTCAGGGATATTCAGGTAATTGCCTTCAGGGAACTTAATTAAAATACTGAGTCCAGCCACTGCTAAATCAGCCAGGGTGGGGCGATCGCACACCAAATAAGGATGATCCACTAAAATTAGACTCAGTGCTTCTAAATCCTGTTTTAAGCTATCCTGTGCCGCCTGAATTTCTTCTGGACTTGCGCCAACTCCATAGCCTAAAACCTGAAATAATTCCTTCGGAACCCCTCCTACCAAGGTTTTGACAAAATCAGGAATAGGATTAGGTAAAACGGCGGTGCGGAAACTTTGGTCTTGACTCAATCCACCATATAGAGCCTTACGACTTTTGACTCCAATAGACTCATCTGCCCATTCTTCCATTATTAAGCATAAACCGCGCTGCCGGGGTTCGGTGGGAATAATCGGCTTTTCTGGGTATTGGCGATCCAGATATTGGGCGATCGCTGTAGAATCAGAAATCACCGTACTTCCGTCTTTGAGTACCGGTACCTGCCGTTGTCCAGAAATCTTCAACAGTTCCAGTTGTCCCACCCCTGGAGTCACTTCAATCGTACGGTACTCCAATTCCTTGTAATCAAGAATCAGTCTAACTTTCTCAGAAAATTGGGAAAATTCAAATTGGTATAGCTCTAGCATGATTCTAACAAATGCAAGTCTTAAGGCTTACCCTATCACGATCGGCCTTCAGAAAAAGTCATTTAAAATGGAAATGCAATAGATCGATTGCTAGCAGGACGTGTAGTTCGGCTACCAGGAACCTGGCAGGAGTATCAAACCCTGTGCGATCGCCGGACGGACAGTTCCATTCCGCGAATTGAATACCATAGAACAGGGTTATACTACATTAGAATTCCTATATGTGCCAAGCATTTAAGGATTTGATATGTTGATGTTGATGCATAATGGTCTTAAAGATCTACTTTTACTTGGAGATTATGCTCCAGGAAGGAACATTGGGTTTGTTTCGCTCGAAACACCTTTACCCCAAGGATTAAAGAAGTTTACCCAATCGATGAATTATCAGGTGGGACTCCAATTGCGCCGGGAGTATCGCCATATTGCCATGGGGACTCGCGCTCTACAGTTTCCGAAAGAGGTGGATACGATCTTTGTTTTTGAACTCTATAATCAACATCTCTCGATTCTTCTTCCCTTACTCGCACTGCAAGCTCTACAGGGGAAAGAGGTGTTGATCAGTTTGCATGGGAATCAGCAGTTTGCGATGTCGAGTCGGATCAAAAACCTAGGGTTGATGTATCTGAGGACTTATCTCAACCTGTTCAAGAACTTGAAGGTGGTTACGCTAGAACTTGATGATAGTGTGATTCCAGAAGCGTATCGATTACCTCCAGATTCGATGTTTGTGATTCCCCATCCGATTATGAGTGAGGTGGAACCGAAACTGAAGCCAGGGGAAAGGATACCCGCAGATCGGCGGATTAAAATTGGGGTGGTGGGGATGATTCGCCCGGATAAACCGATCGCCAAACTGGTTCAACAGCTTACCCTCTATACGGCGACTCATCCTAATTGCGAACTGGTTATTGGTACTCCCTTAAGTACTAAACCCAAGGAGCTAGAGAATATAAACGCGACTCTACGAGATACGACGAAGCAAGAAGACTATTTAAAGGTCTTACAGGAAATCGACATCCTGGTGATTCATTATGACCGCGATCGCTACTATTATCGTACCAGTGGCGTAATCAGCGATGCTGCCTCCTGCGGATGCTATATTATTGCCTCCCATTATCCCGTAATTGAGCATCAGGTCAAGTGGCCAACTCCCATCGGTGAAACCTTTGAGAATTTTGAGCAAATCCCTGAACTGATCGATCGGGCAATTCTCCATCTGTGTGAGCATGGACAAGATAATCATTGGCAATGGCGAAAACAACGCAACGCTGAGGCGATCGCCAAAATCCTCTTTCCGGAAACTCCCTCACCCTCCCCATGATAAAGATCTCCAATTGATACCGTGAACACAGATAAGTCAAGGGGATCGGGAATTCCAGGAAGAACCCCGGTGTCTGACTATTGGTTTAATACGAACAATATTAGTTTCAATTTCAACATGAATCCTCAACCCCGCAAACGCTTTGCCCAACATTGGCTCAACAGTGAAGCCATTCTACATAAAATTATTCAAGCATCAGATTTAGAATCCACAGATAAAGTATTAGAAATTGGCCCAGGAACCGGTATTTTAACTCGTCAATTGATTGCCCATGCACAAGCTGTTATTTCTGTGGAGATTGACCGGGATCTGTGTAAAAAGCTGATCAAAAAATTAGGCGACTCTCAAAACTTTATTCTTTTACAAGGGGATATCCTTTCCTTAGATTTAGAAGCTCTCCTTTCCCCCTATCCCTTGTTTCAAAATCCTAATAAAGTGGTAGCTAATATTCCCTACAATATTACCGGCCCAATTTTAGAAAAACTCTTGGGAAAAATTTCTTCTCCAGGTCCCAAAAAATATGAGAGTATTGTCCTATTGGTACAAAAAGAAGTAGCCGATCGCCTAGTGGCAAAACCGAGTACCAAAGCCTTTGGTGCCTTATCAGTTCGCGTCCAATATTTAGCCCATTGTGAACTCATTTGTCCTGTCCCGCCAAAAGCCTTTTATCCCCCTCCTAAAGTCGAATCTGCCGTGATTCGATTAACTCCCAGAACTCTGGAAAAACTGGCTCTCAACCCCCGTCATTTAGAACAAATTGTAACTCTTGGCTTTTCCTCGAAACGAAAAATGTTACACAATAATCTCAAATCGAGGATTGAGAGCGATCGCCTGACTCCCATTCTAGAACAACTGAATATTAACCCTCAAGCTCGCGCTGAAGATCTGAGCCTAGAAAATTGGGTTAATCTGAGTAATGTCTTACAAGAGAGTTCCTTATAAACGACAATTGAGTTGTTCAAAAATTGGCTTTAACAATAGCTCAGGATCATCCTTGAAAAACATATGACCGCCCTCAAATAGCTTGAGTTTAAATGTTCTTGAAGTATGCTGATTCCATTGCTCAATTTGTTCTGGAATAGCCACAGTATCATTCATCCCCCCAAACACCGAGATCGGCAAATCCAATGGCGGTTCTAAGTGATATTGATAGTGTTCATTAACGGTTAAGTCTGAACGAAAAATGGGTAAAAATAACTCCATTAAATCTGAATTTTGTAGAACGCCCTCCGGTGTCCCTCCATATTCACGCAATGCTTCAATCAAACTAGAATCCGGTTGGGAACAAAGAAGATTCTCTATTGGAATATGTGCGGCACGGCGACCACACATAAATAAATGCTCCGGTAAAGGCAAACCTTGGCGACGCAGTTCATGGGTGAGTTCAAACGCAATCAAGGCTCCCAAACTATGACCAAAAAACGTGAATTTTCCTAACTCTAAATGAGGAATAATAGCTTGGGTAAGGGACTTGATTAACGGATCTAATTGGGTGAAGCAAGGTTCTTTTAAGCGACGTTCTCTCCCTGGCAATTGAATCGCTAGAATTTCAATTGCCGACGAGCTATAGGTTAACCAAGGACGAAATAAAAAAGCGCCTGCTCCTGCGGGAGGAAAACAAAACAGACGTAACGGAGCATCAAAGCGCTTAGGAGCAGAAATAACCCAGGGGGTTGATGGATGAGAGACAACCATACAATAAACTCAGATTGAACAACCACAGGGCGATCGGCGATCGGAGATCCAATCGATATCGATCCCGTTGAATTGTACCGTAGAATACCCGACCTAACGGATAAATCTCTGTTTCGTTGGATTTCTTCCCTTCCCTAGATTCTCTTGACTCCTTTAAGATAGAGAGATAGTCCTCAGTGCTTCCCCGTAAGCATTAGATCACAAAATCAATGGGTTACAGTAATGGCAGATAGCAATAGGACAAGCCCTGAAGAGAACGCGATTGTTAGTTACAAAACCAGCAAAATTCTGGTGGTTGATGATGTACCTGAAAACCTGCGCCTGCTGAAAACTCTACTGAAAAATGAAGGGTATGATGTACGATTCGCCCCTAATGCTAAATTTGCCTTAGCGAGTCTCACTCAATTTGTCCCTGATTTAATTCTCCTGGATATCATGATGCCAGAAATGGACGGATATACTCTGTGTGAACAATTAAAAGGCAATCCGGAAACCCAAGATATCCCTATTATTTTTTTAACCGCCTTGAATGAAGAAGCAGATAAAGTCAAAGGGTTTCAACTGGGAGCAGTAGATTATATCACTAAACCATTTCAGAGTGAAGAGGTCTTGGTGCGGGTAGCCCATCACTTAAAATTAACTCAGTTAAACCTCCAACTTCAGGAAAAAAACCAAATTTTACTCCAGAAAAATCATCAACTCCAAGAAGCAGAGCGAGAAACTCGGCTCTTGTTAGAAGTCACTCAATATTTAACCCAAGCCTCTACCTGGGAACAGGCAATTGCACAAATCATCAAAAGTATTTGCGATCGCATTTTCTGGGATTATGGAGAAGCCTGGTTACCCCAAGAGGACACCCAAACCTTATCCTATCTTCCCAATCCCTTCGCTACTCATCCCACGCTTAAACCCTTTTGTCAACTCAGTTCTACCTTAGAGTTCCAAGCCGGAGAAGGACTACCTGGAAAAATCTGGCAGAATCAGACTCTAGAATGGATTCAAGATATTACTCAGGCCCCTGAAACATCATATACGCGGCAATCGTTAGCCCTTCAAATTGGCTTAAAATGCGCCTTTGGTATGCCAATTTTAGTCAACCAAAAGGTGATGGCAATTCTAGTGTTTTACCAAGGTAAAATCACCCCTTGTCAACTAAATCTTGTTGCTCTCGTTCAGGCGATCGCCAGCCAAATCAGTTTCCTGATCCAACGCAAACAAAGTGAACTACAACTTCAACAGCAAGCCCAAGATCTAGCCGAAGCGCTTCACCAACTGAAAACCACTCAAATCCAACTGATCCAGAGCGAAAAAATGTCCAGCTTAGGGCAACTCGTGGCTGGAATATCCCATGAAATCAACAACCCCGTTAACTTTATTGCGGGTAATATCGATCACCTGGAAAGCTACATCCACGATTTGATTCAAGTGTATTATGCTTATCAACAATCCTATCCTATACCTGCTCCTACCTTAACTGAACTTATTGCCGATCTAGAACTCGACTTTACCCTAACTGACTTACCCAATGTCATCCTTTCTATGAAAAGTGGAACCGAAAGAATTACCAAAATTGTTAACTCATTGCGTCGGTTCGCCCATTTAGATGAATCCCAACTCAAAACAGTAGACATTCATGATGAGATTGAAAGTATACTTACGATCTTAAATAATCGCCTTAAACTCGAGTCTTCTCCTGAAATGAGTCCAGTTAACTTCTCCGAAATCCAAGTGGAACGAGATTATGGCCAATTGCCCAAATTCGACTGCTTTGCTGGAGAACTTAATCAAGCTTTTATGCAAATCCTGATGAATGGTATTGATGCCCTACAGGAAAGATATGAAGTGGAAAAAAAACAGCCTAATTTCCCGTATATCCTAGGCATTAAAACTCAATGGATTCAGAATTTATCTCAAGTCCAAATCCAAATTAGTGACAATGGAATGGGGATTCCAGCAAATATTAAACCTCGCATTTTTGATCCCTTCTTTACCACTAAACCTGTGGGTAAGGGAACTGGGATGGGAATGGCTATCAGCTATCAAATTATTGTCGAAAAACATGGGGGTAGCCTTAAATGTCTAGATATTCCAGGCCAGACTACCTTCGAGATCGCTCTTCCTCAACGGCCCAAAAAACAGTAACTTAGGCTGTGGGAAGTTTGATCGATCTCGCTTCTCTTTTCTGGAGGAGTACAGCTTGAAGCCTTAGATCCTAATCAATACAAGCTATTCCCTAGCGCAAAATGCTCTATGACCTGATTTTAGAGTTATGCGATTCACCTAGCCTAGCGCGTAGCGCTATACTATGGGACTGAGTCAAAAACTAGATCAAACCCTATGGATTGGCAATTATTGAGTTTAAGTTTTGCAGCCGTATTCTTATCGGAGTTAGGAGATAAAAGCCAGGTAGCGGCGATCGCCCTGAGTGGCACATCCCGTTCCCCCCGCGCCGTGTTTGTAGGAACCGCAACAGCTTTATTATTAGCCAGCTTTCTCGGGGTAATGGTTGGTGAAGGAACCGCCGCCATCTTGCCGACCAAGCTATTGAAGGCGATCGCTGCCCTCGGATTCGCTATCATGGCCGTGCGTTTACTCTGGCCCCAAAAAGATATCCCTCAAAACTTTGATTCCGATTAGATCCTCCTCTTAAACAATCATCTCCAAAGACGGATTCGGCTGATGTTCCACCCGGAATACATTCGCGTATAAATTAGCAATTACCTGCTTCCCTTCCTGAGTTAACTCCAGATAACCCAGTCCCTCCTTAATATAGGGAAACACTCCATGCCAATAAAACTTAGGATAATTATTGCGCAAATCTTCTGGATGACGATACTTAAGAGCCTTAGCCGCTCCCGTTTCCAAAAACTCATAATAGAGAGCGCTAATTTTTTGCAAATATCGGGGATCGCTCAATTGGCCAATCAAATCCGCTGCCCGAATTAATCCCGGATAATCACTGGTCGTTTGATGATCGCTATCATTGGGAACCGGAAAGCGAGTCAACTCAATATTACGTTTAATTACATCCGCATCAATTAACTTATGACCGCCAAACCGTTCCTCAATAAACAACTTTCCCCGGTCTACATGATAGGGAGTCATACTTGCATCTGAAGCCCCTGGAGGTAAAGAAACCATAGCCCCATCCTTACCCGTCGCATAAAGACCTTCTTGATCTTGGCGGCAAACCCCACGCACATAGCCAATATCGTGACAGAGCAGGGAAATAATAAAATGTAACCAATCTTCGCAAGACACCCCGCCTTCTCGGATATGCCGTCCTCGAATGACCTCTTGACCAACCAAGGTCACTAAAATCGTGTGTTCTACATTATGGTATAGCGCATCACTATTGGCGATATTTTCCAAGGCCATATTAGCTGCCCAACCAATAATATCTTCATAGTCATGCTTCCAGCCGCCGTAGGTACGACGATATCCTTCTTGAACTTGCTCGACAAAATGGTTAATGAGAATTTCTGTAGTGTTTAACATGATGTCCCTGGCTAGACCGTTCTGGAACCTTGATCAATCAACTTAGTGTCGTTTCTTTATTGTAGATGCTAACAGATGTCCTCTAGATAAATTTTGCCGTTTAGCGATTGCTGGGGTTATAATTGGGTTAAGTGTTCATGATCTGTTTCTTGAATCACGCATGGGGCTGTAATGGTTTCGACGGGATAGTGAAAGCTGTTCTGTGATGCAAGCCGAGAGTGAGTCACCTCTCGTAAATCAAGGCTCAAACTAAATGTAACTGCGAACAACATCGTTCCTTTCGCTCGTAAGGCTGCTGCTGTAGCCTAAATCTAGCCTCAAACAGGCGCGAGCCATCATAGTCCGACTCCGTTAAGGTCTATGGTGAAACCCCAACGGATGCTCCCTAAAACAGCTTCTAGTCAATTGAAGGGCTAAGACTTTACTAGAAATCCCCACCATTCGGGGTCAAGAATGGTTCCTGCCCAGAGGATTTAGATGGGATAAGCTTGTGAATGAACAGAGAGTAATAGCTATTGCGGACGGCAGTTCGATTCTGCCCAGCTCCATTAATAATTAACTCCTGAAAGCCTTGCTAGACAGAGTCTCTCAGCCGTCCGCAATAGCCATTACTCTAAAAATTAGAGACCGCTCACACATATTTCACACAAATTCATCTTACATCACTCCAAAACAGTGCAAGGTAAATAGGTGAGGAAAATAAGCATTGCCTATCCATGGAAGCATCACCATAGATTTCCGCTAATAAATCAATCACATGACCATCACCTCAAGGGGTGACAAGGCAGCTCAAAGGTCGCTATAGCGACCTTTTTCGGTGGTATTTTGCTGAAAACATCAACTGAAAGCTGGCGAGACTCCTGC
>DDLS01000055.1 GCA_002340255.1 Cyanobacteria bacterium UBA2566
GGGGGATAGGGAGATGGGGGGACACGGAGAATCGGAGATATGGGGATATAGAGACGCGGAGAGACAGGGATAACGTCCTATTGCCTATTCCTCATTGCCTATTCCCTATTTACCGCTCTAGAGCAAATTCAATCAACTGATGCACCAATTCTGGGAAGGGAGTGCCCGTATTAGCCCAGAGTTGGGGGTACATGCTGGTGGAGGTAAATCCAGGTAGGGTGTTGATTTCGTTGATTAACACTTCTTGGGTAGACTCGATATAGAAAAAGTCTACTCTAGATAATCCGGAGGCATCTACGGCTTGGAAGGCTTGGATTGCCATATTTTGGATGCGATCGCTCACTTCGGAGGGTAAGTCAGCGGGAATGAGCAAATCGGCTTTTCCGGCAGTATATTTGGTTTCGTAGTCGTAGAAGTCGCTCTCAAAGGTGATTTCACCAATGACGGAGGCTTTAGGATAGTCGTTACCCAGTACGGCACATTCGACTTCTCTAGCGGTAACTCCTGCTTCAATGATAATCCGGCGGTCATAACTGGCAGCGTTATCTAAGGCGCTTTCGAGTTCTTGGCGCGATCGCACTTTGGCAATACCCACCGAAGACCCCAAATTTGCCGGTTTCACAAAACAGGGATACCCAATTTCCGCTTCTATCTCATCGCAGAGTTTCGGAAAGACACAAGGATTTGACCAAACTTGAGCGCGAGTCACGGCTTTATATTTAACTTGGGCTAAACCCGCTTGAGCAAACACCATTTTCATGGCAATTTTATCCATACTCACCGCCGATCCGACGATGCCAGAACCCACATAGGGCACTTGCATCAGTTGCAGCAAGCCTTGAATTGAACCATCTTCTCCGTTCGGGCCGTGTAGAATGGGAAACCAAACGTCAATTTCGCTCACTTGGGAAGGAAACTCCCACAAACTTCTTCCTGGTGGGGTATCCGTGGATAAGGGCATACCAGAGTCTAGGACTTGAGTCGCGGTTTCTTGGGCATACCAGTAACCATCTTTACGAATATAGAAAGGAATGACTTGGTAGCGATCGCCATTTTCTCCGGTTTGCAGCGCTGTGGCGATCGCCTTTGCCGAAACAATGGAAACTTCATGCTCCCCGGAACATCCCCCAAACAATAGTCCTATCCGTTTCTGGCTCATAACCCTGGTTTCCTCTCCATATCAATAGCGAAGAGTTCATTATAACCTCCGGCTGTAGTGACTCAGGGACTTTCTCTTTCCCATCTGGGGGGTTCTGTCGATATCGTCATTAATTTTCCAGGAAAAGATCCGGCCCACTTTTCTGGCGTTGAGACTTTTTGGTGCCCTAATGCTGTGGAGTTAGGACAGAAAAAAATAGGGTGAGACGCGCTCACCCTATACCATACAGCATCAATAGGAAAAGAGAAGGAAAATCGTGAATTATTCTTTCGCCGCCATGGATAAGATTAAATCTACCATCCGGTTAGAATAACCCCACTCATTGTCATACCAGGAAACAATCTTAAAGAAGTTAGCATTTAATTCAATACCTGCACCGGCATCAAAAATACTTGAATGGGGATCGGAGGTGAAGTCCGTCGAAACGACTGGATCGTCTGTGTATTTCAAAACGCCTTTCATTTCACCTTCGGCAGCTTTCTTCATCGCTTCGCAGATTTCGGCGTAGCTAGTGGCTTTTTCGGTCTTGAAGGTTAAGTCTACGACTGAAACATCGGGAGTCGGAACCCGAAATGCCATCCCGGTGAGCTTGCCTTTAAGTTCGGGTAACACCAGGGTAACCGCTTTAGCCGCTCCAGTAGAAGCAGGGATAATATTTTGGGTGGCACTGCGTCCGCCGCGTAAATCTTTACGACTCGGACCGTCAACGGTGGGTTGAGTCGCAGTCATAGCGTGAACGGTAGTCATTAGGCCCTCTGCCAAGCCAAAGTTATCATTAATGACTTTAGCAACGGGAGCTAGACAGTTGGTGGTACAACTGGCGTTAGAAACGACCGTATGTTTCGAGGGATCGTAAGTTTGATGATTTACACCAACTAATAGGGTGGGGACTTTGTCGGGGTCTTTTTCCTTAGTGGGTGCAGAAATAACCACTCGTTTCGCGCCTGCTTGCAGGTGGGCAGAAGCTTTTTCATAATCGGTAAATAATCCAGTAGCTTCAACCACGAACTGCACACCGATATCGCCCCAAGGCAGTTCAGCCGGGTTTCTGACCGAATAACAAGGGATCTCTTTCCCATTGACCACGATCGCCCCTTCTTTGGCTTCGACTGTTCCCTTAAATGGCCCATGGGTGGAATCGTATTTGAGTAAGTAGGCAATACTTTCTGGAGGAACCAGGTCATTAATGCCACACACTTCAATTTCTGGATGGGCAACTGCCACCCGAAATACTAGCCGCCCAATACGACCAAATCCATTAATACCAACTTTCACTGTCATATTGACATGACTCCTGTAATCGAAATCGATAGGAAAACAACATTCCGCGATCTACTTTGGCACTTCCTCTTCTGAACCTGGGCTATGGCAAGAATGTTTTAAGCATTGATTCGGGAATAGGGAATAGGCAAGAGGCAATCTTCCCCATCTCCCTATCCCATCAGATCCTAGATTCTAATCAAGCTTCGGCCCGGCTGCGATAATTTCGGGTTCAGCAGTCTTAAAGCGTTTGAAGTTCTCAATAAACTTCTCGGCTAACTGGGTTGCTTGGCGATCGTAAGCTTTTGGATCGCTCCAGGTATTTTTCGGGTTGAGAATCTTCGGATCGACATTAGGAACGCTCTCCGGAATCAAAATCTTGAAGATTGGGTGAGGATAGAAGTTTACCTCTTTAAGATTTCCATTCAACGCCGCCCAAACCATATAGCGAGTATCTTGAATATCAAAGCGGTTACCCACACCATAGGGGCCGCCTGTCCATCCAGTATTAATCAAATAAACTGAGGTAGTGTCCTTGTGTTCTTCAAGGCGTTTGGCCAGCATTTCTCCATAAACCGTAGCTGACAGAGGTAGGAATGGTTTACCGAAACAAGCAGAGAATGTGGCTTCCGGTTCAGTTACACCGCGTTCCGTTCCTGCCAGTTTGCTGGTATAGCCAGACATAAAGTGATAAATCGCTTGCTCAGTGGTGAGTTTAGAAATTGGAGGTAGCACTCCAAACGCATCCGCAGTCAAGAAGATAACCGCATTAGGATGACCGCCAATACCCGGAATTTCCGAGTTAGGAATATAGTCAATAGGATAAGCGACACGAGTATTTTGGGTTAAGCGGTCATCGTCATAGTCTGGGACACGAGTTTCTTCATCAAGAATGACATTTTCTAGGAGCGCACCATAGCGGATGGCATTCCAAATTTCTGGTTCTTTTTCTCGTGACAGGCGAATGGTTTTGGCGTAGCATCCTCCCTCGAAGTTGAAAATGCCATCAGAAGACCATCCATGTTCATCATCTCCGATCAGGCGACGGCTGGTGTCGGCTGAAAGGGTGGTTTTTCCCGTTCCGGAAAGACCAAAAAACAGAGCAGTGTTTCCTTCATCATCCATGTTGGCGCTACAGTGCATCGGCAGCACATCGCGCTTGGTCATGTAGTAGTTCATGAAGGAGAAGGCCGATTTTTTCATTTCGCCAGAGTAAAACGAACCCCCTACAAGGATTAGTTTTTTCGCGAAGCTAACAACGATAAAAGCTTCACTATTAATACCGTCAATACCTGGATCGCCTTGTAAACCAGGAACAGCAATAATCGTGAAGTCGGCGTGATGACTTTCTAGTTCTTGAGCGGTGGGCCGGATGAACATCTGATGCACGAACATATTTTGGTAGGCTAGTTCGTTGATGATTCTCACGCTCATCCGGTAATTGGGATCTGAGCCAATATAACCGTCGAAGATGTAGAGGTCTTTGCCTTGAATGTAAGCGAGAACCCGTCTGTGGAGAAGGTCAAATTTTTCGGGAGATAAACCAACGTTGACCTTGTTCCAGTGAACTTCATCGTGAATGAAGGGTTCATCGACGATAAAGCGGTCATTGGGCGATCGCCCCGTATACTTGCCTGTTTCTACACAGAATGCACCATTGGCAGCCAAAACCCCTTCTTTTCGGGCTAGGGCATGTTCCAATAGTTTGGGAACTGCTAGATTTCGATACACCTGTTGGATATTACGAAAACCGAGTTCGTCGAGTCCGTAGTAGGGAGGACGTAGATGGGGCGCTCTGCTATTGGTTTCGGATGGGGTAGTGGCGATCGGTTTAATCGGAGTTTGAACCATAATCTAATCTCCTTAAATTCATATGACGTTACTTCTTTGTAAATCTTTGTGAATCCTTGCTTGATTCCTTCGATTTAGAAGATTCGACCTTTACTCTACCGTCAATCTTCAAGAATATTACATCCGCTTCCAATAAAAAATATGTCGAAAATTTACCGTTTTTATAGTTTGTTAAACTCATACTAAGAGAATAGTTTCTTAAGTCATAAAAGCCTAACAAAAATTCTGTCAAAGTCCGCTATTTTAATTTCTTGTCACCTATAGTACAGCCTGCTGCGATCTCGATAATAACAAAATTTTACTTCGATTCCCTTACTGAAAGTCCCGTAACTAATGATCCCCTCGATCCAAATCCATAAGACCACTTCAGCCTCTTCATTAATTCTAAATCTTAAGAAAAACAAAAGTCAAGAACAACCCAAAAAACAACTCAAACTTACTTAATCAAACGCAACAAGCATTTATCCCTTAAACCATCAATCTTTGATTATCTACCCTCTACCATCCATTAGATCAATTTAAAATCAAAAGTTAGAAACTGAAAATTAGGGCAATAGTCTATCCCTGCATCCCCATCCCCTCATTAACCCATTCCCCTACTCACCACTTCCTCCTCCTTCCATTCCCCCCATCCTCAAGCTATGATCGGAACAAACTCACGGGATTGACAAGAAAGATCAAAACCATGGGTAAGCTTTGCTATAGTTGGTTCTGTATAAGAGGTATGGGGTGAGGACAACATGGGAATTAATAGTCAACTGCCATCAAACATTCCACAAACAGCACAAGACGACGTACTCCTAGCTTCACAAGCGCTTAACGCGCCTGTTTCTCCCGAAGCTAGGGCAGAGTTCACCAGTCAACGGCCCCTGAGCTTCATCCAGAATGATGGACAGGTGGATGACTCCGTATCCTTCCATGTCCGGGATGGAGACGTGGGTGAAGTTTTCTTTACTCAAGAAGAAATCGTTGTCGCCAACGGTGATGATGTCATTCGGGCTAACTTTGTTGGCTCCAACCCCAATGCCGAGATTAGGGGATGGCAGCAACTTCCTGGTATTGCCAACTTCTTTATTGGTAACGACCCCTCCAAATGGCGCACCAACATCGCAACTTTCGAGGGGGTATGGTATGAAGAAGTCTATGCAGGCGTTGACGTTAAATATTCTGGTGAAAGCGGACAAGTTAAACGGGATATCTACGTTGCCCCCAGTGTAAGCGTTGACACGGTTGTAATTGAATACGAGAACGTCAATGATATTGAAATTCGCGAAGATGGCTCCCTTGCTCTGATTACCGACACCGGAGAACTAACTGAGAAATCCCCCATCGCCTATCAAATTATTGACGGTCAGCAAATTGATGTCGATGTTGCCTACAAACTTCTCGGCGATAATCAAGTTGGCTTTGAAGTCGGCAGCTATGACTCCAACCATGAATTAGTCCTTGACCCCATCCTGGAATACTCCAACTACTTGGGCGGAAGTTCAGTCGTTTCACTAGAGGTCCAACCCTTCAATGATTTCCGGTTAGAAACCCGAACCACAACCCAGACTATTCCAGGGGTTCCTCCCAATCCCCCTAGTACCATTACCAACACAGAAATCGCTACAGTAACCTTCCAGAATGGAACCTATGTTGCTAATGCTACGAATGTTACGGCTCCTGTACCTGCGGAAGATGCGGGCTATGCTATTACTGTAGACCAGTTTGGAGCGGCTTACGTTACCGGGGAAACCTTCTCCGTTAACTTTCCTAGAAAGCCACCTGAAGACGTACTAGACCCTTTCACTCGCCCTCTACCTGATCCGAGTGCCGGTAATGATGTTCGAGAAGCCTTTATCTCCAAAATTAATAGTGATGGCAGCTTAGTGTACTCTACCTATATCGGAGGAGCAGACAAAGACCGGGCAAATGATATTGCTGTAGATCAGGCAGGGAATGCCTATATTGTTGGTGAAACGGAATCTTCAGACTTTCCATCACAACAAGGGCGTACTACAACACCCTTCCAAGCCTTTGCTGGCGGTTCCCAGGATGCTTTTATCCTCAAGCTCAACCCTACTGGAACCCAGATTGACTATGCTTCTTATCTCGGCGGTAGTGGTTTTGAGCGAGGATCTAGCATTGTTGTAGATCCTAATGGAGCAGCCTATGTTACCGGACAAACCACATCAACTGGACTGGGAACCGCTGGAGTGTTCCAACAAAATACTAATGCCACTAATGGTAGTGATGCCTTTATTGCTAAGGTGAATGCGACAGGGACTCAGTTAGTTTACTTTACCTATGTGGGGGGTCCTGGATTTGAAGAAGGCATTGGCATTGATATTGACAGTACAGGTAATGCCTATATTTCGGGAACCACCCAATCTTCAGGTTTAGCGACCTCCGGAGCTTATCAAACGAACTTAGTTGGCTCTAGTGATGTATTTGTCTCTAAAATTAACGCCAATGCCACCCAACAAGTCTATTTCTCCTACCTTGGTGGGGGTGGTGGAGATGTTGCCGGTGGTATTGTGGTTGACGATGCAGGTGCCGCCTATCTGACAGGTATTACTCCCTCCCCTGACTTCCCTACGGGCCGGAATCTCCAGTCGGGACAAATTCGCAACTTTGCCCAACCCACGTTCCAATCTAACTATCAAGGAGGGCAGTTTGATTCCTTTGTCACTAAGTTTAACCCTGATGGCACATCCTTAGCCTACTCTACATTCTTAGGCGGCAGTGGTAATGAAGGGGTTGCTTTCTTACCGCTAACTGCGTCGAGTATTGGTGTAGACGAGGCAGGACAAGCTTATGTTGTGGGGACAACCACGTCCAGAGAAAACAGTGCGAATCCTTTCCCCATTAGAAATGCAGAACAGGCAAATTTTGCTGGCGGTCGAACAGATGCTTTCTTAACCAAACTCAATCGGGATGCCTCTGGGGTAATTTACTCTTCATTTTATGGAGGAGATGGAGATGATTATGGCTATGGAATTGCAGTAGATTCAGCAGGTGCTGCTTATACCACTGGACAGACGGTTTCGAGTAACCTCAATAATAACCGTAATCCCCAGTTGCCGCCTCCTGGGACATTTGAAGTCTTAACCCCTGGATATCAAACGAGCGATCCCAGTCCAGCACGGAGTATTGACTTTTTTGCTAATAATGTACCTGGGTCGAGAACTCGAATTGGCACTCTAAATGTAGCGAATGAACCCGATGCGTTTGTTACGAAATTCTCCTTTGAAGGGGTAATTGTTACTGAATTTGGAGGCAGTGTAGACCTGGCAGAAGGTGGAGTAACTGATTTTATTAGCCTAGAACTAGCCACCCCCCCCACTGCTCCTGTTACGATTCTCCTTACTCCTGATAACGAATCTACCATTTCCCCCAATACAGTCACGTTCACGCCACAAAACTGGAATCGTCCCCAAGCTGTACAAGTGATTGCTGTTAATGATGGGGATGTAGAAGGAGCGCACCAGAGTACCATTAGTTTCCAAACCTTTAGCGCAGATTCCAACTATAACAATATCTTCGTTCCCTCAGTGACAGCCAATGTTACCGATAACGACACCCGAGTGTTTGTCGAGGAAAACCAGCAACCGGATGGTACAAGGGGTTTACTCGTGTCTGAAAATGGAGATACTAATACCTACACTATCCGATTGGCTCAACAACCGGCTCCGAATACGACAGTGGAAGTAGTTTCCTCCCCAGATTCCCAACTCACGGTTGGTGCAAATGGCAATGCTTTAGGAAATACCCCCTTTACTCTAACCTTTAGTCCCACTGACCCTCGTAACCTCTGGAGTAATCCTCAAACCGTAACTGTGGGGGCAGTTGATGACCTGATTCAAGAAGGGAACCATACGGGAGAATTGCAACTCTCGGTGACTAGCCAAGATGGACAGTTTAACAACACTAACGCCATCCTGGTGAACGATACCCCCCTCACCCAAGAGCAAAATCAGCGCAGTACTCTCACTGCCAATATCTTAGATAACGACCAACCAGATATCTTTTTAACAGTTCCCAGTGGAGAGCTAACGACCAGTGAAGATGGTACAGGGTTTAATCTCTCTGCCCGATTAGGCAGTATTCCTACCAGCGATGTAGTTGTCCCGATTACAATTAGCGATGCTACAGAAGGGAGGGCAGTTCCTGCCAGTCTGACATTTACCTCACAAAATGCCACTCAACTACAAACTGTACAAATTCTTGGGGTTCCTGATGCAATCATCGATGGAAACCAACCCTATGTGGTAACTGTTGCGCCAGCTCAAAGTGCTGATCCTAACTATAACGGACGGCAAGCAGCAACCAATGAATTTAATGTTCTTAACCTGGATATTGACACCTTTGGAGTCAATGTAACTCCAGTTACGGGTCTGAGGACATCTGAAGAGGCAACAACAGCTACTTTTGAAGTGGTGCTCTCTAGTAGTGAAGCGCCTCGGGCCAATGTACAGATTGACTTTAGAACCTCTGACACAGGAGAAGGATTAATTTCTACGGATGGGCAAACCTTTACTGAAAATGCTTCTCTGGTTTTTAATGCCCAAAACTTTAATGTTCGTCAAACGGTAACAGTTCGAGGGGTTCCCGATGGGGTGGTCGATGGCAATCAAGCCTATACGATTTTGAGTACGCCTACGGTTAGTACGGATCAACGGTTTAATAATGTCCCCGTACAAAATGTGGCGGTGATTAATAATGATATTGATCGAGTTGGCTTGAACTTTAATCCTAGGAGTGGCTCAACTACAGTCAGTGAAGATGGCACATCGATTCAATATACCGCTTCTTTACAAAGTCGGCCGAGTGCCAATGTGGTGATTACCGTTCAACCGGATGTACAAAGTTTGGTAACACCTCAAGTCCTGACGTTTACGCCAGAGAACTACGATGAGGTGCAAACGGTTACTATTACTGGCTTTGACGATCGCATTGTGGAAGGAACCCACAGCAGTACGATTAACTTCTCCATTGAGTCTGGCGATTCGGATTATGGTGATTTAACCCTTGACCCGGTAACGGTGACTGTTCTGGATAATGATACCAATCGCCCTGGTTTGACTCCTTCTCCAACTCCTGCACCTTCTCCCTCTCCCGGTTTCCCCAGTTTCCCCGCCTTCCCCAGTTTCCCAACTTTCCCAGGCTTCCCCTCACCCACTCCTGCACCGGCTCCTGCACCGGCTCCGAGTCCCGCGCCTTCTCCCTTACCAGGAACAGGAAGGGCAACCCCCGGTAATGACTTTATCGATATGGGTGCGTTAAATATCCGCAGTATTTCTGCCCTACAAGGCAATGATATTGTGATTGGTAGTCCTGGCAATGATTTCATTAACGGTAACCAGGGTAATGATTCCCTCTTGGGTTCAGCCGGGAATGATTTCCTCTTTGGTGGTCAAGATAATGACACCCTGCGTGGCAGTACCGGTAATGATAACCTGAATGGAGATTTCGGAAATGATTACCTGGAAGGAGGAGCCGGTAGAGACTTGCTCAGTGGCGGTGCTGGTAATGATGTGTTTGTTTTACCGACCAGTGGTGCAGTAACTACAGTCTTCCAAGCTGACCGAGTTCGAGAGTTCGGTAATGGATTTGACCTGATTGGATTAACCGATGGGCTGAATCAAGGGAATATCCAATTGTTGCAGACGGGATCGGATACGGCAATTCTGTTTAATGGGTTATATCTGGGTGTTGTGGAACGCACGACTCCGGGTCAGTTAAACAATCGGTTTATTCCGGTTTCGTTGTAAGGGTTAAGTCTTCTTCTCCCCAAACCCCTCTTCACTAGGGGAATACCTTCGCCAATCGTCAGGAGGCAAGGGGCCCCCAGCCCCTTGTTAAACCTAGTGAAGGCCAACCTACGGGAAAATGGCGAAGGTATTGCTAGGGGAGAGGAGGTGACCAATTACCCATTACCAGCCAGCCAACTATCCCTGAATCCGGTGAATCTTGATAAAATTAGTCCCACGAATTTTCTGTACGGGAGAGCCACCTAAGACCAAGATTTTATCCCCTGGAGCGGCTAAATTTTTAGCTAATAGTTGCTCATTAATTTGCAGAATTAATTGCTCCAAAGAGTCTTCTGGATTTTCCAACAACATGGGTTTTACTCCCCAGACTAAGTTTAAGCGATGATAAACGCGATCGCGGGGAGTAAATGCGACTACAGGCGCTTTAGGACGTTCCGCTGCCGCCAGAGTTGCTGTATAACCACTCGTCGTAAAACAGGCAATACAGCGCAGATCCAGGATCTTATCAATTGTATTCAGAGCTTCACTTAAGGCATGGGTTTCATCAATTTCTGCTGGTGGATAATTAACAAATTCAGCTTCCTTTTCGGTATCCCGAGCAATTCTGACCAACATTTCCACCGCTTTCACTGGATATGCACCCACCGCAGATTCTCCTGAGAGCATCACCGCATCCGTACCATCCATAATTGCATTGGCTACATCGGACGCTTCCGCACGAGTCGGCCGAGGATTGCGAATCATGCTATCTAACATTTGGGTGGCGGTAATCACCGGAACTCCCTGTTGATTACACAATTGGATAATCCGCTTTTGCAACTTGGGGACGCGCTCTGGACTCATTTCTACGCCTAAATCTCCCCGTGCCACCATCAAACCATCACATTGCTGCATAATGGCTTCTAAATTTTCAACAGCTTGGGGTTTTTCAATTTTAGCCATCACCTGAACATGGTCAGCTTTATGTTCATGCAGAAATTCTCTGAGGGTGAGAATGTCCTCAGCACTACGAACAAAACTTAGGGAAACCCAATCAATTCCTTGGTGTAACCCAAAGATTAAATCCTGTTTATCTTTCTCTGTCATGGAAGGCAAACGTAGGCTTAAAGAGGGCAAATTCACCCCTTTACGATTTTTCAGGATACCTCCTTCGATTACCTTACATTCTACTTGGTTGCCCTGGATGGACATAATCTTGAGTTCTAATAAACCATCATCGAGCAAAACCTGTGCCCCCGATTGAGCTTCTTCGGCTAAAAAGGGATAATCAATGGGGATGGTTTGTTCTTGGCCGTTATATTCAGCTTCGGGAACCAAGGTAACCGATGCTCCTGGAATTAGGTCTAGTTCACCTTCGGGAAATCGTCCCACCCGAATTTTGGGCCCCTGCAAATCTTGCAATAAGGTAACTGGAATATCTAATTCTTCGGAAACTTGTCGCAGTCGCGAGACGACTTTAGCATGATCGTCATAACTCCCATGGGAGAAATTAAGACGAGCAACTCTCATTCCTGCTTGGACTAATTCTCGCAGCACTTCTAGCTTATTGCTGGCAGGGCCGATGGTAGCAACGACTTTGGTTCGAGAGAGACTTGAGTTCATAGAATATTGCTGGCTAAGAACGTCTATTCTCACCTAGGGTAACAGCTTAAGATTAATCTCTCTTCAAGGAAGGTTAAGAGGACAATAGGCAATAGGCAATAGGCAATAGAGGC
The DNA here is from genome assembly GCA_002340255.1 of Cyanobacteria bacterium UBA2566. GTDB lineage: Bacteria > Cyanobacteriota > Cyanobacteriia > Cyanobacteriales > Desertifilaceae > Roseofilum. The sequence goes on from DDLS01000055.1 coordinate 11,742, forward strand.
GTGCGAGCATCCTGCCCATCTTCTCTATGCTCCGTGTCTCCGTTCCCCGTGTCAATCCATGGGTGCAAGAATACAACCTTGGCGAGGGGGAAGTTGGAGCTGGAGATCTCCATTGTCTGACCATTCGATTTCTGCTTGCCCATAAACTAGGGTTTTGGGGATGTGATTTAAGTTCCTGGGAAAACAGCGCACGGTAATAGGTTCTTCTCCTGCATTGAGGGCGATCATCAGGGTTTGATCGGTTTCTTGACGGGCGAAGATATAAACGAGTCCTTGAGCAAAAATAATGTGATAGGTTCCGACTCGTAGGGCGCGATACTGGTGTCTGAGGGCAATGAGTTGGCGATGGTAGCTGAGGATGTTTGGCTGATGCTCTGCATCGCTGGAGAGACTGCGCTTTTCTGGAGAGGGAAAACTGCGCCGACAGTCCGGATCGATCGCTCCTTCTAATCCGATTTCGTCGCCATAATAGATGCTAGGCGCTCCAGGGAAGGTCATGAGTAGGAGAGTGGCTAATTCGACGCTGGGGCGATCGCCTTGAGCGATGGTGACTAAGCGGGCGGTATCATGGGAATCGAGGAGATTGAGTTGCGCCAGTTGAATTTCCCAGTCATAGAGATGCAGTAAGGATTCGATTTTACTGGCATAACCGGCAGCATCAAGGGCAGGATAGGGTTCATAGGCAGAATTACGGACCAGATCGAGATTGACGCGATCGCCAGCAGTAAAGGCGATCGTTGGAGCAGTAAATAAATAGTTCATGACTCCATCAAACTGGGTTCCATCAAGCCATTGCATCGACTTGGTAATAGTCATGGGTATGGTAGCGGTGATTGCAAGCGGATTGAAAGATGGGGGTAAAGTAAATGGCGGTAATGCCCAAATCTTGTAAATAATCGAGGGTTTCAATCACCCCCCAAAGGTTTCCGCCCTTATAGCCTTGCCCGGTTGGGGAACAGTCCCAGGGTTCGAGGGGGAGATGGGGATAAGTTGTGCTTGGGGGTGGCTTGCCTTTGGCGAGGCGATCGGGAAAAATTTGGTAGAAAACGGCGTGTTTTACCCAGTCTGGTGTCTGAATGTTCATCTGCCACAATCTCCCTGACTCATTGTTCATTATTCATTGCTTAGTGGGGTAGAGATATGGGTTCAGAGTCTGTGTGTAATCCTTGGATTAAGGAATGAGTATCTAGGTTGGTGTCTAGATGTTGCCGAGCTTCTAGCTGCCAAAGGTCAAGTTCTGGCGATCGCCAGGGAGAATGGATAGAACGGGTTTGATGGGAGTCACAGTCTAGACATTTTTGCCAAGACTGGCTGGCTTCTGTAGGTTTGTCTTGGGCTTCGAGGACTTGAGCCAGGAGACAGTGGGGAGCGGCGCGATCGCTATTTAATTCTACAGATTTTCGTAGCCAGGTTTCGGCTTGGGACAGGTCTTTTTTCAGGAAGTAAGCCCATCCTAGGTTTTTATAGAGCGTAGATAGAACGGCTTGATTTTTCACTTGGTCGAGGATGGGAGTAATGCGTTGAATGGCAGTATCTGGATTATGGCTCAAAATGTCTAGGCGGGAGAGGTTGCTGATGGCAGCATGGGCAGCATGAGTTTCGGCTTGAGCTGCTTGATTATAGTGATGGTAGGCGTTGGGAAAGTCGCTGAGTTTTTCATAGGCTGAAGCCAGGTTGTAGTGGACTGCGGGAGAGTCGATCTCGAATTTGAGCGCCCATTGCAGGTAGAATACGGTTCCTGGGAAGTCACCTTGCATATAGGTCTCGTATCCGGTATTTTTGAGGCGATCGCCGATTTGCTTCTTTTGGCTCCTATCACTACTGTCTTGCCAGAGTCGCAGTTTCAGTTCTAGATTCTTGTGAATAGCCTCAATAGGCTGGATCTCTTGCAGTAAATCTAGGATACTGTCATCCCCTTCATTTTGACTGGGTAATGGAGTTTTCAGTAGTTCGGGCTTATATCGAGCCACCAGGGAAACAAGATCGGAGCGCTTGGAGCGGCGCTGTCCGTTCTGTGACTCAGAATTGGCTAAACCGAATTGATCGACAATGCGCTCCACATGCTTGCGGATAGCCGGTTCGCCAATGCCGAGAGCCTCTGCGATCTTCGCGTCTGCCTCACCGGAAAGAATACCGTTGAGGACTTGTTGACGGCGATGGGTTAATTTACTGTAGACTTGTTCAAATTCTTCTTGATTCATATCCTATCTTTACCCATTACCAGCACATATTCTCTGCGCGATCGCAGACTATTCTATCTTTTGTGCCAAAATTTTCTCCTTAAAACAGGCTGCCTCTTCTCTAGTTAAAGGAATTTCAATACCAGCCGCCCGTTCTGCCTGTGTTGCCAATTCAATTGCCTCAATCTTATCACCTTCAGCTTCAGCTACTTTGGCCAAAGCCAGTAAACCTCTTGCGATCGTATCAGTTCGGTTAATCTTTCTACTAAGATAGATCGACTCTTGATAATACTTTTTGGCATTCTCATGATCTTGTTGCACAAAATACCATTGCCCCGAATTAATCAGAGGATCGGTTAAGTAATATTCGTAAGATGGATCGTCAATAGAACCTAAAAGATCTATTGACAAGCTCAGTTCTCGGCAGCTACTAGCTAACTCATTTTCATTGAGATAATATATCCCCAAGAGATTATGTAACTCTGCTTCTGAACAAGTCCAAAGATTCCAAAGATCTCGATCTTCCCGATATATTTTTGTTCGTTCTTCAATCGCTATACTCAAAGCATTTCCATAGTAATTCAATGCCATTTCTATTTGTTGCTTCTGAGAATACAAAACGCCCAAATAACGTAAAGTTCTACACTGCTTCTGAGTATCTTTCAAGGATTCGTACCTTTGCAATGCTTGGAGAAAATTATTTTCCGCAACCTCAAAGTTTCCCCACTCCATGTTAACCCATCCAATTTCATTCAGTGCCTGTGCTTCTTCTGGCACCTTGTTCAGCTTTTGTGCGACTCTGATGACCACATTACTAAAATCATTAAAATCATGCCAATAGCCATACTCGAACAAAGGATCTGTCAGCGCATCCCAAACTTTCATGAAAACAGAAAATGCTCGTTCCCTATCTTCATTTTCCAATAAACACTTTTCCTCTAAACTTCGGAGCAAATTAAACAAGTTCTTTCTTTCTTCTAAAATATGTATGTCTATGGAAGACATGTCTCTTTACTCCTTAAATAAAAGATTAACCTTACCAATTGATACCCAGTTTCCACTGAGCAATATTTTCTAACTCTTGTAAATCGGGTTGCCAGTTATCCACTAAGCCACTTCTCAAGCTTCTCCTCACCCAAGGATGCAAGTCATAGCGATAATTCCCTTCAACATCTGTGACATTTTGAATCAAATACCACTGCTTTAACTCCCGTTTCGCTACACACCAATCTGACCGCTCGATTTTTTGAGTTCCTAATAATTCATCTAAAGTTATACCAGCATCCGCTTGTTGACCCATATAACGCAATACATTTTTAGCTGAATCATTCAAATGTTTCCATGCAGTTTCTAGAGAAAACTTATAGAAGTTTTCCACTTCTCCACTCGCTTCTTCTAAGGAAGACAAAACCGGTTCTAAATCTTCATCATACCAAACACGTCCGACGATAAAATGCAAGGCTAGCGGTGCGCCACAAGATAATTCATATATTCTTTGTAAATTGCGTTCGCTAGCATTTAACAAAGCAGAAATATTATTATTCTTTGCCTCATCTTGCAAAAGGGCATAAGACCATCTTTGTTCTAATCCTGGAACATGCTTCAATCCTAGATAGGGAACTTTCTTTTCAATACGACTGGTTAGCAAAGCTCGACTAGGATTAAGCATTTTGACCAACCGAGGTAGGATTTCTTCAATATTTGATGTCTCAGCATTATCCAAAACCACAAGTGTTTTTTTCTCTCTTAATTTTTCCTGAACTTTCTGCTGAGTACAACTTAGTTGATGGGCTATCTGATTAATAAACTGGTTCCAAGTTAAAGTGTCGTCCTGATTGGTTTGGCTAAGGGTTCCATCAACAAATTCACTTTGCCTAGCGGTTACCCAAAGAACCTCAGCGAAAAGATTCTGTTCGAGGGCTGTCTGGGCAATTTGACAAGCTGCCTCTGTTTTTCCATAGCCTGCCGTGCCGTTCAATGATAAAATTAAGGGCTGTTGAGGATCTTTAAGATAATTTAGCACTTCAGTCGTGAGAATTTCTCGACCCCAGACTCTCCGACAACGAAGGTTGGGTATCCAGATTCCTGTACGATCTTCAGGATTCGTTTTATCAATGACTTCTTCCCAGTTCAGTGATAAAACTTGGCAGTAAGCACGGAAGGCATTAGCATTAATGGGGTATTTTCCAGCAAGAAAACGTTTCCACGTTCCCTCAGAAATCCCTTCAGCAAAAGGTTGGCCATCCTTACGGTTAGGCTCAAGAATTTTGGTGGCTTCAAGAAGCCATTTATCGCTATCAACAGTCCAGCCTTTTTGGTTTCTAGACTTTTTGATCCATGTGAGTCCATTTTTAGAAGCTCTAAGAGTCTGCATATTGATATTGTTTTTTTGTCAAGATCAATTTTAGATCAGCTTGTTAGCGATCTTAGCCGATCTGGTGGATAAATGCAAAATTAGTCACAGTAAAAGTAAGGCTAATCAAAAACTGATTTGGTTTAGCTTTGTTCCTTAATGTTGCTGAACATAATCCGATGAAAAGCTTTATCTTGTTAAGTTTAACCCTATCCACTTTTTTGGCGATCGCCTCTTCATCTAGCCAGTTATTGGTCAAGTCTGCTTGGTCAGAAAACGCCGCGATCGCTGAAGATCCCATTGTTCCAACCAATGTCGAACCCCAGGCTCCTAAGAGGAAGCCGGTTAGTTAACCAAGAGTATTGGGCGATCGAGGTTCCAGGTAGAGATAAGCCATTTCCCCTACCTGGAACGAGAATTTGTAACGTTTTGTGTAAATCTAGACCTAAACCCCTTGACAAGTCAGGAAAAGTTCAGTATCAATTAGTTGTGTCACTATAAAGACTAAAAATCACATAGGAGACATGTCTATGAATTGGCATAAAACACCCCCTCCTAGGGCTAACCTGTGGCAATGGCTTCGCGGTGTGTCTAGACCATCATCGCCTAAAGTGACAATTCCCACTCCCTTATTACCTTGCTGGACAACCTCCGATCCCTTAGTTCCCCTCGAAGGGGAAGGAGTAGTGGACAAGCCCATTCCTCCCTATGGACGGGGCCGAGTATATTACCGAGGCTCTTGGTGGCCGGCCACCTGCACGGAGGAAACAACGTTGCTCACCGGTCAGGAAGTAAAAGTTATTCAACGACAGAACCTTACGTTATGGGTCACACCTGTAGCATCTCGCTTAACCCAGAGATAAAGACTCGCTCAAATTTTTGGGTTTCGCTTCGTATTACAATTTGGAGGCATTAAGTTTATGGCCAGGTTTAACTTAAGAGAATTCGTTGCTCTTTCTTGTATCCTAAGTAGCACGACTGTTGTCAGTATTACATTGCCATCTCAAGCGGCTGTTTTGCATAATGATTGGTCTTACTCCATTGACTCTTTTAATGATGGTATGTCTGGCCATATTGTTGGTGGAACCAAGTATGAAATTTATGGAACTGCTATCAAGCAAACCCGCGATCGTATTTTTATGGCAATTAATGCCAATACTCCTCTAGAAGGAGTACATAGTGATTATGCTCATGATAATCAGGTGAGTTGGGGAGACTTATTCTTCAATTTCTCAGGACAAGACCTCAATACCGCTAGTGCTAATGGGAATCTATTTGGTGTTCGCTTTTCCAGTAATAATGAATCTGCGGCTCCAAGTTTGGGTGTTTTTGGTAATGTTACAGCAACAGATGTAGCCAATCAAAATGGTCTTCTTCTGGACAATTTATCCGCCTATAATAATTGGGTAACCAGTCATGGAGGCACCCCTTCCATTGGAGATTTTTCGGCAATCGATCCATACTTCGATCAAAGCCGTCATGTACAAAATGTAATCGCTTCTGGAACCAAGCTAGGTGATATTAACTTTGTCAGTGATGTGAGTACTCTCGGATTAGATTTTACTCATTTTAATGCGACTGGAAATCATACCTTTGCCTTTAGTTTTGATTCTTCCTTATTTTCTACTGGAGACTTTTTATATCATCTAGGTCTAGAGTGTGATAATGATATCACAGGAGGCATTGGAGAAGTTAAAGATGTACCTGAGCCTTCGAGTCTCATCAGCTTAGTAACACTGGGTCTGGTGTGTACTGGCTTAAGATTACGGAAGTCTGTAGTCTAAGTAATGCTGATTAAGAATGGAGTGGAGTGGAAGGAGGCAATCTCAAGAATCTCGATCATCTTTGTAATTGCTTCCTTCTGATTGCAAGAAAAATTGTTTAATAGGACTCGATCTAAAGTCGATTAATAATGATAGATTCTGAATTATTTTCAGAACTTTTATTTGCTATAACAATCTTTATAGATGCTAGTAATAAAATAAATATAAACCCTGAAATGTATGTTAAAATAAAGAAAGTTTGTGTGGAGACACAAAGACACAAATTCAAGAGGTAAAGAAATCAGAAAAAACTGATTTCTCCTCTTTTTTCCTCTAAGATTGACACTTCAAAGGCTTTTCATCAACCTAATCAGGAGGCAATACCGATGATTCGCTTCGGAACACCAGAGAATGATTTAATCGTTGAAACCCAAGAAAATGACATAATTTGGGGATTAGCAGGTGCAGATATTATTGCCAGTAATGCTGGCAACGATCAACTCTACGGTAATCAAGGAAATGATGTGATGTTAGGTGGCACGGGTGCCGATCGCATTTGGGGAGGAAAAGATGATGATTTGATCGTCGGAAATCCACAGGAAGATTATGTCAATGGAAATTTGGGCAACGATACGGTCCATGGCGGTCAAGGTGATGACTGCGTGCGCGGCGGACAGGGTAATGATTGGGTTTCTGGCGATCGCGGTAACGATATCGTCTACGGTGACTTAGGCGACGATACCCTAGTTGGCGGCCCCGGACAAGATATCTTTGTCTTAGGCAGTGGTGAAGATGTCATCCTTGACTTTACTCCAGGACAGGATAAGATTGGCCTGGCTGCTGGAGTGACGTTTGATAGTCTACTAGTGACTCAACGGGGAGAAGATAGTGTAGTGAGCGATCGCAGCACCGGAGCCATTATCGGCATCTTCCAAGGCATCGACGCAACCACCCTTGAGGCATCCCAATTCACCAACACCCTCCTCAACATTCCCACTCCTTCACCCCTGCCTTCCGTACCCGATATTCCCTCATCCTCTCCCTCTCCAGCACCCAGCCTTTCCATCCTGCCACCTGCTGCTGAAGTTACGGCGATCGAAACCGATCCCGGCAACACCCTAGAAACCGCCAGCAGCATCTCTCTCGCCTCCAATACCCGAACCTTCTCCCAAAGCGTCGGCGGTAGCGATGTTGCCGACTACTACAAATTCAGCCTCGGTGCAACCAACACCTTCGAGTTATCCCTAACCGGACTTACCGCCTTAGCCACCGTCGATGTCTTAGACGAAGAAGGTAACGTCGTTCTCAACGGACAACTGAACAACAACACCTCTGTCATCTCTGGAGAACTCCCTGGTGGTGCTTACCGGTTACGCATTACTAGCGACGCTCCTACTAACTACCTACTTAACACTCGCATCGTTCCTCAACTGCCTGGAATAACTACTGATGTATCAGATTTTATTGCAGAAAGTGATACCAATGAATCACTTCCACTCATTAGCGTTGATACTTTTAAAGCAGATCAGCGCTTTGATAGTGTTGATGGAAGTGGCTATGCTGTTGTTATTCTCGATAGCGGTATTAATGAGGCGCATCCTGCCTTTGAAAATAGAATCAAGTTTACTCATGATTATGTAAACAATAAGAGCAATGAAGCTATTGATGATAATGGGCATGGCTCTCATGTTTCCAGTATTGTTGCTTCTTCAGATAGTCGCTTTCTTGGGGTTGCCCCTGGAGCAGATATTATTCACCTCAAAGTTTTAAACAACAAAGGAAAAGGAAGCTCCTACGATATTCAACAAGCTTTGCAGTGGATTGTTAACAATGCCGATGAATACAATATTGTCGCTGTCAATATGTCGTTGGGTTATGGTAACTACAGCAGTCCAGAAAGTAATGGCCCATTTTCTGATGAGCTACGAGATTTAGCGGCAAAAAATATCATTGTTGTCTCTTCTTCAGGAAATAACTTTTGGTCAAATGAAAGTGTTCCCGGAGTAAAATATCCCTCTGCCGATCCAAATTCATTATCAGTTGGTGCTGTTTTTGATAATTCCTACACGGAATTTCGCACGTTTGCCGATCTCAATGACGATGGAGAAGTGACATTTGATGAAGTAGCATCGATCAATAGGAATACCCGGCCAGATGACATTACAGCATTTTCACAACGCCATCCAACATTAACAAGTGTTTTTGCACCAGGAGCGAGAATTCATGGTGCCGATGCTACTGGAACTGGATTCAATGAAAAATCGGGGACATCGCAAGCAGCACCTCATGTGGCGGGGATGGCAGTTTTGGCACAACAGTTGGCAATGGAAAAACTAGGTCGAAGATTGACGCCTGCTGAATTTGAAACTTGGATTAAAAATACAGGCTATGGTATCTTTGATGGAGATAGTGAGGATGATAATGTCACCAACACGAATACGGATTATCAACGAGCCAACATATTTGGTTTGGCTGAGGCGATTTTAGAATTACCAACAGAATTGCCCATACCTGGATCGTTACAAGCTAATCCAGATACATTAAGTGGCTTCTCGGCAACAGTGACGGGGACATCAGGCGACGACTCTCTTGCTAGTCAGGCAAATGAAAATAATACTGTTCCTATTACCATCAATACGGCTGACATCTTAGCTAATGACTTACCGAATGATAACCTGGTGGTTCATAGCGTCAGTAATCCGTTTGGTTATTCAGTTGATTTAGCTGGTGATACCATCACATTTATTCCGAATATATTAGACCCAGGAAGTTTTCAGTATACAACCAGAAACACAGCTACAAACCAGACCTCTAATTTAGCAACTGTCATATTAAACTTTGACCTCAACCTTGATGGACTAGAAGGTAATGACATTCTCGTTGGAGGGCTATTGGGTCGCGATACCATCCAGGGTGGAGATGGAAATGACAGTATCTTCGCAGGTCTTAACTCTGTTAATGATGATACTGTCGGTGGTAGCGATACTGTTGCCGGTGGTCGTGATGACGATAGTATTTGGGGAGGTAATGGCGATGATTACCTGGATGTTGACGCGAGTCTAGTCAATTCCATTATTCCTGCAAGTGATGATGCTGTTCAAGGCAATGACACTATAGACGGTGGATTCGGTAATGATACGATCGGTCGCTTGGGTTCTGCGGTAGGAGCCACTGGAGTAGACTACTACGATGGTAGGGAAGGTAACGACAGCATCCTTGGTGGAAATCAAGGGTCTAATGCTCCTGGTGATACACTCATTGGAGGAGATGGAAACGATACTATCCGTGGTGGAACCAATGACTCTGGTCGAGATTCCATTGTTGGTGGCAATGGCAATGACAGCATTGCCGGTGGTGCAGAGAGTTCAGGTGGCGATACTATTGACGGTGGTAATGGTGAAGATAGTATCCAAGGTGGGGCAGGAAACGATCGCCTCCTTGGTAGTATCGGTCACGATTTCATAGATGGTGGAAATGATAATGATACCGTCTTAGGTGGAGACCAGAATAATACACTCCTAGGTGGTGCTGGTAATGATAGTATCGTTGGTGGACATGACATCGATATTATGGAAGGAGGCTTGGGTAGTGACACTCTCAGTGGTTTTGATGGCTCAATTATAGCAGATGGGACAGACCGCTTTGTTTTTAACTTGACAGAACTACTCGGCCCTGGAAATACGGAAATTCCGTTTCCTCCAACTTCTCCATTCTTCGGTTTCTTTCCTCGGCTAGGAAATCTTCCTGCATCTGTAAGTCCATCTAACGCCGACTTTATCACCGATTTCGATCCCAACCAAGATGTCGTTGAAATTGGCAAGCAAGTCTATCCCATCATGGATATTTTATTAGATCCTACCCCAATCAACACAACCTTTGGCGGACAAATGAATCTCAATTCTCCTGGAGGACAAGCGGGTAGTCTGAACTTGACAGCAGTAACCGGTGGCACACTTCTGTACGTTGAACGGAATAAAAGTTCGGGTTTTACAGATGGAGTGAATGGAGATATTGCTGTGGCTACTTTCCTCGGATTGAACCCAAGTGATTTTACGGAACTTAACTTTATCGGCCCTGTTTTTGGCGGCCCAGTTACTGTAATTATAGGACAAAAAATCTCTCCATAATGACGTTAGCTCTAGCTCTGAAAGTTGGGTTGACTGGCACTTAACCCAACCTTCATTTACTGATAAATTGTTGTTGTGCAGCTCGATCAGCTTTGATTAAACTCACACAAATCGGCTAAAACACAATTCGCACAATCCGGTTTTTTCGCCTGACAAATGGCGCGACCATGATAAATTAACCGGATTGACCAATTTTCCCAATCAGGTTGGGGCAGGAGGCGCATTAAGTCTCGCTCTATGCGAATGGGGTCTTTGTGTTCGGTTAAGCCTAGGCGATCGCTTAAACGCTTGACATGAGTATCAACAGTTACGCCCATATTAATGCCGAAACCGTGGGCAAGGACAACATTAGCCGTTTTCCGAGCAACGCCAGGAAGTTTGAGCAATTCTTCCATTCTTTGAGGCACTTTGCCCCCAAAATCTTGCACAATCATGTGACAAGCGCCTTTAATATTTTTGGCTTTATTGCGATAGAATCCAGTCGATCGCACCAAAGCCTCCAATTCCTCTAACGGTGCATCTGCTAACCCAGGGGCATCCGGATAGCGTCGGAATAATTCTGGAGTCACTTGATTCACGCGCTCATCCGTGCATTGGGCGGATAAAATGGTCGCCACCAGCAACTGTACGGGCGTTTCATAAGTTAAGGTACAGGTGGCATCGGGATACAAACGCTTCAGCCGGATCAGGATTTCTCTAGCTTTTTGCTGTTTGGCTGACCATTTGCGGGTGATATTCATCGATACTGGGATAACATCAATTGTTCAATTGTAATATTACTCATTCTTGATTAAGTCTTGACGCTCGTGACTCCTATTCGTGTCTTCTCCATTCTCCTGCCGATCGCCGTTGGCTTAGGCTTAACCTTAGCTCTGTCCCTCTCATTTGGGGCTGTTTCCCTGACTCAAACCGAACTCTGGGAAGCCCTCTGGCATCAGGGAGATACAGTGAATCAAACCATTATTTGGCAGTTGCGACTGCCCAGAGTCGTCGCTGCTGTTTGTGTGGGATCGGCTTTGGGAACCTCTGGCGCTTTATTGCAAGGCATGTTACGCAATCCCTTAGCTACCCCTTTTTTACTCGGTATTTCTGCCGGTGCGGGTTTAGTCTCCGTTGCTATGGTGACGTTGGGGGTTGCTCAAAGTTGGATACCCTTGGGAGCTTGGTTAGGTGCAGTTTTAACCACAACCCTCGTTTATGGGTTGGCTCGCAGTGTGAATGGCATCTCTGTAGAGCGCTTAATTTTAGGGGGTGTGGCGGTCTCTTCCCTATTTGGGGCAGTGCAGACCACATTGCTGTTATTATCCGCAGATAGCCGCATTCAGCAGGCGCTCAATTGGTTGGTAGGCAGCTTGAATGGTCGGGGATGGGCAGAGGTACAAGTGGCGGCTCCCTATTTAATTTTGGCGTTGATAGGTGCTATTCTCTTAGCCCGATCGCTCAATGTCCTGAATTTAGGCGATGATTTAGCGGTAGGATTAGGCGTATCCTTGGGGCGATCGCGTCTGCTCATCGGCTCTATTGCCACCCTACTGGCTGCTGGAGCCGTCAGTATTGCCGGATTAATCGGTTTTGTCGGTCTCATTGTTCCCCATGGTATTCGCTTACTGATCGGTGGTAATGATTACCGTTGGATTATTCCCCTCTCTGCCCTTGGAGGCGCTTGGGTGCTAACCTTAGCGGACTTACTCTCCCGGTTAGGCGCTGTAGAGTTACCCGTTGGTGCAGTCACGGCTCTTCTGGGTTCCCCCCTATTTGTCTGGTTACTCTATCGGCGATCGATGTAATGCTGAAAAACTTTGCCGAAATCCCCCTTGAATAGCATCATGAATCATCCATAATTAAGTATTGCTTTCTTATCCAACATTCTGGTGATTCCCCACCCTCTTACTTCCCATCTGCTGGCAGCGGCTGAAAGTGGTCCTTTGCTTGGCTCCATCTGGCTAGATGCAACAGTCTTAATGGTCATGTTAGTCCTCTCAGCCTGCTTCTCTGGCTCAGAAACAGCCATTACTGCCCTCGATAACTTCAAACTCCGCGCCCTAATTAAGGAACAGGGAGACCCTCAAGGGATTTTTCGCCTGGTTCTAGAGCAACGGACTCGGTTTATTACTACTCTCCTCGTTGGCAATAACCTGATTAATAATTTTTCCGCTGTCCTTACCAGTAACCTGTTTGCCCTCTGGTTAGGCAATGCGGGGTTAGGGGTGGCAACCGCAGTCATTACGTTTCTGGTGTTGATTTTTGGCGAAATTACGCCGAAGTCCCTGGCTATCAATAATGTGTTGGCCTTTTTTAAGGCGGTGGTGCGACCGATTTATTGGCTATCTCGGGCATTATCGGCGATCGGTATTATTGATTTTCTGGAATGGATTGCCCAAAGTGCGATTCGCTTTTTCCAGGGCAACACTACCCAGGATGATGCTTCCCTGCAAGATTTGCAATTGATGATTGAGATTTTGGGCGGTAAAGGAAAACTGGATTTCTATAAGCATGAGTTGCTCAATAAAGCCCTGATGCTCGATGAATTGACCGCGAAAGATGTGGTTAAACCCCGCATTGATATGCGTACCATTTCCCATGAAGCCACGTTGCAAGAGTTGGTGAATCTCTGTTTAGAAACTGGATTTTCCCGAATTCCCGTTCAGGAAGAGTCAAAAGATCAAATCCTCGGTGTCGTTCACCTCAAACGCGCCCTCCAAACCCTGAAAAATCTCCCCCCAGGAGAGCGTAATTTAGCCCCAGTGACAGCCGGAATGGATTCACCTGTCTATGTGCCGGAGGTGAAAGGGGTGAGCGATCTGTTGAAGGAAATGCTCCAAAGTCGGATTCATTTGGCGATCGTTGTGGATGAGTATGGGGGCACCGTAGGACTGGTCACTCTCGAAGATGTCTTAGAAGAGTTAGTGGGTGAAATTTATGATGAAAGTGACTTTCCCCATCGTCCCCCCCGTCCCGGACGCACGGCAAAATCCCCCAAAGACCGCCGATGGATTCCGGGCTTACCGGGAAGGGCGCAATCGCCCCGCTCATCAGCATCTCATGAGAGTTTCCCAGATCGATAAACCTCCATCTCAAAAAAAATCCCCAGGGGGTTGTGTTTTTACTAAACCTTATGCTAAATTAAGGAGTCAGTGAGCGAAAGGGTCGATGCCCGAGTGGTTAATGGGGGCGGACTGTAAATCCGCTGGCTATGCCTACGCTGGTTCAAATCCAGCTCGGCCCATCACCGTCTCTTCTAACACGCAGTTAGAATTGAAAGTTTAGCTAATGAATTGCCCGTGTAGCTCAGTGGTAGAGCACACCCTTGGTAAGGGTGAGGTCACGAGTTCAATCCTCGTCACGGGCTTCTTAGTCTGTAAGGGTTCTATCGATTGGGGTAACTCCCTAGATGACTCATTGTGTGTTTGTGGACAAAATATAGCCACAAAATGCACCATGAAAAAGAGACTGCCAAAAATCAAGCCAGAAAATCGTAATGGGTACATACGCCTAAGATGGTGCTATCTAGGTAAACGATACACTCTATCAGGATTGGGTAGGTATGATGACCCATTGGATATGAGTATCACCCAAAGTGTAATCGGTCAGATTAAACGGGATATCCAGTTAGGAACGTTTGACCCATCACTGAGAAGGTATACCCAAAATCATAGACAGAATGAAGAGGCCATAGATGCCTTCATAGAGGAGTCTAATCGTTGGGGTCTAGATGACGTTTGGGGGTTTTACAAGGAAGTAAATCAGGTGTATACCCCACTCACCACACAAAAGAACCATTGGGTAGCAGTGGATAACGCTATCAAGAAATTATCACCAGAGCAGTTAGACCCAAAGCAATCAGATACCGTTGTAGGGGTGTTAATGGGGCATTACTCTGTCGGCACACTTCACAGAGTATTACCCACCATTTCAGCAGCATCAACCCTTGCATTCAGAAATGGGAAGATATCTAAGAATTATTGGAGAAGGTTAAAAGCACAATTACCAAAGGGTAAAAAGGAAAGTAAACGAACACAGAAGGCTTACTCAGTAGATGAAGTTACAGCCATTCTAGAAGCGTTCAAAAGAGATAGGTATTGCCCCAATAAAAACGCCTACTCCCATAGCTACTATTATCGGTTTGTGGAATTTCTGGTGTTGACCGGTTGCCGTCCTGGTGAGGCGATAGCGCTAACTTGGGGTGATATTGAAGGGGAAAAAATACGCTTCAATAAGTCCTATTCGCTAGGGGTATTGAAGAGTACAAAAAATGGAAAAACGCGATACTTTCCAATCAATGAGCAATTAAAGGAATGTCTTGCCATGCAGCACAGGAATCCTAGGAGTTACAATTCTTTGAATCTGGTATTTCCATCCTTCAAAAGCGGCTACATTAACCTTTACAACTTCACCACAAAAGTATTTAATCGAATAGTCAATGGGTTATTTAATGATGGGATAATCAGACAGAAACTCCCTACTTATAACTTGAGGAATACATCGGCATCCCTTTATTTAAGAAAGGGAATAGATAGGGCTACTATTGCAAAGTTATTTGAAACGTCTGGGGAGATGTTAGATAAACATTACTTTTCACCTGATGAGGATGTTGAGTTGCCAGGGATAAATAGCTGATTAACGTCTTAAAGGAATTTTACCCTAAATATTTAGGGTAAATTGCTGTGATACTTGCACCTACTGAACAGTAGATACTTATCTATCATCACTATTTTAATTATAAGAAGAAAGTATAACAGCGCTTGACCTTTCCTACCATGCTACTGTACGGTAGAGAGAAAATAGATAGCACAAGATGAAGCGCAAGAGCAACACAACCGGATTGAAGCCCGTTCACAGCACATGGAAATCATGTAAGGAGACTAAACCGGTAAGGATACCAGTGACGCTAATAGATGACGTTTTAGCTTACGCTAGAGCGCTAGACTGTGGGGATTTACAACCGTATAACCGTCCCACTGAGTTAGATAAAGTCATTGAAATATTAAATGACGCTCTATCATTAAAAGCAAACTCAGGAGGCAAGATTAAAGCCAAAATAAAGGAAGCGTTAGAGGTGATTGAAAGACTTTAAGTAGAGAGCGTTAATGTAAAATGATTGAATGTGGGGTAACCACAAAAAAAGAAATGACCGGAGGTTACCCCTGCCGGTCATCCAAAAAATTCAAATATCTAATGAACAATAGTATTACAGATACCGCCGTGTCCGCAACGGGTAGTCCTTCTAATACTACCAGTATACCACAAAATGAGAACCACTCTCACGTTTCGCCAGAGGACTGGTTTGCTCAACAGATGGCAAAATCGGGAATCACCAACCCAACCCTGTTAGAGCAGTTCAAACGCCATGAATCTGGGTTTACCGTTACTGGCATAGGCGCTGATGGGAAACCAAACAGGAAGTCTTGGCAACTGCGGCTAAAGAATCCTGGAAAGGGCGCTAAGTACAAGTGCAGGAAGAAAGGAGAGGGAGAGGACTGTAGTTATGATGCTCTCCTGTTTCAGGGAAAGTTAAATGATTTTCCACTGGTAGCCCAAAAAAATCAACAACACTTGGCTACGGTCAAACCCAACAAAGAATTATGGGTGTTGTTAACCGCTTTTGATGACCTCCCTATCGTCATCACAGAAGGGGCAAAAAAGGCAGCGCGTGGACTTGAGAGCGGTCATATAACTCTGTCCATTCCAGGTTGCACAATGGGACTCAAGCCGGAGTCAACTGAGCTGGTAGATACCCTGGGAACCTTTTGTGGGAAGGATAGACCTGTAACCCTAATCCCTGACTCTGACTTTAGGGCAAACCCGGACGTTTACCGAGCGTGGCGTAAACTGGCGAAAGTATTAGAAGATAGGGGGTGTAAAGTACGGGTCGGGACGTGGGAAGCAACCGACATCCTTACCCGTGAGAATCTGACAATCAAGGACGTTAAAGGGATGGATGATTTTATCGTCAACGGTGGCGACTTTGATAAGGTGATTGAACTGGCGATGACGATAGCTCAATGGGAGAAGCAATTCCCAGAGCCAAAAGCCAAAGGAAAAACCGATCAAAAGAGGGGAAGCGGTAGCGCTAAACTCTCCCCCATTGAGAAAGCAGAATTAGCTATTGATGGGTTAGGGGTTCAGCTTAGGTTTAACGAACTGTCTAAAGAGATTGAAGCATCCCCTGGAGAAGGCGTTGATGGTGACGCGCTATGGGTGCGTGGCTGTGCTGACAACGACCTGTACACCTCCGTTGATACGTTCTATCGCGTCCTGGGTATCTCTGCTAAGAAGGACAGCTATCACCCCATACAGGAGTATCTCAAGGGATGTCATGAGAAGTATGGGAACGATTTATCGGTGCTAGACGGGCTTGCCAAGCGCTATCTAGGCACAAGGGAGTCATTGCATGAAACCTTCCTTGTTAAGTGGCTTATAGGCGCTGTAGCAAGGGCTATGACACCAGGATGCAAGATGGATACAGCGCTAGTCCTCCATGGTTCCCAAGGTATCGGGAAATCAACATTTTTTAGCGTCCTTGCGGGTGACTGGTTCACCGATTCTCTAGATAAGCTAGACAGTAGCAACAAGGATGAGTTATTGAAGGCTCACCAATCATGGGTTATTGAGCTGGCAGAGATTGAAAACGCTTTCAGCAAGACGGCTATCAGCAAGATAAAGCAGTCCATGTCAGCAACTACTGACCAAATCAGACCCCCCTATGGACGCAAGACAGAGAAGTGTAAGCGCGGGTTTGTCGTCTGTGGCACAACCAACCAGACACAGTTTCTTAATGACCCCACAGGCTCTAGACGGTTCTGGGTTATCTCCTGTAACGGACGGGTCAATCGTGAGTTACTCACTCAAGAACGGGACAAGATATGGGGCGCTGCATACGCTCTATGGGCTAGGGGTGAAAAGTGGTATCTATCAGAGCTTGAAGAGGAAGCGTTAGCCATCAATAATGAGGGTTATGAGTCCCAAGACCCATGGGTAGAGTTTCTCAGGGATGCACTCATTGAAAAGGGAGAGCAGGCGACTACGGTTAGGGATTGCTTTGAACATTTAGGTATGGATGAGCCTAAGACTTACAACTCAAGGGAGGCAAGACGGATTAAAGATTGTCTGACCCACTTGGGCTATCAACCGAGCAAATTTTACCAGAATGGGAAGCAGGTCAGAGGATGGGTTGTTGAGTCATTGGATAAACTCAATCAAAACTTTGGGAATTCACTGTCTCAATTGTCTCAAAACCCTGAAACCCTTTCGACACAAGGAATTGACAACGAGACAATACAGGAAAATTTATTGTCTCATACTGTCTCAATTGTCTCATCTGATGATGTCAAACAAGGCAAACAAGGCAAACAAGACAATCAAGACAATAACAAGACAATGCAAGACAGTGAATTGTCTTGTCCTCAAACCCAGTCAGGACAAGGGATACGGAATGACAAGACAGTTGAGACAGTAAAATCCCAAAACCCAAATCAGGACGACTTGCCGTTCTCTAGGGGGGATAACGTTTGGGTCACTACTGCCAACGGCAAACGGGAGGGAATCATTACCAACCCCCCTGATAAATATGGGGAGTGGGAAGTAGAGTTCAAGTCCAGTAAAGAAAAATGGATATCCTACCGATTCCCGTTAGAAGAGTTATCGCCTAGAGAAAAGTCTGATAGCTACTCTGTAGGCGATAACGTTTGGGTTGAAGATACTCATGGTGCCTCTATGGAGGGGGTTATCACTCACCCACAGAACAAGGACGGTAAATGGGGATTAAAAGTCAACGTTGGAACGAGTAGAGAAGAGTGCTGGAACGACACTTACTACTACTCCCCTGATAAGCTGACCCCCAGGGAAGAATAAAATCATTACTCCCCTTGGCAATCATCCTCACATGGCTATCGTCATAGGTAGCCATAATTTTCTTTTGTCAAGCCATGACAACTCCCACTTTATTTTCACTCTGTCCTATCAGTCTCCTATAGGGTTGTGATAGGACAGCCTTTCCCCTGAATGTCTATTTGCCGGTAATGTGCAATCCATATCCTCTTTGCAGATTGATAGGGTGCAATAAATCTACTGTGCAGTAGTAGTCTGCAATGAATCTATGACGCAAACTATCTGTATAAGTGGAGGGGTGCAATACTACCGTACAGCAGTAATATGCAATGAACTGGACTCCTTATGTAATATGCAATGTATTATCTAACGACTGAAACCCTTGCCCTGTAAGGATTCCTTTGTGGAAGCAGATGACGATAAGATTCAGATTTACACCTACATCAACGAGTCAGATTATCCAGGGGCGAATCGTTTCAACGTAGGGGATAAGGTTCAGCTTAACTATGAGGAGTTTGCAGAAAGCCCTTATATTCATACAGTTGAATTCGTTCAGTTTTGTTTGTTTGCCAATCGATTTCGTCGCCCTGCTAATCGATGGGAGTATTGGGTTAGATTTGACCCTAATTTCTCGCACCCTGACCCAAGAGTTCAAGCGTGGATTGATGATAAGGAAGGTGTTTCTTTCTTCCTAGAAAACCACCTTGTCTCTGCGGAACTTAATACTACTGTACACTTGTATAGCAACGCCTTTTAAAGATTTATAAGACATCCAATAAATCGCCAGTCCCCATTGAGTAAAATGTGCTTGATGGGGATTCTTTAATTCGGAAATAACCACCCTTTCTCTTATTCCCTCTACTACTAACTTTTACCCTAAAATTTTAGGGTAAAAGTGACCATCACACATCTACATTTTCTTCCTGCTAAAATATTAGGAGAAAACAGAATAAACCGGAAGAGGACATCCTTCCCCTCTAAATAGTGACACTGATTGTATGCATAATTAATGTAACCCCTAATAACGGTGACACTGATTATGCGTACACAGAAAGATGGTTTACACTCTCAAGCATCAAGAAAAGAGGGGGCTAATCGGAACCGAACAACGTTAACGCTATCTGACCAGACGAAAGCGCTACTAGAGAAAATTGGCTATGGCTCTATGTCTGATGGGGTTTACATTTCATCCCAGATTGTTGCCGAACTTTTGAAGCGCAAAATCATTACCGTTGACTTTGATGATGGGGGGATTGTTTACCGGCTAGAGGGTGACAAGAAAATCATTTCATCCCCCCGATCGGGACGTGATGAAGCCAAGAAAAGTCACCGGGCTAAGGTTGATGAGATACTCACCCCCAGACCAAAAACCAACCCTTACGCGGGTAAAGTGCTGAACAAGGAACAGTTAATGAGAACCGGTCACTTTACCCATAAGATGATGAGGGCAATTCTACCGGGTCATAGGGTGACGGATAGATTTGGTTATTGGTGGGAGAGAGTAGATAACCCAGATAGTCCAGAGAGTTTACAACGTGGGTTGAGAAGTGATAGGGGGCGTTTAATGGCAACGTATGTGGGGTTAGAAAATGAAGGGGATAGTTGTATGAGATATTTGTAGCCCATTAACCGAGTAAGTGTGATGACTTACTCGGTTTTTTAATTATCTGAGCATGTAGACTATAGCAGTTAATATCACCACACAAGGTATTAGCACGTTAAACACATCAATGGTGTCACGTGCTTTGAGCCAATCTCTCAACCATCTAAGGTGTTTTTGTAGTTTATTCATTAGATAACTCGCAATATCCGTTATTAACACTTATTCAACCTTATAGGAATAGCTGCATTAAATGCTGTAGGTAAAGATGATTAGCTAACCAACAGAGTAGGTCATTGTGCCCACTCTCTTTTTTTGGCTCAAAAGTTGAACAAATCATCAACCATTGCCCGTCCATGGACACACAGTGGACACAATCGACTAAAGATGAGATAGAGTGTGTATATCCATGAACAAACGATGATTCACCATTTAACCCTTGGTAAGGGTGAGGTCACGAGTTCAATCCTCGTCACGGGCTTCTTTTGAAACAAGTATCCCAACATCTCTAGTGTGTCTACAAAGTGACGTTGCCTCGTCTGTAGGGCAATAATAAGGCAACTTCTCAATGTCAGACAAAAATAGAATACCGAAAATTCACCCAGAGAATCAAAGTAGTGAGGTATTACCCTGTCAATATGACAGGGTAATACCTCGATTGCTTGATTACTACTCCGTAGCGACACTCAAAAGAGTAGTAGCGTCTTTAGTAGCAGCATCTAATTTTGCGTTTTTCCATGGGAGGATTGATGAATCCTATTGGAGTAGACTGAAGCAACAAATACCGAAAGAGAAAAAAGAATCTAAACGCACTAAACAAGCGTACTCAGGGACAGAAATAGAAGCGATATTAGATGCCTTTGAATGCGATAAATATAAACCGTTATCCTCTCAGTACCCACACAGCCATTATCATTATTTTGTAGAATTCCTGATTCTAACAGGATGCCGTCCTGGTGAGGCTTGTGCCTTGACGTGGGATGATATTCAGGATGGGAAAATTAGATTCAATAAATCGTATTCACTAGGTATTTTGAAATCCACAAAAAATGGGAAAAGACGATACTTTCCGATTAATGAACGACTGCGAAAATGTCTGGACAATCAGAATATCTGAAAACTCATTTAACCTCGTCTTCCCTTCTCATTTTTCCCAGTATATTAATCTCGGTAACTTCACCACTAGATTCTTCAATTGTGTTATCGATGGATTGTACCTAGATGGATTAATTAAGCAGAGACTACCGACCTACAATCTACGGAATACTATAGTAGTGCGTCGTTTTACAGCAGGAAAGGTGTAGATAGAGCTACTTTAGCGTATTTAATGGAAACGTCAGGAGAAGTAATATCTCTCAGTACAGGACAAAAGTGGTAAAGGGAGATAGGAAGAGGGTTTGAGGGAAAT
>DDLS01000052.1 GCA_002340255.1 Cyanobacteria bacterium UBA2566
GGGAATGGGGGGATGGGGGGATGGGGAGATAGGGAGAGCAATCCCTCAGTTAATCATATTTGGGAGAGAGAGTGCGATAGACAATGACCGCAAGTTGGGCCCCAACAATGGGAGCGATCCAGTAGATTCCTTGGTAGTCCCAGAGACCGGAAACAAAAGCGGGGCCGAGCGATCGCGCGGGATTCATGCTTGCGCCAGTAATTGGACCCATAAATGCAGCTTCTAACCCCACAGTTAAGCCGATCGCCACTCCTGCAAATCCCGGATGAGCGCGGCGGTCTAAACCCGAACCCAAGATAACGAACATCAAGATAAAGGTGAGAATGGTTTCTAAGACCAGTGATTGCATTGCATTACCGTTGAGCGGTTGTGTGGCTCCCAGATCGGCAACCAGACCGATAGTATAGCGTAATACACAGGATGCGGCGATCGCCCCCAAACATTGACTGATGACATAGGGTAAGACCTTTTTTCCCGGAAACGATCCCATTGTCCAAAATCCCAAAGTCACCGCTGGATTAATATGGGCTTCACTAATATGGCCCGTGGCATAAATCATTGCCGCAACCACTGCACCGAAGACAAAACTAACTCCTAAATGGGTTAATGTACCCCCAGTTATGTCATTAACCATAACTGCGCCTGTGCCAGCAAAAACAAGAATAAATGTGCCTAATCCTTCAGTTAACGATTCCCGCCAATAAGGGGTTATTTTGGTCATCTTCAATTAATACTTAGCTTGCTTACGCATAAGCTCAGAAATAGAGAGGCCAAACTGAGATTGACCTTCAAAAACCGTGCCTACTTCCCCTTGATTATAGGTCACTTCATTAATATGATAAGCTTCCTCTGGTAAAGGCACATAACCCACTTCCTCAGCAATTCCTGGGGCTTGTTCTAAAAAGTAGTACACAAATTCTCTCATTGCTGGGTTGTTTTGAGCTGCCGTCAGATTAATATAGATAAACAAAGGACGAGCTAGAGGCTGATATTCACTTTTTTCCACTGTTTCCCTAGATGGAAAAACCGGCCCCTGACCACTATCAACACTCAGGGCTTTTAGCTCATCTTTATTTTGTTCGTAATAGGCTAATCCAAAATAACCTAAACTATTGACATCTGAGCTAACTTGTTGCTCCAGTAACCTATCATCTTCACTGGCAATATAATCGCTACGGCTCGAACCTGCACTCCCCGTAACTGCTTCAGTAAAATAATCATAGGTTCCTGAATCTGTCCCCGGCCCATACAATTTCAAAGGAGCGTTCGGCCAAGACGATCGAATTTGATTCCACCGAGTGATTTTCTGTTGGGCTTCCGGTTGCCAAATCTTTCGTAATTCATCAATCGTAATGTTTTCAATCCAATTATTTTGGGGATTAACCACAACAGTAATGGCATCAAAAGCGATCGGAAGCTCAATATAAGATACTTTTGCCTGTTTGCAAGCTTCCATTTCCGATAAACTAATGGGTCTAGAGGCATTATTAACTTCTGTTTCTCCTGCACAAAATTTCTTAAAGCCTCCCCCTGTCCCCGAAAATCCTACAGTTACCTCTACGGGAACACTCTGGGTTTCGTTAAAGCGATCGGCAGCCGTTTTAGTAATCGGATAAACGGTACTTGAACCATCAATATTAATGGGTTGGTAAGATTGAGGGTTAGAGGATTGACACCCATTTAATAAGGAGGTAGCGGCCAGAGCTAATATAAAGAACCCTAGGAAGGGTTTAACTGTTTTAATAAAAAATTGCATAATTTCCCCACTCTACCATTAGATACCCGCTTTTTATGATTTCAAAAAATGGTCAAATGTCAAGTTAAGATATGGTTAATCATAGGTTTATTTACGGTTAAATATTATTCAAGAGTCTCTAAAAATGGAGGAATGGGGCAATCTAAGAGAATGATAATCGTGCGTAACAATTCAGCTTGTTTAAGATTGACTTCGCGATCGTATAAAACGGTATGAGCGCAAGCATCTACAATGCGCTGCTTTACTTTTGGAGTAGTGTTGATCAGCCTTTTAAGACTTCTACGAATACTGCTCAGATTCACCGGACTCAGTTGGTTAGGAAGCGTTTTGTTAGACGCACCACGGAGTCGCTGCAATCCAGATTGAAAGGCCTCAATAGCTTGTTGCTTATCCTGATACCCCACTTTAGCTAATCCTGACAAAACGACCAGGCAATCATTCCAAGTTTCATGAGTAGATGGGGGTTTTGAGGGATGGTGAGGATGGAAATAGGGCGCAAGACGATGGAATAAAACGGCTTGTAGAGTGTATTCTGATAAGGATAATTTTCCGCCAGTATTAATCAGGGTTTGCAGTTGTTGACTCAAATGTTGATAACAGTCGGTTGACAGATGTCTGAGTACGGGAATGGTTAAATCAATTAAGGGTAAACGGTAGCGAGGATTTAAGTGTTCAAAACAGACGACAATCTGCCAAAGACGATTGAGTATTTCTGAGGGTTCGGTGGCTTTTAGGTGGGCAATTTGTTTCTGCCTAATCTCTCTGTTTTGTGAGTTTAAGAATAGTCCATAAATTATCGCCCGACAACCGCGATCGTCTTTGAGTGCTGTTTTGAGCCGTTCTGGCAATTGCGCCAGCAAGGATTGGGCATAGTTGAGATGGGCGCTGTCTGTGTTGCCAATCTCCTCTACAATTGATTCTAGATCGACATGGATGGTTGTCTCTTGCAATCTACTTTGCAATCCACCTTGCAATCCACCTTGCAATCCGCTAATTCCTGGAGTCTCTGGTGATTCTAGAGCGGCGGTTCGTTCCTGTGCTGGTGGAGGAGCCTCCCCTTGTAATGTGCCAGTGGGCAAATTTTCCAAGCGTTCAATGCGCTCTGTCAGGGAGGGATGGGTGGCAAAGAGGCGGCTATTGAAGCTGCTGATGGCTTCCCCAAAAAATAAATGACTGGCTTCTTCGGCGGTGGGAGTCCTGATTTGAGATCCGTCTCTTAAGTCTCCAATTTTACGCAGAGCGTTGGACAGTCCTAGGGGATTGCGGGTTAATTGGACGGCAGAAGCATCGGCTAAAAATTCTCGCTGACGGGAGATGGCGCTTTTAATCATTCGTCCGCAGATAAAGCCAATATATCCAATGGCTAAAACGGCGAGACTAGCAATAATCACAAGACCTTGCTTTTTTCGATTCACTCGAGGACCATTAGAAACCATGTGTAATATTTGTCGCCCTATAATGTGAATCAGTAAGATTCCCTGGATGACTCCCATGAGATATAAGTTGAGGCGCATATCGCCATAAATAATATGGCTAAATTCATGGGCAATTACGCCTTGAAGTTCATCTCGCTCGAGTTCGGTTAAGCATCCTTTGGTTACGCCAATGATGGCATCATTAACGGTAAACCCGGCGGCAAAGGCATTGATCCCGGCTTCGCGATCCATGATGTAGACTTGAGGAACGGAAACTCCGGAGGCGATCGCCATTTCTTCGACGACATTGAGCAGTTGTCGCTCTAGTTTATCGTAAGTGCCCGGATGAACCAAACGCGCGCCCAGACTAGAGGCAACGACTTTACCCCCGCCTCGCAATTGAAGGATTTTTGTCCCACTCCCCAACCCAACAATGAGCAAGACATTGAAGGCAACGATCGCTAAGATCTCTGGAGAATAGAGGGATTGCTGAGTTTGCACTTCTATGTAGACAACGATCGCTACCACAGCATAGATTGCCAAAATCATACCGATAATGGCGATCGCAAATAGGAAAATCAGATAAACGGTTTTCCGCTGTGCCTGCTCTTGATGTTCAAAAAAGTTCATCTTTTTCTAGGGCGCATTTATAATTTATCCAGCATATCCATAAATTGATTGTGACAGTCTATAGCATCACTTCTTTCATTTTCCCAAGTTTTACTTGCTAATACTTGTATTTGTGCTTTGTCAAAAGATAGATTATTAGCTTTTGCCCAAATTACACATGAAGAAGAGAGCGAGCAACCTATTTCCTTGAGGTAACTTAAAACTTCTTCTTTAGTCTTATTTTCCATTAACATTTGGCGGCAATGTCTGGCTAAATCATCTCTTCTTTTTCTTGAATACTTGGAAGACATAGTAACCAACCAACAAAACAACACAATAAAAATCTATCGTTTTCTAAAACGAAATAGTCGGCG
Source organism: Cyanobacteria bacterium UBA2566 (assembly GCA_002340255.1). Classification (GTDB taxonomy): domain Bacteria; phylum Cyanobacteriota; class Cyanobacteriia; order Cyanobacteriales; family Desertifilaceae; genus Roseofilum. The sequence goes on from DDLS01000052.1 coordinate 4,155, forward strand.
CATTTTTTACATTGGGATCGGTTTCTTTAAGCAACTGCGCTGCCCGAAAATTAAAGAAACTGGCGATCGTATTACTGGGGAACTCCTCACGCTTGGTATTGTAGAGCGTCACCGCATCGTTAAATGCCTGCCGAGCAAAAGCAATTTTATTTTCAGTCGATCGCAACTCTTCTATCAACTGAGCCATATTTCGATCTGCCTTCAAATCTGGATACGCCTCAGCTAAAGCAAACAGCCGTCCCAAAGATCCCGTTAGCATTGCCTCTGCATTGCCCAACGTCTGCATCGCAGTGGGATCGCCTGGTGCTTGAGAAGCTTGGGACGTGGCACTTACCGCCGCGTTTCTAGCTTGAATCACAGCGTCTAAGGTTTCCCGCTCGTGCTTCATGTACCCTTTCACCGCTTCCACCAAATTGGGAATTAAATCATAACGGCGGCGCAACTGCACATCAATCTGGGCAAAAGCATTCTGATATCGATTGCGTAACTTAACTAAAGAATTATATGAGCCAATGACGATAGACGCGAGAAGTGCCACTAACGTCCCTAGAACCGCTAGGGTTAGGAGTATTTGTACCATAACCTGACAACCCTTTAATATGGCTTAATTATACTACAGATAACATACCATTTGCCTAGGGTAAATAGCGATCGCGTCAATCTAGTCAAGATCCTCCCATAATTACCTCTGTTCGTTCTCAAAGTAATATAGTGCTTCACACTCTAGTCATAGCTTACGAAGCAGTCCGTTTAAACAATTTTCTTCAGCTCCAATGCCACACCATTCAACTGTTGGATACCCTCACCGATCTGTGTCATAGAACTGGCATTATCCTTTGCTCCAGCATTGATGCTAGTAATGGACTCAATAAGCTGTTCAACCGCAATGAGCTGTTGTTTTAAGTTCAAGGTAATTTGCTGGTTACTATGAACTACATTTGTAACTGAAGTGTTCACATGTTCAAACGTCTGGGTGGTGTCCTGAGCAATTCTAAAACAACTTTTCACACTCTCTTTACCTTGTTGAGTAATTTGAGTTGTTCCATGAATAGCTTTTTGAATTTCTATAACCAAATCATTGATGTTTACCGTAGATTCTCGACTTTGATCGGCCAGCTTACGAATTTCGACAGCAATGACGGAAAAACCATTCCCACTGTCTCCAGCTCTTACCGCTTCTACAGAAGCATTTAACGCCAACATATTCGTTTGATCGGCAATACTGCGAACCACATCTGAAACCTCGCCAATTTGATCGATTTGCTTAGTCAATTCCATGATTTTATTCGCCATTAGTTCTACCTGTTCCTGAACATTTATTACTTCTAGGCGAATATTTTCTACAGCATTTTTACCTGTTTCTAATATGGTTAATGTTTCTTGAGCTGATGCATTTGCCAGCTCTGACTGCTCTGCTGATTGAGTGTAGGATACCCCCAATTCATTAGCCGTTGTAGTTGTGTCATTAATGAAAATCGCTCGTTGTTGAGCAATTTTCTCCTGTTCTTCAATACTCCTAGAGATTTGACTTGAAGAATCAGCAATATTATTCGATATTTTCCCGATCGGATCTACTGCAATTTTATTCATCCAAATAATAGTTGTAACCCCCATCAGCATGGCAATCACCAAAGTCCCTACATGGACTAAATCAACCAGTTGATAAGCAATAGACAACTGCTTTAACCTTCGATCGAGGATTTGATTTTCAATATCAATCATATTCTCTAAATCTGTTCGGATAAAATCCATGATTATTTTCCCTTTCTTTGATTTCACTAAACGCAACAATTCCTCTTCTTGATTGTCTCTTTTGAGTTGAATGGTTTGCGCCAATTCATCTAGTTTTTCTTGGGAGAGATTTCTGATATTTTGTAGATTAATGACTTGCTCTGAGTTGTTAGACATCAGGTCTTCTAAGATATCAAAGTTTGTGTTTAACGTTTGAGTTGCCAGTTTGTAGGGTTCTAAAAAAGTTTCGTCATCAGTATAGATAAATCCCCTTTGGCCGGTTTCTGCATCGACGAGATTTTTCTCAATCCCTTTTAATCGGAGTTGAATATCGTAAGTATGGACGACCCAATCCTCAGTATCCCGTAAAAAACTTTGCATATAAACCGAGGCAATGGTGCTAACCCCAACAGTACTGAGAATGATTCCAAAGCCAATAACTAAAACTTGCTTAATATTCATTGAACAAAAACTTTAATATTTTGGGGTTTACCTGCGTAAGCGTATATATTAATCATATATCTGAATAAAAAGACCCAACTCTATTTTACCCGATCGCCATCTGCACCCGCTAAAATCAAAGTATCAATTAAAAAGGATGTGTCATTATACCTAACAGTGATGGATTTAATTTGGAGAATACTCAAATGTTGCCCATACCCAAACCGGCTTGGTTTCTTACCCTCGGCAGTCTAACCTTAAGCAGCCTAACCTTTAACCCTTCAGCCTCAGCGCAAACCCTAGGGTTTTCCTGCCGGGATAACCAAATTTGTCCTGTGTTCAATATCTTGCTGCAAACGACAGAAGTTTTCACCCGGACTTGTCCACCGACTTCTGATAATCCCCAAGACTATGCTAATTATTTAGGCCAATGGATCGATCGGATTCCCCAAATTCAAGCTCAGGTTAATGCTTTAAACAGAAATAATTCGTATACTCCTACATTGCCTTCTTCACCTAATCAAGTGGTGAATTTTCTCAATACTTGGGTGGATATTGCCAGAATTGCCCAAACTCAAGCGAACCGGATTGAGCAAACTCTGGATAATTGCCCTTCTCGCCTGCCTGTCCTTCCGGATGGTTCGACGTTGCCTTCTATTTCTATGGAGACTGAATTTCCTAAAGTGTGTCAGTTCGATCCGAATACATTAACTTGGAAGTGTTAAGGTTAGGGAATAGGGAATATAGAGCGCATCACTATACAGCGCTTTGCGCTGT
>DDLS01000184.1 GCA_002340255.1 Cyanobacteria bacterium UBA2566
AGGGAGATGGGGGGATAGGGAGTAGGAACAACTGTGTTTTACCTATTGCCTATGGCCTATTCCCTTGCCCTTATTTGATCCAAACGGTTTTGAGGTTGACAAATTCTCGGATGCCTTCGACGCTCAGTTCTCGGCCGTACCCGGAGCGCTTGATACCCCCGAAGGGGAGACGAGGATTAGATTTGACCATGCCATTGATGAAGACAGCTCCAGCTTCTAGGTCGCGAATTAGGCGATCGCGCTCTTGTTGATTATTTGTCCAAGCGCTGGCTCCTAGTCCTAGGGAGGTGGAGTTAGCCAGGGTAATGGCTTCGTCAATATCTTTGACTCGGAACAGTAAGGCAACGGGGCCGAAAAATTCCTCGGTATCTGCGGGAGTTCCGGGGGGAATGTTGGCTAAAATGGTGGGCGGGTAGTAGTTCCCGGGGCGATCTCTCTTGGGTTGACCGCCAATCAGAACGTCTGCACCTTGACTGACGCAGGCTTGCACGAGCCGATCGAGTTCTGTGAGGATGCTGGGAGTCGCTAAGGGGCCGATATCATTCGCCTCGTCCATGGGGTCACCGATCTTCAGTTGTCGGTATTGTTCTAACAAGGCATTTTGGAAGCGATCGGCGATCGCCTCAAGCAGGATAAACCGTTTAGCCGCAATGCAAGATTGGCCGTTATTTTGCAGTCTAGCCGTCACAGCCGTAGCGACAGCCGCCTCCAGATCGGCGCTCTCTAAAACAATGAAGGGGTCAGTTCCACCGAGTTCCAGGACCGTTTTTTTAATGTGTTTTCCTGCAATGGAGGCTAAACTCGCTCCAGCCAGTTCTGAGCCGGTTAAGGTCGCGGCTTTTACCCGGTCATCAGCAACAATTTGGGCAACTTTATCTGCTCCAACTAGCAAAGTTTGGAATGCTCCTGGAGGAAACCCCCCTTGGGTAAAAATCTCTTCCAGGGCGATCGCGCATTGGGGCACATTGGAGGCATGTTTGAGCAGTCCCACATTACCAGCCATGAGTGCGGGAGCCGCAAAGCGGAACACTTGCCAGAAGGGAAAATTCCAAGGCATCACTGCTAGAATGGCTCCCAAGGGATGGTAAGCGACAAAGCTTTGACTCGCATCGGTTTCGGTATAGGTGGGACTGAGGAAATCTTCAGCGTTCTCAGCATAGTAGCGACAAACCAAGGCACATTTTTTCACTTCGGCGATCGCTTGCTTAATGGGTTTCCCCATTTCTGTAGTAACAATTTTGCCAAACTTTTCCGCGTCTGCTTCCACAATATCGGCTGTTTGCTTGAGCCAAGTCGCTCTTTGGGCAAAGGAAGTCTGACGATACTCTAAAAAGGCTTGTTGTGCTAAAGCCAATTTCTGCTCTAGTTCAGCATCTGTGAGCGCACAAAAGGTTTCGCAAGGTTCTCCCGTTGCTGGGTTAACAGTGGCAATGCCCATGCAGGTTCTCCGTCCAGTGTATCATTTGCGAAAAAAGCCCTTTGCCGGATAGGAGACAGGTCTTTCTAGCAAAAGACTTTTACTGATTGTCTTCATTTAAATTTTAGATACAATAGAGGATTACAAGATTTAAACTCTACAATTTGTAGCACTTGTCGAGTGTAGTTACTGCATGAGAGCTTAAGAAATATGTCTTATCGCCCTACTTCAATGTCATCCGATATAGTATCACTATTTGACCATTTATGAATATTGATGAACTCAATCAAGTTCAGGAACTTGTGCGGCAATTTCCTGACCAATTTCTAGGGAAGCTGTCGCAGCCGGAGAAGGGGCATTACAAACATGCATTTTCCGGTTATCCTGGACAATCAAAAAATCATCCACCAGTCCCCCATCAGGTTTCAAAGCTTGAGCGCGAACCCCAGCATGGGTAGGAATTACATCTTCAGCTTGCACTTCGGGAATCAATTGTTGCAGACTATGGACAAAAGCCGTCTTACTAAAGGAACGGATAATTTCTTTAACCCCTTCTTTGCCATGTTGAGCGGCGAGTTTCCACAGTCCAGGATAGATTAGCATTTCAGCCACATCAGCCAGATTGATATCCGTTTTTCGATAGCCTTCCCGTTTTAAACTTAACACCGCATTGGGGCCGGCATGGACAGAGCCATCAATCATGCGAGTAAAGTGAACGCCTAAAAAGGGGAATTGTGGATTGGGAACTGGGTAAATGAGATTTTTGACCAAAGAGCGTTTTTCCGGCTTTAATTCGTAATATTCACCGCGAAACGGAATAATTTTGGCTTGGGGTTGCATCCCACTCATCTGGGTGAGGCGATCGCTAAATAACCCCCCACAATTAATCACAAATTTGCCTTCAATTTCCCCTTTAGAGGTATCTAAAATAATGCTTTCTCTCCTGTCTTGCCAGTTTGCCACCTTGGTATTCAGGTGGAGATCCCCCCCAGATTGGGTAATCAAATGGGCATATTTTTCACAAACTTGGCGATAGTCAACAATGCCGGTTGATTTGACCTTAATTCCGGCTAAACAGCGCACATGGGGTTCAATTTCCCGCACTTCTTCTGCCGTGATTTTCGCCACTTCTAACCCATTGTCCAACCCGCGCTGATAGAGCTTTTCTAATTGGGGGTACTGCTCTTGTGCTGTAGCAACAATCACTTTACCGCAAACCTCATGGGGGATATCATGCTGTTGGCAAAACTCCACCATGGATTTTGCTCCGGCACGGCTAAACCGCGCTTTCAAGCTTCCCGGTTTATAATAGATTCCCGAATGAATAACCCCACTATTATTCCCGGTTTGATGGAAAGCTAATTGAGGCTCCTTTTCTAATACCGCTATTTGGGCATTCGGAAAACGATTGTTCAATGCCATCGCTGTGGCTAAACCAACAATTCCGCCACCAATGATTGTGAAATCATACATCATGGATCTCCTCTATCCCTAGCAAACATCTAAGGATTTCATATCACATCCGCGTGTCTAAAGTCTCCTACTATTCCCCCATCTCCCGATCGCCGGTACAATAAAGAAATAAGCTTGTCAACTTTTTCAAAACCGTTCCCATGAATAGTGCCTTCCTGAACCGTCTACACAGTCCAGAACGTCCCGTCATCGTGTTTGATGGCGCGATGGGAACCAATCTCCAAGTCCAAAACTTAACCGCAGATGACTTTGGAGGCCCAGAATATGAAGGGTGTAATGAATATTTAATCAAAACTAAGCCAGAGGCTATCGCCAAAGTTCACCGTGATTTCCTCAGTGCCGGATGCGATGTCATCGAAACCGATACCTTTGGAGCAGCCTCCATTGTCCTCGCTGAATATGACCTAGCAGACCAAGCCTACGAACTCAATAAAGCCGCCGCAGAACTGGCTAAAAGCATCACAGCGGAATTCTCTACCCCAGAAAAACCCCGATTCGTAGCAGGTTCCATGGGGCCGACAACCAAACTCCCTACATTAGGTCATATTGATTTTGATACCTTAGAAGCCGCCTTTATCGAACAAGCCGAAGGCTTATATGATGGGGGAGTAGACCTCTTTATTATTGAAACGTGTCAAGACGTTCTGCAAATAAAAGCCGCCTTAAATGCTGTAGAAACTGTTTTTGAACGTAGAGGAGAACGTCGCCCAATCATGGTTTCCATCACCATGGAAGTCATGGGAACCATGTTAGTCGGTTCCGAAATTGGTGCAGCTCTCACTATTCTCGAACCCTACAAGATTGATATTTTAGGCTTAAACTGCGCTACCGGCCCCGATCGCATGGCCGATCATATTAAATATCTCTGCGAACATTCTCCCTTCGTCGTTTCCTGCATTCCCAACGCCGGACTCCCCGAAAATGTCGGCGGTCATGCCCATTATAAACTCACCCCCATGGAACTACGCATGGCCCTCAATCGGTTTGTTGAAGATTGGGGCGTGCAAGTGATTGGTGGATGTTGTGGAACCCGTCCCGATCATATTCAACAGTTAGCCGAAATTGCGACTACCCTACAACCCAAAGAACGCTATCCCGTCTTTGAACCCTCAGCCGCTTCTATTTATAGTCCCCAACCCTACGAGCAAGAGAATTCCTTCTTAATTGTTGGAGAGAGACTCAATGCCAGTGGCTCCAAAAAATGCCGTACCTTGCTTAATAATGAAGATTGGGATGGTTTGGTTTCTTTAGGTAAAGCCCAAGTCAAAGAAGGGGCCCATATTTTAGATGTCAACGTCGATTATGTGGGTCGAGATGGGGTGCGCGATATGAACGAACTCGCCTCCCGTTTGGTCAACAATAATACCCTGCCCTTAATGTTAGATTCTACTGAGTGGGAAAAAATGGAAGCGGGGTTAAAAGTTGCTGGCGGAAAATGTATCCTCAATTCCACCAACTATGAAGATGGAGAACCCCGGTTTTTGAAGGTCTTAGAACTGGCGAAAAAATACGGCGCTGGGGTTGTGGTGGGAACCATTGATGAGGATGGCATGGCACGAACAGCGGATAAGAAGTTTGAAATTGCTAAACGGGCTTACGATCAAGCCGTTGAGTATGGGATTCCCGCCCACGAAATCTTCTTTGATACTCTCGCCTTACCTGTTTCCACTGGAATCGAAGAAGACCGAGAAAACGGGAAAGCAACCATAGAATCGATTCGCCGGATTCGGGAAGAATTACCTGGATGTCATATTTTACTCGGTGTTTCCAATATCTCCTTCGGCTTAAACGCCGCCTCCCGGATTGTTCTCAACTCCATGTTCTTGCATGAAGCCATGCAAGTGGGATTAGATAGCGCCATTGTCAGCGCCAGCAAGATTTTACCCCTGGCGAAAATTGAACCAGAACATCAAGAAGTTTGTCGCAAACTAATCTATGACCAACGGGAATTTGATGGTGATATTTGTACCTACGATCCCCTGGCTGAACTGACCAAAATCTTTGCCGGGAAAAAGGCGAAGCGCGATCGCTCCGTGGATGAAAATCTGCCCATTGAAGAGCGCCTGAAAAACCATATCATCGATGGCGAGCGTATTGGTTTAGAAGATTCTTTGAAAAAGGCTTTAGAACAGTATCCGCCCCTGGAAATTATTAACGTTTTTCTGCTTGATGGAATGAAAGTGGTTGGGGATCTGTTCGGTTCGGGACAGATGCAACTTCCCTTTGTGTTGCAATCAGCAGAAACCATGAAATCTGCGGTGGCTTTTCTAGAACCGCTTATGGAAACATCAGAATCGGGAAATAGTTCCAAAGGAATCTTTGTGATTGCCACGGTGAAAGGGGATGTCCATGATATCGGCAAGAATTTGGTGGATATCATCCTTTCTAATAACGGCTACAAAGTGGTGAATCTGGGTATTAAACAACCGGTTGATAATATTATTGATGCCTATCGCGAACATAATGCCGACTGTATCGCCATGAGTGGGTTACTGGTGAAATCGACGGCATTTATGAAAGATAATTTGGAAGCGTTTAACGAGCAAGGGATTACGGTTCCCGTGATTTTGGGGGGAGCGGCTTTAACGCCAAAATTTGTCTATCAGGATTGCCAAAATGCCTATAAAGGTCAAGTGGTTTATGGCAAAGATGCCTTTTCTGACTTGACGTTTATGGACAAATTGATGCCGGCGAAAGCGGGAAATAATTGGGATGACTTCCAAGGCTTTTTGGATGAAGTAGGCAATGGAAATCGCTATGCACCAGTGGAGGAAACGGGCGAAGAAACAGCAGCAGAATCAGAACCCTCAGAACCCGAGGTGATTGATACCCGACGTTCGGAAGCCGTGGAAATTGATATTCCCCGTCCGACTCCTCCCTTCTGGGGGAGTCAGATTTTGCAACCGGAAGATATTCCTTTAGAAGAGGTCTTTTGGTATTTAGATTTGCAAGCTTTGTTTGTGGGGCAATGGCAGTTCCGCAAGCCCAAGGATAAATCTCGCGAAGAATATGACGAGTTCTTGCAAGAGAAAGTCTATCCTATCTTAGACGAGTGGAAAGAGAAGATTCTCAACGAAAATATCTTGAAGCCCCAAGCCCTTTATGGCTATTTTCCAGCTCAGTCGGAAGGCAATACGGTGTTTATTTATGATGCTGAGGAAATGAAGGGGGGAATGGCAAAAACGGTGAAACATACTTTTGAGTTTCCCCGCCAAAAACGCTCCCGTCGGTTGTGTATTGCGGATTTCTTTGCACCGAAGGAGAGCGGGGTGATGGATGTGTTCCCGATGCACGCGGTAACGGTGGGAGAAGTGGCGACGGAATATGCACAGAAGTTATTTGCGGGCGATCGCTATTCCGATTATCTTTATTTCCATGGTATGGCTGTGCAAACTGCCGAAGCGATGGC
>DDLS01000161.1 GCA_002340255.1 Cyanobacteria bacterium UBA2566
AGTTAATCAGTGTTTTGACACCATTGAGGTGATGGAAGACCTCTTAGTTGAGCGGTGTTTGACCTTGGCTAATTCTATGCACGAGCAAGTTCGTCATCTGACTCAATTTCATTGGTGGCCAGTGTGACTTTCTCTTTCCCATACTATCCGGATTTGGTATCATTGGTAATCTGTAAACTATTCTTTGCTTAAAAGTCCCTATGCCCCCATTCCCTGATTCTCCCATGTCCTGCTCACCACTGAGGCCAACTTTCCACCGGTTGAGTAGACATCACCCGATGCATTCCCGCAGCCGCAAATCGTGCAAATGTAGCATTAGCTTGTTCTGTAAAATCGACGGCTCCAGGGACAACCACGGGGGAGGTACAATCTTCCAAAAGATAGACGTTTTGCGCCCATTGGGGATCGTGAGCTAGGATTTCCGTCAGTAAGTCAGAAACTGTCCAAGCGACACAATGACTTTTCGCTTGACCGGCAATAATCAGGCGATCGAAACTGAAGAGGGTATTGAGAAAGGACTCATTTTTAGAAGAGATCGCCTCCCCATTTACTCCTGTTAACACCTCCGCACGCAACACTGAATAATTCTCGGTTAAGGGATGATTGCCCTTTAAATCGAACAAGGTTTGGCTATGGCGCACCAAATTATGGAAAAAAATCGCCTCTTCCACTGAAGAAACCAAGGCATGACCAATGCCTCCTAACATGGAATGATAGGGCCAAACCGTCAGTGGATATTTGCCCTCATCGCTGAGAGTTTGCACATAATGCAAGGCATAGGCTTGTAGAGCTTCTCGATCGCCGCCCATAATAGACTGAGCTACAGCCGGATTCGCTTTCCAATGCCCTTCCCGAACTGCTTCTAAGGTAATGTTAGTTACCGCAGGGGTAGGATGCTCTCCAGCTTCATCGATCCAAAAGAGAGGATGGAAGATTTGCATCGCCGTGTGAGTATCGAGAGTAGGAGCGATCGCCGTCAGAGTTCCCAAGTTGCGATAAATAAACTCACACAAACGTTGGTTATCTTCCACCGCACCCTTTCCTGATGCACCACCAACAAATAACTCAAACTCTGGTAAACAAAAGGTATTTTGCACATCGATCGCCAAGAGACAAACCCGCAGGCGATCGTCAGACGCTGGCAAAATACCCTGCTCTTGCGCCCAATGTCTCGCCCGATCTGCCCGTTCCTGATAAGGGACTCGCCAAACTTCAGAGACTTTATCAGGGTTAAAAAAAGTAGGAATAGGATATTCAACCACGCTCAAAACTCCCAGAACTTAACACCAACTTGATTAAAATTTGGCACTGATCCCCAAATCCTCTTAAAATTCAGCTACACCCTCAAGAGATCTCTAGACCAGAATCCTCATATGACTGATTTCAGTTTAACCGGACTGCTCAGACTTGAACATTTCCCAAACCCGATCGCTTTTATTCCCTTACAACTGGGTATGATTAGCCTGGTGACTAGTTTGGGATTTGCGCTTTCTGCACTGATGTACTTTAAAGCCTATCGCATCGGTCGAGTACCGGTACTGATTAAACCTCAAGGTCGTTCCCAAAAACCGATTGATTTTTTCTGGTATCCGTATAAAGGCACGCCGAAATACAGTCAAGCCTATCAACAAGTGTATTGGGGATCGTTTTGTTTAGTTTCTTCCTTAATGTTACTGGTAGCAGCCGTTTCTCCTACAGCCTATGTGGGAGTGGCGATCCTGGTAATGATTGGGTGTATCGCTACTTTTATTAGCTTTGTACTGTTAAGTTCCGATTTAGCAGAAGTCGTGCTTTGGTCTACTGCCTTAGTCGCTCTACCCTTAGTCTTTATCCTCGTACAGTCTATAACCGGGCCCTCCGGTTTAGCCACATTAGCAGCTTTTATTTCCGGTGGATTAATCAGTATTCCTTTTTCCACCGCAGTCATGAAACGAGTGCGATCGCATCCTCGATTTTGGTGCAGCAGTTGCAAACGACCTTTGCAAACCCTGCACCCTCAAGATTTATTTGCCTATTTAACCGGATCGGAAAAACTAGCTCAAAAACAGGATCGGGTGATGTTTGAAGGTCTGGAATGCCCCTGCTGTAGCGATCCCACGGTTTATTCTGGCATTCATATTCGCGCCTATATCAAACCCCATCAACCCTCTTTACCGCTGCTTCCTCCAGCTCCCTCTACCGATCCGGGATGGAAAGTTTTGCTCAATCGGCTTCAGTACCAAGTGCAAGCTTGGGTGCGATCGCAACTCCCTCCCCCTACTTCTGCTCCCGTCAAGGGGAGAGCGATCGCACCCTCCTCTCGGAAGATAAATTCCTAACGTCAGTTGGGCTAAAGCTATCGCCTCAAAAGACTATAGCGCTTCGCGCTAAATAGGCAATAGGGAATAGCTTGTATTGCTTAGGGTCTAAGGCTTCAAGCTATACTTCATAGAAGAGAGAATCACTATAATAATAAATTACAGTAACTTGACGATACGAAGCATTGATATGACATGATTACCGCAAAACCCATTACCTTAAACCTAAAAACCGTTCATTTAAGTGATGAACAATTCTATCAACTCTGCCAAACCAACGAACAATATCAACTCGAACAAACAGCCCAAGGAGAACTTCTGATTATGTCTCCCGTTGGTAGCATCAATGGCAACCGAGAATCTGACTTAAACGGCCATGTTTGGTTATGGAATCGTCAAACTCAACTAGGGAAAGTCTTTAGCTCCTCCACCGTTTTTATCTTGCCCAATGGTGGCAAACGCTCCCCCGATGTCGCTTGGATAGCCAACGATCTCTGGGAAACCCTAACCTTAGAAGAACAAGAACAATTCGCTCCAATCTGTCCTGATTTTGTCATAGAATTGCGCTCTCGCACTGATTCCTTGACTCAACTGCAAGAGAAAATGCAGGAATACTTAGATGCTGGCTTAAAACTGGGTTGGCTTATCGACCCTCAAAACCAACAAGTCCAAATCTATCGCCCCAATCAACCCATAGAAACCGTGGGGTTACCCAGTATACTATCAGGAGAAACGATTCTACCTGAATTCACCCTAGAACTAGCCCGATTCTAAACCCTAAGTTCTGAGCTTTTCGTTACCCAGCATGGTCACTCTCAAAAAAAAGTGGCGATCGCACCGTACTATTCATTATTTTATGATCTCATGTCATGTCTTATCGTGAATTCACCTTAGCAAAAGTAAAACAAGACTTTGGCTTAATTACATTCGAGCAAAGCGATATTTTTGCTGAATCTCCAGAATTGACAGCGAGCGATCTACTGATCGATATTTTAAATTATAATCAGCCGATTGCCTTGGGCAGCAATAGCGAAAAAGCCCGTTCTGAATTAATTATTTCACCAATATTAGTAGATCTACGCCGGCAGCTAAAGGAGAAAATCAATCTGTTTTCTGGAGTTGATTTTACGGTGGATGATGCGCGAGGTCTCAATGGTATTTGCGACTTTATTATTACCCAATCTCCAGAGCTTCTAATTGTTACAACACCAGTTATTATTGTGGTGGAAGCGAAGAAAGAAAATATTAATGCAGGTTTAGGTCAATGTGCAGCAGCAATGGTAGCTGCTCAAATGTTTAATGCAACCCATGAATTAAGTCTAGAAGATTCGGCTGACTATATTAATACGATTTACGGTGCAGTAACGACGGGTAGTATTTGGCAATTCTTGAAATTAGATGAAAAACAACTGAGTATTGATTTAAGTGAGTATTATCTTAAAGATGTGAATAAAATTTTAGGTATTTTAGCAAGTGGTATTGCAGATGGGAATTGAATTATAGTTGATTCAATTAACACTGAGACACTCTAAGAGTGTCTACAATGACGGTATATGTAGGGGCGAAAAATTTTTCGCCCCTACAAAAATGTCTCACTGTTATTTGAATTGACTATATCTTAACTTACAGCGCTTTGCGCTGTAACGGAGTACAGTATCATTGAGATCAGTCATTGCGAATGGAACGAAGTGGAATGAAGCAATCGCAA
>DDLS01000083.1 GCA_002340255.1 Cyanobacteria bacterium UBA2566
ACAGCGCAAAGCGCTGTATAGTTTTGAACAAGTCTGTAATGCCAATTTTCCCGAATTATTGCATGATATTTAGCCCTGGTAACCAGAAACTGGGTTTCTCAGGTTAATGTGCGACTCGTTTCCCTTACCACCCAAAATTATCGTTCTAAGTCCCGTACTCGTTGTAATAATTGAGCCGCCGCGATCGCCCACTGTTGATTGCCTTCTGTCTCATAGAGTTTCTGTGCAAACGCTAATACCCGTTGTGCTTCTTGATAATCTTGTTGTTCTATAAAGACTAATCCAGCGCCATAATAGGCATTCCCATAATTAGGATTGGCTTCAGCCGCTTTTCGGAAGGCATTCAGCGCTTCATCCAGTTGCCCTTGTTGTAATAAAATGGAGCCGATCGCATAATAGGCTTGGGCATATTCTGGATTTTTGTCCACTGCCTGACGGAACCTCTCCATCGCTGGGGTTAATTGCCCTTGTTCTTGATAAATCAAACCTGAATAATAATAGGGTTCTGGAGCAGTGGGAGAAAACACCATAGCTTGCTTAAATGAGGCGATCGCCGCCGTCCTATTTCCCTGTAACTTTTGTACCAATCCCAGATTGTAATGTCCCACCCCCAACTTCGGATCGAGCTGGACTGACATTTGCAAATACTCCTGAGCCTGTTGTAAATTACGCCCTTCCAACAGCGCTGCCCCTAAATTAGCGTAGGCGATCGCGAAATTCGGATCGATCTGAATGGCTTGGTGGAAGGCACTCGCCGCTCCTTGAAGATCCCCCCTTTGCCGCAGCGCTAGACCTAAATTATACGAAGCTGGAGCTAAATTGGGGCCTAACCGTGCTGACTCTTGAAACGCGGCGATCGCCCGTTCCACCTCTCCCATTTGAATCAACTGCAACCCTTGATTCAAATACTCCACTGCCTGAGAGTTAACCTCAACCTGAGCCAACTCGATAGGATCGAGCGATCGCGCTACGCTACTAGAGAATAAAGTGGCGATCGCTGTTGCACACCAAAAACCAACCCACCACCGATTACCAAAACCCATCATCATTAATCGTCTCATTCAGGAAACTGTGCCCTAATAGAACTCAATTTTTCCTGGTATAGCACACTTTGCACCAGTGACGGGTAAGGTGCGCAGGAGAAGGGGAGACCCGGATTATGAGAACTTTGTTAAATAATGTCAAATTGTTACGAGATTTACTGTTTTTTGTTTTTCTTTATAAAACTGAGCTAACGTAAAACTATAAGGTTGAATTAACACCATTCATAAGAGGTAAACTCTGATGATGCCATCCTCAGTTAAGATGCCCCAGCCTCCCACACCGGCCCATATTTGCCCCATGGATCGCACCTGTAGTTATTTGCAGCAAGCCGGTTCCGAACTTAATATCGATCCGGGTATCCTGGCCGTTTTGGAGAATCCCCGCAAAGTCGTCACCGTTTCCATCCCCGTTAAGCTTGATACCGGAGAAGTCCAAGTTTTAGCTGGACACCGAGTTCAACATTGCGATGTTCTCGGCCCTTATAAAGGCGGAACTCGCTATCATCCCTCCGTTACGTTGCAGGAAGTCTCAGCTTTAGCCATGCTGATGACCTGGAAATGTGCCTTATTGGGCATTCCCTACGGCGGAGCTAAAGGCGGTATTGCCATTGATCCCCGTCAATATAGTGTCGGTGAGCTAGAGCGCATTACCCGCCGCTATACCAGCGAACTGATTAAAGACATTGGCCCAGCCGTCGATATTCCAGCTCCCGATATGGGAACTTCGGCGCGAGAAATGGCTTGGATGATGGATACCTATTCCATGAATGTCGGTCATGCGGTTCCTGGTATTGTCACCGGTAAACCCCTCTCTGTCGGTGGTTCTAAGGGACGACAACAGGCAACGGGTCGAGGTGTGATGATTGTGGTGCGCGAAGCTTTGGCGCAACAGGATAAACCGTTGGCGGGTGCTTCCGTGGTCATTCAAGGTTTCGGGAATGTTGGAGGTGCGGCGGCTCTGTTGTTCCATCAAGCAGGCGCTAAAGTGTTGGCAGTTTCCAATGTCTCCGGTGCTATCTTTGCAGAAAATGGCTTAGATATTCCGGCGTTGCGTAAGCATGTGGTCGAAAATCATGCCCCGATGAACAACTTCCCAGGCGGTGAATGGATTACCAATGAGGAACTGTTAACCTTACCCTGTGATGTCTTGATTCCAGCAGCTCTCGAAGATCGGATTACGGAAGAAAATGCCCCTCGAATTCAGGCAAAAATTGTGGCAGAAGCGGCCAATGGCCCGGTTACGCTAGTGGCGGATCAACTGTTGCACAGTCGCGGCATTATGGTCTTGCCGGATATCTTGGCTAATGCTGGCGGTGTAGTCGTCAGTTATCTGGAATGGGTACAAGGTCAGTCCTATGTATTCTGGGATGAAGAACGGGTAAATCAAGAGATGGAAGGCTTGATGGTACGGGCGTATCATCGGGTTTATGAAACGTCTCAACAACGGGGAATTCCGTTGCGGTTAGCGGCGTATACCTTGGGTGTCGGTCGTGTGGCTCAGGCTCTTGGCGATCGCGGTTTATATCCGTAACTCACTTCTCATTTTTCCCTCAATTTCTAACTCGACAATTTTAGTCTACTTTAAAATTCTTTTGCTAGAATTGAGATAATCACTTTTGAAATCGTTTTTTAATATTCGGGGATCGTTTTTTCAGCCCCTTTTATCCTATTCCATTTTCAGGTAAAGATTCCCGGCAGAGATGGCGTTGCTTCCCATCCCCTACCCCATGAATAAATTCTTTGAATCTTTACCGCTTTGATTCAATAGGCAAAAATCTCCCCAACCCCCCTTTTTAAGGGAATTAATCGATGTAGCACACAGCAGCAGGCTGTAACTATTGCCTGTTGCCTATTCCCTTTTGCCTCTATTATTCCAGTTTTGGGAGCGATCAAAAAAATGTTGAAAACTGTTGATTTAACAAACGCTTATACCGAAAAATCTAAAGCTTTGGTATTGTGGAAGGAAAACGCTTTTATCCTTTGGTTCGATCAAGTCGGTTTAGAAGATATTAGGTTAGTTGGCGGTAAAAATGCGTCGCTAGGAGAGCTAATTCGTCAGTTAACCCCCAAAGGAATTAATGTTCCCCAAGGATTCGCCATTACAGCCCATGCTTATCGTTATTTTATCTCTTCGGCGGGTTTAGAGCCGCAATTGCGGGAACTGTTGACGGATTTGGATGTGGATAATATCGTATTGTTGCGTCAGCGAGCCAAACAAGTGCGATCGCTCCTTCTCAACACCCGATTCCCCAAAGAGATCGAAATGGCGATCGCCGTCGCCTATAAGCGCTTAGGTGAACTCTACGGTCATACTCCCGATGTGGCAGTACGCTCTTCAGCCACCGCAGAAGATTTACCCGATGCCAGTTTTGCCGGTCAACAGGACACCTATCTGAATATTTCCGGCTTAAAAGAGGTCATCAAGGCGGTTCATCACTGTTTTGCCTCCCTGTTTACCGATCGCGCCATCTCCTATCGCACCCATAAAGGCTTTGACCATTTTGACGTTGCCCTCTCTGTGGGAGTGCAAAAAATGGTACGCTCTGACCTAGCGACTTCCGGAGTGATGTTCTCCATCGACCCGGAAACGGGATTCAAGAATACGGCTCTGATTACCGCTTCCTATGGCTTAGGAGAAACGGTAGTGCAGGGCGCAGTAAACCCGGATGAATATCTGGTGTTTAAACCCACATTGCGGGAAGGGTTCAAACCGATTTTGCAAAAACGCCTAGGTCGTAAGGCCATTAAGATGGTCTATCGTCACGATGGCAATCATGCGACTAAAATTGTGCCCGTTCCCTGGATGCTGCAACGACAGTTTGCCCTCACGGATGAGGAGATTCTCAAGTTAGGGGATTGGGCTGTGATGATTGAGGATCATTACTCTAAATTGCGCCAAACCTATACGCCTATGGACATTGAGTGGGCGAAAGATGGGCAAACCGGGCAGTTATTTATTGTGCAAGCGCGGCCGGAAACGGTGCAGTCCCAGAAATCGAGGCAAGTCCTACAGCATTATCAGTTGCAAGAAAAGGGCGAGATGTTGGTGCAAGGTCGAGCAGTGGGAGAGGTGATCGCCTCTGGACCGGCACGGGTGATTCTGGATGTGTCACAAATCGATCAATTTCAATCCGGGGAAGTACTGGTCACCCATCGCACCGATCCAGATTGGGAACCGATTATGAAGAAAGCGAGTGCGATCGTCACCAATACGGGTGGACGGACGTGCCATGCCGCCATTATTGCCAGGGAAATGGGCATTCCGGCAGTGGTGGGTTGTGAAAAAGCCACGGAGCGGTTAACCAACGGTCAGGAAATTACCGTCTCCTGTGCAGAAGGGGAACAGGGCAATGTTTACGCCGGTTTGTTACCCTTTGACGTGCAAGAAACGGTGTTAGATGAACTGCCGAAAACCCGCACGCAGATTCTCATGAATGTGGGCAACCCAGAGGAAGCCTTCCGGTTGTCAGCCATTCCCTGCGACGGTGTGGGTTTGGCTCGCCTAGAGTTCATCATTGCCAATCAAATTAAAACCCATCCCTTGGCGCTCCTTCACTTTGATGAACTCGAAGATCGGGACGTGAAAGCCGAGATTGAGGAGCTTACCGCCCACTATCCCTATAAACCCGATTTCTTTGTCGATCGGTTAGCCTATGGTATGGGTGCGATCGCGGCTGCCTTTTATCCCCATCCCGTGATTATCCGCCTTTCCGACTTCAAGAGCAACGAATACGCCAATCTTTTAGGCGGTCGTCAATTTGAACCCCAGGAAGAAAACCCCATGATTGGTTGGCGCGGAGCCTCCCGCTATTACGACCCCCAGTATCGGGAAGCCTTTGCCTTAGAATGCCAAGCCTTAAAACGGGTTCGCGATGAGATGGGATTGGTGAATGCCATCCCCATGATTCCCTTCTGTCGGACTCCAGAAGAAGGGCGCAAGGTGTTAGCAGAAATGGCCAAACATGGACTAAAACGGGGTAAACATGGCTTACAAGTTTATGTGATGTGCGAGTTACCGAGCAACGTGATTTTAGCCTCCGAATTTGCCCAAGTCTTTGATGGTTTTTCCATGGGTTCCAACGATTTAACCCAACTGACATTAGGCTTAGACCGGGATTCTGGCTTAGTTGCACCCTTGTTTGACGAACGCAATGAAGCAGTGAAACGGATGGTGAAATTAGCCATTGAAACCGCAAAAGCGGAGGGTTGTAAAATCGGCATCTGCGGTCAAGCACCGAGTGATTATCCAGAATTTGCCCGCTTTTTAGTGGAGTTAGGCATTGATTCGATTAGTTTGAATCCGGATTCAGTGTTGAAGACGATGTTGGACATTGCCGAACTGGAGCGCGGGTAATGTTAAGTTAGGTCGTTGTCATTGCAACCTCAGGAAAGCAATCGCAACAATCCACGAGATAGTCGAGATTGCTTCATTCTACTTCGTTCCATTCGCAATGACTTATCTGAATAAGACTGTACTCCGTTACAGCGCTTTACGCTGTAAACGGCGCGATGCCCAATGATAGTCTTAAGCCCTCTAGGAGCGGGTTATACCCAAATCTAGAACACCCACCCATCAATTCCCTAAACCCGCCCCCACCCATGTCTAGAAACCCGGTTTCTTCAAGAAACCGGGTTTCTGGTCTTCGCCGGAATCAATCAATTGCCGCCCCTTGTCATCATTTAAGCAAACCTGATTTTTTCGCTTGTGCTAACCACTCTGGATGGAGATCCTTAACCCAAGAGGGTACAACTAGAGCTTTACTAGGATCATCAAGCCGCAATTGGCGATCAATCAGTTCAAGAATGTTCCCTGGCCGATAATTGCCTAAATCAAACGTCAAAATACTACAAGGTCTGCCATGTCTATAGCGGGCCTATTGGATTTATGAACAAAAAAGCTCGTAATCAGATAAAATAAAAGTCTGAACTTCAAGAGACGAGCCGGTCAAATGCATTCTAACCATTCCGAGAGCAAAAAACAAATAGAAATCTTAAAAGGGTTTATTATTTGCTTGTGTTAAGCGTTTATTTCAACTCTTTGTTGATTTCAAGTTGTTCAATCTTCCCGATCTGAAAAAATACGATGCTTTTTCACAATTCGTTTAGGCCCGCTATATTACTAATAATGAACAATCGGTTTTCCTCCAATGAAGAGATTTTAGACCTGCTCTATCAACTCTTGCAAGATTACGGAAAGAAGACACAGCAAGAAGCCGTTTATCTAGAAGTGAATGGGGCTGTTTTTATCGTCGCGATCGCTTCTACCTAATCTAATCTAGTGCCCGATCCCTCTTCTCAAAGCCTTACCAGAAGAGGGGTTCCCCCAAGTTTTACCCCATCCATGAGCAAGGAAACAATCAATCATGTCTAATCACAATCAAGCTTGCTGCTGCTGTTGTCCCCATCAAACCCAGTGTTGTCCACAAGTTAAAAACCAACAAGCCATTTATCCCTTGTAGTTTTTCGGATTGGTAATCATGGTAACGATCATGAGCATCCGGGTTAATCCTGCTCCTATCTCCCTTATGGGGATTAGGAATACGAACTCGTAAACTTTTCAAGAGCTTCTTGCAGCAATTTTGGATTAACTTCAATTAAAGTGCCTACGCTCTTCTCTTCCATCCGTTCATTTAGAGTTATATTCACCCTAACTATATTAGTATCAAACCATCTTACTGAAGCAATCTGGAATTATGATAGAGTAAGTCGACAGAGGTTTTATTCTCTCATTATTGTTTCTACGAGAGTTTGGTGAGGAAACTGAGGAATTTTTTGGTTTTAGGAGTCAAGAGGGTTCTTTTGTAGGCATCGGCAGCTTTTTTGATAGCTTCCGCTTGAGTGGGATAGGGATGAATGGTGCTAGAAAGTTGACTTAAACCGATCTTACCCGCGATCGCCGTGGTCACTTCACTAATCATATCCCCGGCATGACGTGCAACAATAGTTGCACCGACAATTTTATCCGAACCTTGGAGATAGTGGATTTTAACGAAGCCTTCCGTCTCTCCATCGGCGATCGCCCGATGTACACTACTCATTAATACCTTAATCGTTTCAATTTCAATTCCCCTCTCTTGTGCCTCCCACTCATAAAGTCCCACATGGGCAATTTCTGGATCGGTATAAGTCGCCCAAGGCATAATAAGATCGCTTAATTTCGATTTCCCCAACCCAAATGGAGAAAACAACGTATTCTTAATTACGATTCGTGCCGCCGCATCCGCCGCATGGGTGAATTTCCAATTCATACAAATATCGCCAGCCGCATAAATTTTGGGATTCGTCGTTTGTAAATAATCATTTACTTTCACCCCTTTGCGATCATAGTCCACCCCAACACCTTCTAAATTCAAGCCTTCCACATTGGGGGCACGACCTGCACCAGCTAAAATTTCATCCACAACTACGGGATAGGGTTCCTGTTTTCCCTGGCTAGAAACATAAATCACTTTACCTTCTGGAGTCGATTCTACCCGTTGAATCTGACTCTCTAAAATCAGTTGAATTCCTTCTTGTTTAAACTGCTCTTGAATAATTTCTGCCGCATCTGGATCTTCCCGGTCTAATAAATGTCCCTTATTGTGAAATAAAACGACTCGAGCGCCTAAACGGTGGAACGATTGGGCCAATTCACAACCAATCGGCCCACCCCCAATTACCGCTAACCGTTTCGGGCATTCCGTGAGGTTAAACACAGTTTCATTGGTCAAGAACCCTACTTCTTCTAACCCTTCAATTTTCGGCCGCACAGCCCTGGCACCAGTAGCAATTACAGCTTTCTTAAACGGTAGCGTTTTCCCGGCAACTTCCAGAGTCGAATTACTGGTAAATTGCCCTTCTCCTAAAAAGACATCAACCCCTAAACTCTGGAATCTTTTCGCCGAATCATCGTGGCTAATTCCGGCACGAATTTTCCGCATCCGTTCCATAACTTGGGCAAAGTTAATGTTAATCTCTTCTGAGGGATGAATGCCAAAATTAGGGGCATTGCGGATATCTTCTACCACACGAGAGGAGCGAATCACACATTTAGAAGGCACGCAACCCACATTTAAGCAATCTCCTCCCATTAAGTTCTTTTCTACCAAAGCGACTTTTAAGCCGACATCTAATCCTGCGGCTCCCGCAGCGACGACTAACCCGGCAGTTCCCGCACCAATGACGACTAAATCATATTGTGCTGCAGGGGTTGGATTAACCCAATCTTGGGGATGAACCCGATCAATTAACTGTTGGTTATAGCGATCGATAGGAGATAAGTTTAGGGATGACATGGTTTTGAATAGGGGAATGGGGAAATTAATTAGACTTCTTGCAGAAGTCAGGGAATTAAAGAATAGGCAATAGGGATAAGAATATAGAATTACTCCATTACTATTTATTTTCTACCCACTTATGCAAGAGGTCTATTGAATTCACCTCAGACCTAATTGTTCATTGTTAATGGTTTTCAATTGCTCCATCTAAGGCTTTACGGGCAATGCGGGTAACATAAAGGGTAACGGCAACTGTGGCAATAAATCCAATAATCCGCAATGTCCAAGTAATGGTTGGGTTAGAGGGTTGATCGCCTGTGCCAATCGTGGCCAGATTGCCGGCTAGGGAGCCAATATAAACATACATGATTGTGCCGGGAATCATGCCGATGGAACCAATAAAGTAATCTTTGAGGGAGACTTGGGTTAATCCATAGGCGTAGTTGAGCAGGTTAAAGGGGAAGACTGGAGAGAGTCGAGTGAGGAGAACAATTTTTAAGCCTTCTTCACCAACGGCTCGATCGATCGCACTAAATTTAGTATTACCTTCGATTTTCTTGGCGATCCAATCCCGTGCTAAGTAGCGTCCCACGAGAAAAGCAGCGGTTGCGCCTAGGGTTGCGCCAATAAACACATACACCGAACCAAAAGCAACTCCAAAGACGACTCCTGCACCCAGGGTAAGGATAGAACCAGGCAGGAAGGCCACAGTGGCGACAATATAAAGGAGAATAAAGGCGATCGCCCCAATTGGCCCGAGGTTTTCAATGCTCTGTAGGGCAGAGCGTAGGAGTTCTTGAGGGTTGAATCCCGTGCTGTTGGTGAGATCTTGGGCCAATACAGGGCTGCTGGTGACGAGGAGCGCGATCGCCCCGATGGCCAACAGGGAGAAGAATTTGCGAATGGTTAGATGGCGATCGATCATCAATCAGAGGTTCCATAGGACTTTATGAATTATCCTCTCATATTACTCTGAGGAACTCCTGAGAATGCCCTTGAACATTAATAAACGTCAGTTTTGGTTAAGCGATCGTTATGGTTAACGGTAATCAAGCGTCAGCATAAACCTCTTGCAGGGCATCTTGGGCTTCTTGACGCAATCCACGGGCAATGCGGAACAGTTCTAGCCCAGTATGTAAATAGTGTTCGTCATAGTTGTAAGGAAACCAGGAGAACTCCTCAAGTCCATCACTGACTTGATTGAGGCAATGATAGAGATGGGCGGCAATGCTGGCAATTGGGCCAGGATTAGGGAGGGAACGAAAGTGCTGTTGCGCTTCCTCCAATAAGGAACGACAATTTTCTAAATACAGTTGAAAATTTTCCAGTAATTGATCGTCAAAGGGGTCGGCAGAAAGGTCATCAATTTCTGCTTCTATGGAGTAGAGAATCTCGATTAAGGAAATATTGACGGGATGATAGACTCTTGAGAGCCATTGTTGCCAATGTCGATCTGGATCTAGGGGCTTTTTAGAGGAACGGGTAGAGGGTTGGGGAGATTTGGAGCGATCGCCCCTTTGACCATAAGGAAAGTGTTGGCGATCGTACACTCGGCGACTGTGGGAATCGCTGAGGGTTTCATAGGCCAGATTAATCTCCACGATCCGGTTTTTATCACCCACCGCTTGATTGAGATCCGGATGATAGAGTTTCACCAAACGGCGATACGCTTGGCGAATTTCCTCTGAAGTCGCCGTTGGCTCAATTTCTAGGGTTTCATAGTAATTCACAGCCCTCTTCCCCATTCCCGCGTCCCCATGTCTGGAGTGTCCTCCTATTCTGGATCTTGGAATAAGGGGGTACTCAGATAGCGCTCGCCAAAACTCGGTTGAATGACCACAATTAATTTACCCTTATTTTCTGGGCGCTTGCCAACTTGGATCGCAGCGCAGACTGCAGCACCACTAGAAATGCCAGAAAGTAAGCCTTCTTCCCTCGCTAAACGGCGACCATAGGCGATCGCCTCTTCATCGGAAACCGTTACGACTTCATCAATTAAATCTACCCTTAAAACTTCTGGCACAAATCCAGCTCCAATCCCCTGAATTTTATGAGGTCCCGGTTGTCCACCGGATAAGACTGGGGACGTTTGCGGTTCCACGGCGATCGCCTGAATCATCTCGTTTTTCTTCTTCAGCGCCTCCGCAACCCCCGTAATGGTGCCCCCAGTCCCTACACCAGAAATAATCATATCCACCTGGCCATCTGTATCAGTCCAAATCTCCTGGGCCGTAGTTTTGCGGTGAATCTGGGGATTAGCTGGATTTTGAAACTGCTGCAACATATAAGCATTGGGGGTTTGTTCTACCACTTCCATTGCTCGACGGATGCATCCTCCCATGCCCTCTGAGCCTGGAGTCAAGACTAACTCGGCTCCATAAGCCTTTAACATTGCTCGCCGTTCTGCACTCATGGTTTCCGGCATTAATAAAATTAATCGATATCCTCGTGCAGCAGCCACCATGGCCAACGCAATCCCTGTATTCCCAGATGTGGGTTCAACCAAAACGGTCTTGTCGGGAGCAATTAACCCTTCTTTTTCCGCCGCATCAATCATATTGACTCCAATGCGGTCTTTGACTGAGGAAGCTGGGTTCATACTTTCGAGTTTAACCACAATTCTGGCCCCACAGCCCTCTGCTTGCGGGATGCGGTTCAGTTGAACCAAGGGTGTATTTCCGACTAATTTGGTAATATCTTGTGCGATTTTCATGTTGAACCGGTGAAATGATTAGCGATTAGATAGAGAACATCTTGCCCATTGTCCCAAAGCCTATGGACAACGTGCAAGTTACAGCGCTTTGCTCTGTGATGGGGAGATAGGGGGATGGGGTAATAGGGGGAGTGAACAGCAAACTCAATCTAGCTTTGAATTATTCTAGCTCTCTTTAAAAACTGCCATTTAATGTGCTGCATAGCAGAGGAAACTGCTGTATGTCCTGGGAACGAGGGAATAGGCAAT
The DNA here is from genome assembly GCA_002340255.1 of Cyanobacteria bacterium UBA2566. Taxonomy (GTDB): domain Bacteria; phylum Cyanobacteriota; class Cyanobacteriia; order Cyanobacteriales; family Desertifilaceae; genus Roseofilum. The sequence continues at coordinate 11,262 of DDLS01000083.1, forward strand.
CGTCTTGTGAGACTTAGCTTTGAGAATTCAATTCAACCCATTTTACGTTGTCAATTTTTAAGCCAATTGGCAGTTCAATTAACAATAAGGGGAAATGAGTCCTTGCTTCTTCCTCTCCCTATTTCCCCATTTCCCCATTCCCCCTATAATAGTTAAACTCAATACCAAATTGTTGGGAGAGGCCCCTATGCCGAAAACCGTCGCTGATGTCATGACTGCAAATCCTATGGTGGTTCGCCCAGATACTTCCTTGAAGGAGGCAATTCACTTGTTGGTGGAATACCGTATTAGTGGTTTACCCGTCGTCGATGCAGAAGGTAAGCTGATTGGGGTGATCTCAGAGACGGATTTGATGTGGCAAGAAACGGGGGTGGAGCCGCCGCCCTATATTATGTTGCTAGATAGTGTGATTTATTTAGAAAATCCATCAACCTATGAGAAGGATTTGCGTAAGGCGATGGGTTTGACGGTGGGTGAGGTGATGAGCGATCGCCCCATTTCAGTCACGGGCGATCGCTCTTTGCGCGATGCCGCTAAGGTAATGCAAAAACATAATATTCGCCGTTTACCGGTTTTGGATGATGCCCAGGAGTTGGTGGGTATCCTTACCAGAGCAGATATTTTGCGGGATCTCTTGGAGGCTTAGAGTTAAGTTCTTTTCCTATGTGTATCGATATGTATCGATCGGATTTGCCCTATTGAGAGTATTGGAAGTCTATGAGTGTAACCCCTGAATCAGTTCAGCAATTATTAGATTCGGAAAATTATGGCGATCGCCTACGCGGGGTGAATCAATTGCGTCTGCTCGATCCAGCCGTGGCGTTTAGCAAGATTCAAGCCTTAGCCATTGATAGTAATGTGCGGGTGCGCTATGCAGCGATCAGTCAGTTATCGACGGTGGGAGAGGTTAATCGAGAGGAAAGTTTAAATATTTTACGTGATCGCCTGGAAAACGATCCAGAAATTGATGTCAAGGCAGCAGCGGCTGATGGTATTGGGGCGTTGCACTTAACTGAAGGTTATCCGGATTTAGAACAAGCCTATGGCAATACGGAGGAATGGCTGTTGCAGATGAGTATTGTGGCAACCTTGGGAGAATTAGGCGATCCTCGCGCCTTAACCTTACTCAAAGTAGCCCTCAACTCCCCCACAGATTTAGTCCGTTCCGCAGCCGTCAGTTCTGTGGGAGAATTAGGCGATCCTGAAGCTGTGGAATTGTTATTTCCCTTAGTTGACGATCCCGATTGGCAAGTTCGCCACCGTGTCGCTCAAGCATTGCACTCTTTGGGAGGAGAAGGAGAAGGGGTAGAGTCTGCCCTGAATCGACTCGCTCAAGATCCAGTGGATCAAGTGGCGATCGCTGCCAAAAATACCTACTCCTAATCTAATCTTTATCTAATCTTTTCAATTTGATATCAAGTCCCAAGTATCAGTATCGATACAAGGCTGAATTTGCGTGCCGTATTCCTTCAGCAAAAGGATTTAATCTACCTCATAAGAGCGCAAACTGCTGTATCATCGAGGAATGGGACTAGGCTAGGAAACACTGAGGGGAATTTTTCTCGCTGTCCGCTCTAACCACAATTCCAAGTCATTAGAGTCCGAAAACTTCAGCAAAGCAATAGATAGATCCTCTAGAGCCGACAGAGAGAGCGCCTCAATTTCTTCCTGTAAATAGGGCTTAACCGCTCCAACTTTCCAAGGCAGTTGCTGCAAAATCATTGCCACGGCTTGTTCGTGCTTACCTTTTTCTCTACCCTCTTCCATCCAATGCATAATGCTTGCCATGATTCGATCTCCATTTTTATTTTTAATCTTGAGTTATTCGGCTTCAGGAAGAACCCCAACTCAGCAAACAATGGCTGATCTCAACGCCCAGTTTCTTCTGGATCGTTTACTGTTGATAGATTAAATTCTTCCAGCGATCGCCACTTGAACTAAGTCGTATTGTTATCCATATTTAAGCATAATCTCTTTTCTACAAAAAGGCAATCACTTTACCTTGAATTTCTTTTAAAGAGTAACGCTATTTTTCTTCACTGCCCCCTTAAATAAAGTCCTGCGTGAATTACTTAGCTTCCATCCAACTCTTTCCTCGATGAATTTCTACCGCCAAAGGAATTTTTAAAGAAACCACCTGTTCCATCGTCTCTTGAACTTTCACCGACACCTCATCCCATTCCTCTACTGGCATTTCCAGTACTAATTCATCATGAACTTGCAGCAGCATCCGCGCCTCATAGGGACATAAAACTTCATCTAATTTCACCATTGCCATTTTAATTAAATCGGCGCTCGAACCTTGAATGGGTGCATTGGCAGCAGCTCTCAATAATCCGGCATCCCTTTTGCTCATTCGCATTTTCTCTAAACTGATTTGATCTAGGGACTCTCCCCGTAACTTCTGCAAACTCAAAGATTCAAACTCAAAATAGCGCCTTCTTCCCCAAATGGTTTCTACAAATCCTTGACTAATGGCTTGCTTTTTTGCGAGTTCTAAATACTCAAATACTTGGGGATATTGGCGATTAAACCGGTCAATAAACTCCTTACCTTCCCTTGCGTTTACCCCGGCTTCTCTGGCAAACCGTTGCGCTCCCATACCATAAATGACCCCAAAATTAATCACTTTCCCTAAGCGGCGCTCTTCTGGGGTAATCTCCGAACGATCGAACAGCAATTGAGCCGTAACTTTATGTACATCTTGCTGACTTTGATAGGCATTTACTAAGGTTGAATCTCCACTTAAATGGGCTAAAATCCTTAATTCAATCTGAGAATAATCAGCCGCTACTAATGCCCATCCAGACTGAGGAATAAACGCTTGCCGAATTTGGCGAGAAAATTCAGTCCGAATGGGAATATTTTGTAAATTGGGGTGAGAAGAAGATAAGCGCCCTGTACTGGTAACCGCTTGGTTGAAATCCGTATGCACTCGCTGGGTTTGGGAATGGACTAACTGGGGCAGAGCATCGACATAGGTGGATTTTAGTTTATCTAACATGCGGTACTCTAAAATAGTCTCTACTACACCCGTTTGATCGTCCACTTGCAGTTTTTCTAAGGTTGCCGCATCAGTAGAATATCCGGTTTTAATTTTGCGCGATTTGCGTGGGGGCAATCCCAGTTTATCAAATAATAGGGCACTGACTTGCTTGGGCGAACCTAAGTTAAATTCTTCTCCCGCCGCTTGATAGGCGTTTTGTTCAATGGTTCTGAGTTGATCGTTTAACTCCTTGGAGAGTATTTTAAGATAATCGGTATCGATAGAAATTCCTGTCCATTCCATTTGGGCTAAAATCGGCTCTAAGGGAATTTCAACCTCCTTTAAGAGCTGCTGAAGTTTGGGGAATTGGTTTAGTTTTCCGGCAAAGATGGGGACAAGCTGAAAGGTGACATAGGCATCCATACCACAGTATTGAGCAACTAAAGAAATATCGATATCAGCAATAGTTTTTCCTTTGGGAACTAATTGCTCATAACTTTGGGAAATCAGACCTAATTCTTGTTGAGCTAAGACACTGAGACTATGATTTCTATCTGGATTTAAGACATAACTGGCAAGTAGGGTATCGAGGACAACACCTTGTAGATTAATGCCATTATTTTTGAGAATTAACCGGTCAAATTTAGCATTTTGGAAAACTTTAGGATAGGCAGGATTTTCGAGCAGGGGGCGCAGAAGTTCCAAAGCCCGATCGCTCTCTAGATTCTGTCCCCGTTTATGCTTGAGGGGAATATAGGCAACAGTCAGGGTTTCATCCTGCTGAAAACAGCATCCTAAACCGACTAATTCTGCATCTCTTGGTTCTAATGCTGTGGTTTCCGTATCCCAAGCAACAGGATGTTGGGGATCTTGGCAGGTTTTGAGTTTTGCAATTAAATCAGTCAGTTTCTGCTCATCATCAATAATAATCGGGGTAAAGGGCAACTGATTTTGAGCTTGCGCAGCTTCCGTTTCTGCTGCGCTCCAAAAATCGAGAGCTTCATCTACGATCTGTGCCTCAGCTTCTCCCACTTCTTGAGCTTTACCCCCTAACAGAGTTTGGAAGTGATTCAGTTTTGGGCGAAAAGTTTCTAATTCTAAGCGTTGGAATAACTCAGATGGGGCTTGGGGAGGAAAGCCTTGCAGATGACAATCATCTAGGGTGAGATCGAGGGGAACTTCAGTGGTGATTTGGGCTAAAAATTGGGAATGGTACGCATCACCTCTACCGGCGATTAACTTCTTTTGCATCGCGCCTTTGATTTGATCTACCGATGCATAAACCCCATCCAATGTGCTGTACTCTTGCAACAATTTCACCGCCGTTTTCTCCCCAATGCCTTTAACCCCAGGAATGTTATCTGAAGAGTCACCGCAAAGGGCTTTATAATCGACAATTTGGCTGGGATGAACTCCCATTTTTTCTTTCACTTGTGCTGGATAAAATTCCTGGGTTGCGGTATCGCGTTTCTGGCTACCTCCAGCAAGATACAGAACGCTGATGAGCTTTTCCGAATTGACGAGTTGGAATAAGTCGCGATCGCCGGTTAGGATCTTCACCTGATATCCTGCTTTAATCCCCCGCTCTGCTAGCGCCGCCAGCACATCATCGGCTTCATAACCCGCACAGGTGGCAATAGAAACCTGGAGAGCCACTAAAATCTGCTGTAGGTTTTGCAGATCGCCAATAAAATCCTCTGGAGTTTCCTGACGGTTGGCTTTATAGTTCACATCCGCTTGATGGCGAAACGTGGCTTCAGCGCGATCGAATGCTACTGCTAAGGCTTGGGGATGTTCTTTTTCGAGGACTTCAAACATCGACTTCAAAAAGCCAAAGCAGACACTGGTAGGGATACCACCACGGGTTTTCAGTCCTCCATCGCGCCCTTTAGAAAAGGCATAATAAGCACGGAAGGCTAAGGAATGTCCATCAATGAGCAGGAGGAGGGGACGAGGGGAATTTGCAACCACAGTGAGAATTCAAATGATGTGTTACGGGGATTATAGCAATTTACGACTGAATATATGAACACTGTATGAATACAGTAACTGGGCAATGAGTTTTGCTCTCCCAGATCCTCTTTCCTTTGCTTTTTCTTTACATTGAGACTTGAGAAATATTAAAAGTTACTCGATGTTTTTTCAAGTGCTTGTAAGAACAGAAGAGGGGATCGTCTTTCCGTTTTTGACAAAGTTCCTGAACAAAATTCCACATCACCTGGCAATCTTCTTTCAACACGTCTTCAAAATACTCTGTTCCGGTTTGTGAAATGATGAGGAAACATCCAACTGGCGCTCTCGATACTCTTAAATGAAGCATGGGTTTCTCTAGCAATTTGCTCTAGAAGAGGATTTTTATAACCCAATAGCAAAAAATCAAGCTCACCTACTTCATTAATATCGCCACTAACCAGTTCAATATTTAAGTTCATGGAAATTGTAGAGAAACTTTATAGAACTTTTCTTTTCTATGGAGTACAATTTTAAGTCTTAGACACTAAGCAATGCAAGCTATTGCTAGAGAGCCTGTTGCTTGTTGCCGAGCGCAAAGGACTATAACAGTTAATTAAATGGGGATGGATATTGTCTGTAATTTGCTGACACTCCCACTAATCTTTATAAAATGTTTAGCTTTGTGCCTTTTCCCTGTCCCCTATTGCTAGAGTGCTTATTGCTAGAGTACCTATCCCCCCCAGGGGGATGCTACCCTAGAAAAATGTGATCTTAAACCCACTGAGGAAACAGCCGTGGTTGCAACTCCAGAAAAATACTCAGAACAAGCCCCAGTTGGCGATCGCCAGCCCCCTCGCGTTGCCGTTCTGTTAATGGGCTATGGTGAAGTGGAAAGTTATGCCGACTTTGCCAACTATAACGAACAAGCCCTAAATCTGCTCACCGCTAAGTTTGCACCGGTTCCGACTTGGATCTATCCCCCGTTAGCCAAACTCCTCGCGATCTTTGATTTCCATGAATGGAGTCATCAGCATGGTAATTTCATTTCCCCCCACAATGCCATTTTTGAGCGTCAGCGAGCCGGAATTGAGGAACATTTACAGCAAAAATGGGGCGATCGCATTAAAGTCTTTAAAGCCTTTAACTTTTGCGCTCCCTACCTTCCTGAGCAAGTACTAGAGCAAATTAAGGCAGAAGGGTTTGATAAACTGCTCATTTATCCCCTGCTTGTTGTTGATTCCATTTTCACCAGTGGTATCGCTGTTGAACAAGTGAATCAAGCTCTGGCGAAAGAAGAAGGTAGCGAGCATTGGGTGACGGGAGAGCGCTATATTCCCTCATTTTATAACGAGCCAGACTATATCAATCTCATGGCTCAAGTAGTAGAGGAGAAAATCGCCCAGAAATTGCGCGATCGCATTTTACCCTCCCAAATTGGTATTGTTTTAATGAATCATGGCTGTCCCCACAAAGCCAAAGGCTTCACCTCCGGTATCACCGAAAGCCAAACCCTCTATGAATTAGTGCGGGAAAAACTGATTTACAAATATCCATTGATTTCCGTGGGTTGGCTCAACCACGATACCCCCCTGATTGAATGGACTCAACCTGACGCTAAACTGGCAGCAGAAAACCTGATTCAGCTTGGTGCAAAGGCGATCGTATTTATGCCTATTGGTTTCGTCACCGAAAACCACGAAACCCTACTCGATGTTGAGCATATTATCGAAGCCTTACAGCGCCAATACTCCAACATTACCTATATTCAAATGGAGTGCGCTAACGATCATCCAGAATTCCTACATATGGCTGCACATTGGGCAGATCCCCACATTGAAGATCTGCTCTCAGAAGAAGCTTTATCGGTGAATACTCAACTCACTGTTGAGCATCATCACCACCATCATCATCATCATCGCGATCGCGATCATCATCACCATCATCATTAATTAAACAATTCCATGAATCGCTAAAAAGTAGGGGTAAAAAATCGCCCCTACTTTTCTTAATCTTCGCACTTCAACTCAACCAAATCGCGCTCAAACTTCACCCCTTTGCGCTCAACAATTTCCGTATCATAAACTTGAAAACCAAACTTCTTAAATAAACCCACACTAAACAGACTTACCTCAGCATAAAATCGTTTCATTTCCTGACTTTTTCCATAGTCTAAAACGACCCTCATCAAAGAACTACCAATCCCTTGATGCAAACAATCATGGCGCACATAGACTGAAGTAATATGCCCATTATTTCCTATACCCGCAAAGCCTAAAACACCCGTCTCATTCACTACCACAAACGTGGTAACATCAACAATAAACTGACGGAAAAAGCGTTCGCTTAACCCAAAAGCAGCCCAGGCTTGGGTCTGCTCTAAGGTATAATACTGGAGTCCATGGGTCTGAACCGTTTGATAGTAAAGATCTGCCAGTTCTGGCACATCAGATTCTTGAGCAACTCGAATATTCATCAACGATAACGATCTTGTTTAATTTTTCTGTCACTCTTGGAAAGTCTAACCAATTTCTAAGAATGATCGTCCGCGATCGCGAACTTAAAGAATAATGATTCCGTACAATTGTATTGCGACCTAGATTCTGTAAATTTCATACACCCTAATGTGGAGAAAAAACTATGGCTCTCAATCAAGTTACCGTAACCATCGACAATGCTGCCCCTAATCTAGGAACCAGCCTCACCCCCTTCTGGGTTGGCTTCCATAATGGTGGTTTTGATACTTACGATCGCGGAGCGCCCGCCTCACCCGGACTAGAACAATTGGCAGAAGATGGGAATAACAACCTCATCAGTCAAGAATTCACCAACAGTGGCTTCGGCAACCTCGATGCCACCATTGGCAGCGCTCCCATCGCCCCCGGAGCCACCGTCCGCCAAACCTTTAACGTTGATGCCTCTCAAGGTCGCTACTTTAACTACGCTTCTATGATCTTGCCCAGTAACGACACCTTCGTTGCCAACGGCAATCCCCTCGTTAACGAAATTTTTGATGCCAACGGTAACTTCGTCGGCGCTGATATCCTCATTTCCGGTTCCCAAGCCCTAGATGCCGGCACCGAAGTCAACGACGAAATTCCAGCCAACACCGCCTTCTTCGGGCAGAGCGCTCCCAACACCGGAGTCGCTCAAAACGGAACCATTCAACTCGCTACCGGCTTCAATGCTCCCGGAAGCGGCGGCATTCTCGACGATGCTCGGTTCACCAACGCTGACTATACCGCTGCCAACTATCAAATAGCGCGCATCCGAGTCACCTCCAATCCCTCCGCGCGCCTCTCTTCCGTACTCACCGGCGCTCAAGAAGTTCCCCCCACTACTTCTAATGCCACCGGTACTTCACAACTCATCCTCAATGAATTTGGCGATGCACTCAGTTACGAACTCAACGTCTTCGGCTTGGATTTTGGTCAAATCCTCAACGGTACGCCGCAAACCGCCGATCCCAATGATGATGTCACCCGCATCCACATCCATAATGCTCCTCGCGGGCAAAATGGTCGGATCGTCTTCGGTATAGTCGATCTGATTACTGCTGCCAACAACGGTCAAGATAGTGACGATTTGCAAATTACTCAGAACGCAGATGGTTCGGTAACCTTACGCGGAATTTGGGAAGAGACTGATGCTGCTGCTACTCCTCTAAGCCAGTTTGTCAGCAGCATTCAGGGAGCGCAAAATGGGGCGGATATCCCTCTCTACTGGAATGTCCATACCACCGGATCTCCAGGGGGTGCCATTCGAGGTCAACTGCAAGATGGCGATAATCTTGAAGTTGTAAATGGTTTGCAAACCCAACCGATTGCCCTAGGGTCTAATGAATCTGCTATCGTTAATGCGGGCGGACAGCTAGATGTCGAAGGTACAGCCGTTGTAATTGATGTGACGGCCCAAAATGCCAGCATTGATGTACAAGCCAATGGACTAGTTGATGGCAGCTTTAACGGCGTTAATTTTCTCAATGGCGGGCAGTCTCAAGGGACGTTAACCAATAGTGGCATCATTACCAGTGCCAGTCGTGCCGTCAACTTAGGCGGACTTTCCAATCAAATCATTAACTCCGGACAAATTGTCACTACAGCCAATCCTCGCAATGGCACAATTTATGCCGACCAAACTGCCCAAGGATTTTCCATTAACAATACGGCGAGTGGGTTAATCGACACCGGTAGCGGCAACCAAGGCGATGCTATTTCCCTGCAACTCGGTGCGAGTGTTAGAGGTAGTATTACTAATGCCGGTACGATCTTCGGTCGCGGTTCGAGTAGCTCGACGAGCAATAGCGAATCTTCCGCCATTCGCCTCTATTGGGGCAACGAGTCCGGTTCTCCCGCTTCAATTTTCAACGGTAATATTACCAATTCAGGTACGTTGTTTGCCGAACAAGGAAGCGCCGTGTTAGTGGAAAATCAAACCATTCTCAATGGTGAAATTCGCAATAGTGGCACAATTTACGGCGGTTTCCGGGGCATTAATTTTGCTAATGGAGGTAGCTCTGGCGGCAGCGTCATTAATGAGAGTGGCGGTCAAATTCTGGGCAATGGACGGGCGATTAATATCGGAGGCGGAGGAGTTTCCGTGCAAAATGCCGGGCAAATCCGCACCTTTCAAACGCCATCGGATGGGGTCATTTACGGCGACCAAACCGCAGGAGTTATTGTTATTGATAATCAGGCTTCTGGGGTCATCGACCTCACCTCTGGGACTCAAGGAGATGCGATCTCGTTGGAACTCGGTGCTAGTGTTAATGGTGCGATCGTCAATGCGGGAACGATTTCTGGAGCCGGTGCGGTTAGCTCCACCACCAATAGTCAATCTTCAGCCATTCGCCTCTATTGGGGCAATCAGACGGGAGTTCCGGTTTCTGTGTTTAATGGCAGTATTGGTAATTCCGGTCAACTGACTTCCGAACAAGGGGCGACTATTTTGATTGAAGACCAAACTCAGTTAAATGGTCTGATTATTAATACGGGTGTGATTCAAGGGGGGAGCAGCGCTACAGGAACTCTAGCCATTGATACGCAGAATGCAGAAGGAGTCGTTGCAGCCATCAATACAGGTTTAATTAATGGTGATTTCTTGCTCAGTGCTGGCAGTGACTTTTATGAGGGGACTCAAGGAGGATTGTTTGGTTCGGTCGTTGGCGGCGAGGGTGGGGATACTCTGCTCGGTGGCGCTTCTAATGATAGCTTTATTGCTGGAGCTGGCAATGATTCTCTCAATGGAGGTGGCGGTACTAATCTCTTGATTGGGGGAACGGGTTCGGATACCTTAATTTCTGGCAATGGAGTGGATATTTTTGCCTTTGGTGCAGACTTACTGCAAGATTCAACAGCAGATATTGATGTTATTGCTAATTTTACGGCGGGCGATATATTAGATTTCAATCAATATTTAGGTGCTGGAGGTGCTATTTCTTCGGTGCAAACTATCGGAGGAAATCTCAATGTTCTCTTGAGTAGTAATGATTCGATTCTGATTGGTGGAGATATTGCTGCTGCTTCTAGCCAAATTGTTATCTGATCGTTGGAGAGGTTGATACACCAAGAGCTATCTACAACAACGGTATCTGTAGGGGCGAACGGCCATTCGTCCCTACAAGGCGAAAACCTAGGGTTCGTGCGACCAGGTGCAGCCTGTCGCTGAAACTATTGTTATGTATAGCTTCTAGCCTCTAAACACTTCTCTAATATTCCTGACAAGATTTGGCACAATTGATAAGTTTTAACAATCTATTTATTTGATGGTGTTTGACAAATACCGCCAAATATGAGTTTTTGCTAAATTTCTGACCAGTACATCACCTTCTCACGTATACTCCATCTCAGAACCAGAAAACTATGGAGAAGAGAATGAATGGTCAAAGCTGATTGGGAGCATGATGAATTAATTGAAAATTGGACACTTGTTCCGCAAGAACTAGAACTAGTCAGGAACAAAGTGGGAGGTAACCAGATTGGTTTTGCACTACTGCTAAAGCATTTTCAATTTTTTGCCCGTTTTCCGGAACAACAATCATCCATCCCTCAAGTCATTATCTCCTACATTGCCAATCAAATTAAGATACCAGAAACTGCATACTCTTCTTTCGATTGGCAAGGACGTTCAGCCAAAGTTTATCGGGTGGAAATTCGCCGTTTATTTAATTTTAGAGTCGCCACAGTCCAAGATTCGGCACAAATAAGCGACTGGTTAATCAAAGAAATATTACCCAACGAACAACGGATTGAACCCATCAAACCAAGGGTTTATCAAAGGTTTCGAGAATTGCAAATAGAACCTCCAACAGCCGGACAAGTTTAACGCTTAATTCGCTCTAGCATTCACCAATACGAAACCTCATGGTGTCAACAAGTATTCGACCATCTGACTCCCACAAATATCGCCGAAATTGATAAACTTGTTGACACAGAAGAACCCAATAATAGCAAAAATATGGAAGCAGAAAAAGTCCTTTATCTAAAATTCAAAGTTTCAGATTTTGCCTTTATTAAAACCGATCCAGCTCCAGTGGTTTTAGGGAGATTCTTAATCGAAATAGCCAAGCTAAAACGTATTCATACTGTTGGATTACCTCCCGATTTATTTAAGGGATGCTCATCAAAACTAATTCAAACCTACCGTCAACGGGCAGCAATAGAATCTCCCTACGATATACGGCAACATCCGGCGGCTATTCGCTACACTCTCATGGCAGCTTTCTGCATTCAACGCAGCCAAGAGATTACCGATAATCTAATTGAGTTACTGATTCAAATAATTCAACGCATTGGCACTAGAGCTGAGAGACGAATCAATAAGGAATTGGTGGATGACTTCAAGCAGGTTACAGGAAAACCCAATTTGTTATTCCGCATTGCTGAAGTCGCTGTAGCTCAACCATCAGGAGTTATTGAAAACGTTATCTACCCCGTAGTCAGCCAACAAACTCTCAGAGATTTAGTCAAAGAGTATAAATCTACGGGCATTGCCTATCGTCAAAGAGTTTATATTGTGATGCGTGCCTCTTTCGCCAATCACTATCGTCGGATGATTCCCCAACTATTGGAGATGTTGGAATTCCGCTCCAATAATGACATCCATCGTCCCGTCATTGAAGCATTAGAATTACTCAAAAAATACGCCCAAAGCCAAGCTAGATATTATGCTCCAGAGGAAGAGATACCCATTGATGGAGTCCTCAAAAGTGGTTGGAAAGACATTCTCCTGGAAAAAGACCCTGACGGCAAAGAACGTATCAACCGCATCAATTACGAAATCAGTGTTTTACAAGCTCTCCGGGAAAGATTGTGCTGTAAAGAAATCTGGGTAGTAGGAGCTAATCACTATTGTAATCCTGATGAAGATTTACCCACAGATTTTGACCATAACCGGCAACTTTACTACCAAGCTTTAACTCTTCCCGAAGATGTAGAAACTTTTATTAGTGACTTACAACAAAAGATGACATCAGGGTTAGAGAACTTAGATAAAGGGAGGCCCAAAAACAACGATGTCACTATTATTGGTAAAAGTCAAGGCTTAATTAGACTTCGCCCTTTTGAACCGGCTCCAGAACCCGTCAATCTTAAACAACTCAAGGGCGAAATCAATCATCGGTGGCATCAAACCAGTTTATTAGACATTCTCAAAGAGACCGATTTAAGAGTGAGTTTTACCCGTAACTTCAAAAGTCTGGGGACTAGGGAGATTATCGAAAAAGAAACTCTACAAAAGAGATTGCTGCTCTGTCTCTACGGTCTGGGACCGAACACGGGTTTGAAGAGAATTAATACAGGGATAAACGGGGAAAATTATCAAGATTTACTCTATGTGCGCCGTCGCTACATTCATAAAGAACAACTCCGCAGTGCGATCGCAGAGGTAATCAATGCTATCTTTGAGATTCGCTCGCCTGATATTCTGGGGAGAAGGAACTACTACCTGTGCTAGTGACAGTAAGCATTTTGGTGCATGGGAACAGAATCTAATGACCCAATATCATCTGCGTTATGGTGGTCGGGGAGTCATGATTTACTGGCACGTTGAGAAGAAATCTACCTGTATCTATTCTCAACTCAAAACCTGTTCAAGTAGTGAAGTTGCCGCTATGATTGAAGGGGTTTTACGTCACTGCACCAGCATGGAGGTTGAGAAAAACTATGTGGATAGTCATGGTCAAAGTGAGGTAGCTTTTGCTTTTACTCACCTGCTTGGATTTCAGTTAATGCCTAGGCTTAAGCGGATAAAAACGCAGAAATTGTATCGCCCTTTTACTGGTCAAAGTGATGCCTACCCTAATCTACAACCTATTCTGACTCGTCCGATTAATTGGGATTTAATTCGGACTCAATACGATCAGATGGTCAAGTATGCTACGGCGTTGAGGTTGGGAACGGCAGAAACAGAAGCCATACTTAAACGTTTTAGCAAAAATCCTTTCAAGCATCCTACTTATCAGGCATTGATGGAATTGGGAAGAGCGATTAAGACGATCTTTCTGTGTCAATATCTCGATAATGAGGCTGTACGACGGGAAGTTAATGAGGGTTTGAATGTAGTCGAGCGATGGAATGGAGTTAACGATTTCATTTTCTATGGCAAAGGTGGTGAGTTTGCCTCAAATCGCTTGGAGACTCAGGAGTTATCGGTGTTATCTTTGCATTTATTGCAAATCTGTTTGGTGTATGTAAACACTTTGATGATTCAGAGTGTCTTAGCTCAGAACCATTGGGACAAAAAGTTGAGTGTCACTGATAAAAGGGCCATTACACCTTTGCTTTTTGCTCATGTCAATCCTTATGGTACGTTCAAGTTGGATATGAACTATAGAATTGCTTGGCTAACACAATCCTATGTTGCTTAATCAGTAAAGAAACTTTCAAACCTTTGGGGGGACATCTGCGTATAGCGAACTGTATGGTGAATATTCTTGTGCCCTAAATAATCTTGAATGGCTCTGGTATCATGTCCTTGAGCTGCTAAATAATAACCGCAAGCATGGCGCAGTTGATGGGGATGAACCTTGAATGGGAGCAGAGCGTTTTCTCCAGCTCTGGCTACGATGTGGCGAATTGAACGGGTTGATAGGGGTGCTTTTCGTTCGGAAACAAAAACATATTGGGTATCTCGATAATCTCTTTGGATTTGACGCAAGGCTCTGAGTTCAGGAGAACGCAGGGGATGAATGCTATCATGACCATGTTTGGCTCTTCTGACTTCTATATAGCCTCCGACTAAATCTATCTGCAACCATTTCAAAGCCACCAATTCAGCAGTTCTTAGTCCATGGCGAAACATGAGTAAAATAATTGCAGAATCTCTTACACCATGACGGCCTACTTTTTTGGCGGCTTGTTGAATGGCGAGTACTTCATCCAAGCGCAGATATTCTCTCACTCTATTGGATGGTTTTTTCGGTGGGGGGTTATTGTCCGAAACGAACTTTGCCGAAAATGGAAGTTGGGCAGGACTGTGTAGCATGGATCAAGTCCTCATGCTGGGGTACATACTTCTAGCATACTTTGCCTAAAAGGAGACGAAGAAGGCAAAGTTACTATTTGTATTACTTATAGATTAGGGACAAAAAACGGGTAAAATTTACAAAACTTTACAAGGTTGCCCCTCGTTGCACGAACCCTAGGTTTACGCCTACAACTGTGTCCCATTCTTAATTAAATCAACTATAACTCTCGTAACAGCAAAAACAGCTCTCTATCTCCTACAGAAAATGATAGTCAGAAAACATAGCTGCTTGTCCTTGATAGTTCTGTTTTTGATCGAGAAGATTCCAAATCACTCCATTTTTAATCAAAAAGCGCTTCCCTGTACTTGATATTCGCACTCCAGAATAACCCGTTACATATCCTTTGGTAGCCGTTTCAGTGAGGATGCGACTTCGCTCCTCTTGAGCTATAGATTCCGCTGTATAGCGAGAAGGTGTTTGTATTAACTCATTCCAGCTTAATTCCCATAACTTTAAACTTTGACGGTTACCATAATTGAAAATTGGATCGGCTTCTGTACCATGAGAAAGAACAACAAAGGGTGCTTCAAATAACTGTTGTGCCAGGTCTATCGGTGCTTGATCCATATTCAACAAGGGAGAACCGAGCCAGTGCTGATAACTGTTAAGAATCAGTTGAGTTTGATCGATAACGGTTTGTTCTTGCCAAGGAAAGTCCATGAAAGTGCTGTTTTTACTTTTATAATAGATTCTATACACTCTACCATCTGGCTCACCCTATGATCAATAAACCCCAGAAAAAACGGCTCTTAAAGCAGTTAAGGAAAAACTCAGGCAAAATAAACTTTATTCAACTGATAGAACATTATCCCCATTGGAGTGATTTATATCATGGGTTGCTATCCATGGAGTGGGTGCAGTTTTTTTGGTTAATTCTCATTTTATATTTAATCGCCAATGTCCTATTTGCCTTCGCCTATTTGGTCGGAGGAAATGGCATTGCTAATGCGCAACCGGGTTCCTTTGCTGATGCCTTTTTTTTTAGTATCCAAACTTTGACAACCATTGGTTACGGTGCGTTTTATCCAACGACGTTCTATACTCATATTATCGTTACTGTTGAAGCCCTATTTGGTTTATTAGGATTTGCGGTAGCCACGGGATTATTATTTGCCCGATTTTCTAAGCCAACCGCACGGGTTTTGTTTAGTGAAGTGGCAGTGATTACCCCTTATAATGGAGTCCCCACTTTGATGTTTCGGATGGCGAATCAACGAAACAATTGGATTGTAAAAGCACAAGTTAGGGTGAGTGTTTTATTACCCCAAGAAATAACTCCAGAAGGTCATAGCTTACAGCGAATTGTAGATATTAATTTAGTCAGATCGGAAAATCCTTTCTTGGTACTCAGTTGGATGATTATGCATCCGATTGATGAACACAGCCCATTTTACCATCATGGGTTTACTTCAGAGAAGATTCAGCAGTGGCAACCTGAAGTGATTATTTCCCTCACTGGATTAGATGAAACCGTCTCCCAAACTATCCATTCCCGTTATTGGTATCATCCAGAGGATATCCGATGTAATGTGGCGTTTGTGAATGTGGTTTCAATCGATAAAAAAGGGACACGCTGTATTGATTATACTCATTTTCATGATGTGGAACCCTTGGGAAATGGGGGGATAGGGAGACAGGGAGATTACTGAGCGCCCATTATTCATTCATTTCTTTATAGGTGGCAACGGAAGACGGGGAAATACGGTTCAGGTAACGGAAAATCCAATACTTAAAGACGGTATCTAGGATAACGGGAAAGGTGGCAATAAAGAGGAAGATAAATTCTCGACTTTCGGGCAGTCCGAAATGCCGGGATAAACCTTCGAGAATGACTTCCCAACCATGGGGAGAGTGGAACCCAACGAACATATCCGTAAAGAGGATAATAATGAAGGCTTTGGCACTATCACTTAAGCCGTAAACTAAGTCATCCATGAAGGATTTAAGAACGGTAATTTCTCGCTTACTGGTATAAATAACCCAGCCAAAAGCAACAAAGGCAAAAAAATCAGAAAAGATGTTTTTCACTGCATCTGAGCTTGCGGTTCTAAACTCTTCCTTAATTTCTTCTGCCTTATGATGCAGTTCTTTTTTTATTTCCTCTGGGCTGAGTTCAGGAAGATCGCCAATGAGCATCTCAAATTTAAGCTTGCTTTCAAATTTCTCTAATTCCATGAAGGCTTCTGCCTCCATATCTTCATTGAGGAAAACTGAAACCTGTTCGCGTTCTTTGAATTTATCAACAATGGGACCGATAATGAAGTTGTTGGCAATTTGTTGGGTGAGCAGGGGAATTAGGAAAGCTAGTAAAATAAAGCGCAGGGAAATAATGGTTTTAAATTTTGAAATCCGAAATCGATTGAGTAATTCTTCTTCAGTTTTGGGATCGAGTTCTTTTTGGACTCGTTTGAAGGTACCTAAAATGGTACGGGGCAGAAAACTGGATTGATCGGAAATGGTTTCGGCGTTGGTGATCTCTTCGACGGTGGGTCTTGGTGGCGGGATGTTTTTGGATGGATTGGGTTTGCGAGATTGGGAGTTGGGTATGGTTAGAGATTGAGATTGATCGACGGGAATAACAGCTTGAGAATTGGATGAGATTGAGCTGTTGTTCGCTTGAGCATTATATCGACTTAAGATTTGATCGATGGTGTTGAGTTTTTCTAGGGTAAGTTGGGAGTCTTCAATGGGATTTTTGTCGAGATTTATGGCGTTGGATTGCCAGAGACTATTGGCTAATTTCCGAGAGGAAGAGTTGACGAATAATCGGCTGGTATTGAATTCGGATAAACGAATGCGAGCGGTGTTTAAGTTGTTGGCTAACTCGCGCTTAAAATAGGACTGAACTGTGTTATTATATTGTTGAGAATCAAGAACAATCTTCTGCCCCCCAAAATATTCTTCTTCGATCGCCTGAATTTTCAGCACAACTTCGTAGGCATCATCTAAGGCGCGATCGGGGGTTTGCCAGAACCAGCGGTTGAGAAAGCGAAAGGAAGATTGGAATTTTTGCCAGGGAGAGCCTTTAGCCATGTTATTCCAGACAACGATCGAGCAAATGGACTTCAATTACCAGCGGCTGGCGCTATGAATGGTATCTTATCAAATGTCTTCTGAGTCGTGTAGCGTGTCTTTAGATTCTCTTTGGATAGTGGGCCCGTCCCGCAGTGGTAAAACCCGTCGTCTGGTTGAGTATATCGGTGAGCAAGTCTGGCCACAACTCGATTCTGGCTCGACGGCTAACCTGATGATTTTGGTGTTTGCGGCAACGGGAGATAATCGTCTAGATTTGGACGATCGCCTCACCCGGTTAGACCCCCCTAGAGGGGGACTGTTGAGCCAAACCACTACCCCCCTAGGGTTCTGCCTCAATCAAGTGAGCTTATTTTGGCCCCAATTAATGCAGCAATTGGAGATAGAATCCCAATTTCCAATGCGCCTGCGTCCAGAAACGGAGCAAGAATGGGCGAGTGTTCTCTGGCAAGACGATTTAGACCGTGGAGCCTTAAGTTTAGAAGGGGTGTCCCCCGTGCGCTTGGTGCGGCAACTGTTGGATACTTGGGCCCTAGCGGCTGCCAGTGGTGTGGCGATCGCCGATATTCCCATGATTCTCGAACAAGGAGAACTGGGAAGCCTGGCCAAAAGTCCCGATATTTGGCACAATATTGGCGTTGCCCTGAAGCAGTGGCGCACTTGGTGTTTAACCCATGGCTTTCTCACCTACGGACTGGCGCTCGATCTGTATGGACAACATCTGATTGGCGATCGCCACTACCAAAACTATCTCCTCCAACGCTATCAGAGTCTCTGCGCCGATGATGTAGATGAATATCCCGCCATCATGCGCTATCTATTTGAGCTATTTCTAGATCGAGACCGCACCAGTTTATTCACCTACAACCCAGATGGCGGTATTCGTGTCGGTCTCAATGCCGACCCCCAATACATCGCCCAAATTGCCCAACGCTGCCACATTGAAGATCTCGGAAATCGCCCTAACCTAGGACTGGCGGGAATGCTAGACCTGGACGAAATCGAACAAGTCATTAACCCGCTATTTGCTGAACCCGTTCACCTTCCTGCAGAACAGATCCAATCTCTCTCTACCATCTCGCGATCGCAACTTTTACGGGAAACGGCGGAAACCATCATTGATGCCATTCACAACCAACACATTCCCCCCCAAGACATCGCCATCATCGCCCCAGGATTAGACGACATTGCCCGCTATACCCTGATTCACATCCTCAACCAAGCTGATATTTCCCTACGTCCGCTTAACGAACAGCGCCCCCTGATCGCCTCCCCCCTGATCCGCGCTCTGCTCACCCTACTGACCCTGGTGTATCCCGGCTTGGGGCGACTGGTGAACCGAGAGGCGATCGCCGAAATGCTCATCTTTCTCAGCCATCCTCTGCTCGGAAATGCCCAACCCAACCAACCCCCTCCCTACTGGATCGACCCCGTGCGAGCTGGTCTGATCGCCGATCGCTGCTACGTTCCCGATCCCGACCATCCTCACCTACTCGACATGAAAGTTTTTGACCGATGGGATCGTCTAGGCTACCGTCCCAGCACCGCCTACAACCAAATCCGAACCTGGATCGAAACCCAAAAAGAAGGACGCTCCCAACGCCTGTTGACCACTCCCCTGATTTTCCTCGATCGCGCCATTACCCGGTTTTTCCTCAACCATACCCTGCCCTACGACCAACTCGCCGCTATCCGCGAACTAATGGAAACCGCCCATCATTACTGGCAGATTCATCATCGCTTGCATCCCAACCACTCTCCCCTAGCCCAATTTATCCAATTGCTGCGTCAAGGGGCGATCTCTGCTAACCCCTACCCCGTCCGACCCACCGGCTCCAAAGCCAACAGCGTCACCCTAGCCACCATTTTCCAATACCGTTCCAGTCGCTACACTCACCGATGGCACTTTTGGCTCGATGCCAGCTCTCCCCTCTGGCTCAAAGGTGGAGCCGCTAATTTATGGGCTGCTCCCCTGTTTTTACAACACCGTTTAGGCCAACCTTGGACTGTCGAACATACCCAAGAAGCCGATGAAGAACGACTCAGACGCATCTTACTCGATTTACTCACTCGTGTGGAAGAGCGCCTTTATCTATGCCATAGCGATCTAGCAGTCAATGGCACAGAACAAACAGGGCCCTTGTTTGCTTTAGTCAGCGCCAGCCATGAGTTGAATTATCATGGATCCAGAAGTGTTGAATGTTAGCTTAATGTCGAAAAAAAGAGGATAAAATATGGTATTCTATCCTCAAATATTCAAACAATATTCTACAAATAGTAGCGTCTTTTACAAATCTTGTCCAACCCATTCTCAAGTCATTGTCTCCTCATGACTACCCAGTTCTGAACTCTCGCCTCTTCTTTGAAATCTGGTTAAACTTCGTACTCGATAGTAGTTTGACTCGTATGAGAGACTTGTTCTACCGATTGGATCATACGGGAATTAAGGTGGATAAATCAACCTTCTCCAAAGCCTGTAAATCCAGAGAAGACCACAAGTTATATTGTATCTATAATCAATTACTTTATCAGTTAAAAAAGAAAAATAGAGTAGAAGCTCTAACGTTATTGCCAATAGATTCAACCGTAATCACTAGAGATTAGTGAAATCTATAGAAAGCGTTGGGAAATTGAAGTACTGTGGAAGTTCTTGAAAATGCATTTAAAGCTGAATAAACTTATCACGAAAAATGAGAATGGAGTGACCTGGCAGATCCTCATGGTGTTGATTGCTTACTTAATCTTGCAGTTAATGGAAGTTCATCAGTTCTATGGCAAAACTTTGTTGGATAAATTCCGTTATTTGCAAGTAGAACTTAGTCAGCGTTGCTCTCTTATTCATTGGAGCTACGATCTGATTCCAGAAACCCTGATTTAGTTCCCTAGGGGCTTATCTTGAATTTAAGGTAAAGTTTTATGTCAAGATTCAACACTTCTGGTATTAACCAAGATCAAGCAAATAATCCCGCCAAATAGCTAAGTTAGCAGAATATCTCCTAATGGTTTGCTTGCGATAAAGGTAAACCGGTTCCACCCCGTTGGACTAAGACTAACTCGGCTCCAATACTAATGGCAATTTCTGCTGGTGTTAAGGCTCCAATATCCAATCCAATGGGGGCATTGATCCGATTGAGTTTATCTAAAGGAATGGGATAATCTGCGAGTGCTTTGCGGATTTTGTTCACCCGTTTAACCGATCCAATCATGCCAATATAGCGATAGGGGAGATTGTTGTGCAACAAACTCGTTAGGGCTTCGAGGTCGTAATCATATCCACGAGTGACCATGGCGATATAAAGAGGATGATGATAGGGCCATTGGTCTAAAAGGGGGGTTATGGAATCGGTGTAAATCGCCAATGCAGAGGGGAAACGCTCAGGATTAGCCCATTGGGGGCGATCGTCTTGAATAACGACTTGAAAGCCTAATAATGTAGTAACTTGAGCGAGTTTTTCCCCTACATGCCCTGCACCGATAATCAGGAGTAGGGGAGGGGGTTCAATCAAGTCTATAAATCCTGATTTTGGGGAGGGTTGAGGAGAATTAGGGCTGAGAAGATAGGGAGAGAAACTGGGAGAAAAGGGGGTAAATAGACGCACAGTATGACCCTGATTGAGCCGATCTAGGATACGGGTGATTAAGGCGATCGCCGCTTCACCCGACCATTTAGCCACCCACACCTGCATTTGTCCCCCACAAACCCCCTCGGTAACTCGCTGAACTGCACCGGATAGGTCAATGTTCACCTTCTGCGGATCTCCCGATGCTAAAACGTTCTCCATGGTGCTTAAAACCTTGGCTTCTCCTGCTCCGCCGCCGATGGTATCCAACAGCGTGCTATCCGCACAGAGCGCCATTTTCGCTCCCACTTCTCTCGGTACAGAGCCAGTCGTTTTCATTACTGTGGCGATCGCCAGATCTCCGGTTTGCAAAGGCTTGAGTAACTGTTGATAAAATTGCAGTGACATAGCTGGGTGCTGAACTGCCCTTGGATGGTCTCTCTGGATTATATCGCCATTACCCATTACCCATTAATGACTATGATTGAAACTCTGCAAATTAATGCCCAACGTCTCCAGAGTTCCTTAGAAGAACTGGCGAAAATTGGTCAAAAGGGCGATCGCAGTATTTGTCGCCTTGCCTTTTCTGACGAAGATCTCCAAGCACGTGCCTTAGTGCGTCAGTGGATGGAAGAAGCAGGCATGGCCGTCCGAGTTGATAGTGCCGGAAACTTGCGCGGAACCTATCCCGGAAAACAGCCCCATCTTCCCGTCTTAGCCACCGGTTCCCATCTCGATACAGTCGTGTCTGGCGGTAAGTTTGACGGAGCATTGGGAGTCCTTGCTGGAATTGAAGTCGTTCGGGTTTTAAATGACCATCAACAATACCTCAATCATCCTCTAGAAGTCATTGTTTTAACCGATGAAGAAAGCACCATGATCGGTTGTAAAGCGATTTCTGGAACCGCATCTTTGAATCCAGAAGACTATGAAACCAAAGTTAATCTTTCTATCATCGATGCCTTAGCTAAAGTGGGCGGTAATTGGCATACTTTAGCTAAAGCGAAACAAAGCCGCCAAGACATCGCCGCCTTTTTAGAGTTGCATGTCGAACAAGGAGCAGTCCTAGAACAATTGGGCAAACAAATTGGTATTGTTCAAGGGATTGTTGGCCAACAACGCTATATCGTCACCGTTAAAGGTAGAGCTAACCATGCTGGAACCACACCGATGGGAATGCGTAAAGATGCCCTCACTGCTGCGGCTCGAATTGTCCTCGGAGTTGAACACTTAGCCGAATCTGCTCCTGGCGATCCAGTTGCCACGGTAGGCACCCTGCAAGTGTTTCCCAATGCCCCTAATATTATTCCCAGCTTAGTCAAAATGACTGTCGATATTCGAGATTTGAATCAGCAAACTCTCGACCGTTTAGTCGCTGACTTAAAAACCCAATTAGAACAAATTTCGACGGCGACAGGAACTCAAATTACGATCGAACCCCTGCTAAACGTTCAAGCGACTCTCGCCCCTGCCAAAATTCAACAGCAGATCGCCAGTGTTTGCCAAGACTTAGGATTAAGCCATCTTTCCCTTCCTAGTCGCGCGAGTCATGATGCCCAAGAATTGGGGCGCTGTACCGATATGGGGATGATTTTCGTGCCTTCTCAAGGGGGAATTAGCCATTCTGGAGAGGAGTATACTGGAGATCGCGATTGTCTGCAAGGAGCAAGGGTTTTATTGCATACTTTGCTAAAACTGGATCGAGAATATTAGACATCTCCTAAAATTCTTATTGATCTCAAAGCAATGCGAAAGCAGCTTCCGAAGTTTCTGGAATTAGTGCTATAGCAGTGCAAAGGATAGTTAGGACATCTTCTGTTGCCTATTGCCTTCTCCACTGTGTAGCCACAAGGGGCGATCGCTCCATCAGATCGGTTACTATTCAGGAATGCGAACTTCTATCACACTGCCATTGAAGTTATACGTAAACCCTTCCAACTCTACAGGTGTGCCAATTTTGAGCTTACTATTTCCCAAAACTACACCGCTTTCAGTGATTTGGGCATTTCCAGTTAGAGTCATCAACATATCGAGGGAAAAGCGACTCTGTTCTCTGGGATCTTCTAAGGCTTTGGCACTACCATCCGGTTGAGGAATAATGACCGGACGTTCTAAGCGTTCTACGGATTTAACGGTTACACTTCCATAGGGTTGATTGCGGATAATGATATTGGTTGTCTGGCTTTCTTGGAATTCCTGAATCAAGGCTTCTGGACTGCGTACACTTAACCCCCGGACAATAACATCTACTTCTACGGGTTTGGTGACGACTCCCACTTGGGCAACCGATCCAGAGGTTCCTGGATAGAAGAAAATGCCAAATAAGACTAGGCCGATGACGACGAGCGCGCCGAGATCGAGAATGGAGAATTTGCCAAATAACCGACCTTTTGAATCTAACAGTGCCATAGTGGGGATAGAAAGAAAACAGGATAATCTTGGCTCAGGATAGCATGGGCTAGGCAAAAGGTAATAGGGAATAGAGGATGAACTTTTGCTCAAGGGAGCGCTGGAGAATTAGAGGTATTGTATAACGGAGGCAACTCCGGTAAGGTTTGATGCATATAGGCATCAAGTTCGGCGATCGCTGTTTCTTTTGCTGATTCTGATGCAAATGAACTCAGAAAGGAGTTTTTCGCCAATTGATATAAGTCCTGTTGACTCAAGTTTAGGGCTTCATAGATAGCCATGAAGTTTTCTTGCACATAGCCCCCAAAGTAGGCTGGATCGTCCGAGTTAACAGTTACTCGTAAGCCGGCATCTAGTAATTGTTTGATGGGATGTTGCTCGAGGCTTTCAAAGACACCTAGCTCAATATTGGAGAGGGGACAAACCGTGAGGGGAATTTGCTGTTCTTTGAGCCATGCCATCAGTTTAGGGTCTTCTGGCGATCGCACCCCATGGTCAATGCGGGCGACTTTGAGTAAGTTGATCGCTTCCCAGATATACTCAGGGGGTCCTTCTTCTCCTGCATGAGCAACGGTCAAAAACCCGTGCGCTCTGGCGCGATCGAAAACAGCAGTAAACTTAGAAGGGGGATGACCTCGTTCTGAAGAATCTAAACCCACCCCAACGATCCAATCTTGGTAAGGGAGTGCGTCTTCTAGGGTTTTCATTGCGTCTTCAGCGCTCAGATGACGTAAAAAACACAGAACTAGACCAGAAGATATGCTCAGTTGATTTTGACCATCGACCAAGGCTTGATGAATGCCAGCGATCGCAACTTCAAAAGGAATTCCTCGCTGGGTATGGATTTGGGGGTCAAAGAAAATTTCTGTATGGCGTACAGTTTGCTTGTGGGCCCGTTGGAGATAAGCCCAGGTGAGGTCATAAAAGTCTTGTTCCGTACAGAGGACATTGGTTCCCGCATAGTAGAGATCCAGAAATGATTGTAAATCTTGGAATTGATAGGCCTGATGGGCAGCTTCTATGGAATCATAGGGAAGGGTCATCTGGTGGCGATCGGCTAAGGCAAACATTAATTCCGGTTCCAAAGATCCTTCAATATGAATATGTAATTCTGCTTTCGGTAACTCTCGAATCCAATCATTAATCACGATCGATACTCCTCTGTTATTCAGTAAGCATAGATACTAAAAACCCAATGAGTCAATGAGAGATTTTATCTCTTCTACATTTTAGCAAATTGTTCTGGATTTTGTCTGCTTAGATACACCCCAGTAATTTCGTCAATATCATCCATGATTTTTATCGAGTATTTCTATAGGAATTCTAGGGATTTTATAACAGATAGGAAACAGAGAATGATATAATGACCTGTAATATTTTATGATCTTTTTTTTAGAAATCAAAAATGGACTTTGAGTTTCAGTTTGCCATTATCAGTGATTTACATATTGCCCTGCCCCATACCATTTGGGATCATCCCAAACGCTTTCATCTGGTGGAAATCAGTATTCCAGCCTTAGAGTTAGCCCTCGATCATCTCAGTCAATTGGATCTGGATTTTTTGCTCTTGCCAGGGGATTTAACTCAACATGGAGAGCCAGAAAATCATCAATGGTTAAAACAGTGCCTTTCCCAGTTGCCCTATCCAGTTTATGTGATTCCAGGAAATCATGATATCCCCACTCAGTGGGGCAATGAAACCTCAATTAGTCGTGCTAAGTTTCCCACCTATTATCATCAATTTGGATATCACCAATCTCGACAAACCGATTATACCTGTGAACTCTTACCAGGTGTGCGTCTCATTGCTTTAGATTCTAATGAATTTGATGAAGACGGGAAACAATTCGGCTATGGGTATCTGAATGAAGCCCAGTTTGAATGGTTAGACCATATTTTAGCGACTACGAGTGAACCCTTACGTTGGGTGATGATTCATCATAATGTGATTGAACATTTACCGGATCAGCGCACTCATTGTTTAGGCCAACGCTATATGTTAAAAAATGGGCCGCGCTTAATTAATGTATTGCAGGAATCAGGCATCAATTTAATGTTTACCGGTCATTTGCATGTTCAGGATATTGCCCAACAGGGTAATTTATATGAAATTACTACCGGATCTTTGGTTAGTTATCCCCATGCTTATCGAACCTTAAAAGTTACCTCGCAAGCTGGGGTAAAAACGAGACTGGAGATTCAATCCCATCAGATTAAAACCCTTCCCGGTTGGGAGAATTTAGGAGCATTTTCACGGGAATGGATGGGAGAGCGATCGCACCCATTTATGATGCGTCTGTTAACCGGAGATCCTTGCAACTTAACGGAGGAGGACGCACAGCAATGGGTGGGTTCTCTGCGCTATTTTTGGGCAGATATTGCCCAAGGAGATACCCAGTTTCACTTTCCCCATTTTCCGGAAGATCTGCGAACCTACTTTGAGAGCTTTAGCGCCGAGCCTGATTTAGGGGATAATCACAGAGCGATCGAATTTTAGTTTGATCGGATATAGCGCTTTGCGCTAGGGAATGGGGAATGGGGAATCGCTTATATGGCTCAGGTTCTAAGGCTTCAAGCTGTACCTCAGAGAAGAGAGAAACGCTATGAGACATTTTCTGTCACTCTTGGAAATTCTGACGTTTCATGTCCGCGAAGCGGAAATTTCCGTCATTACATAAGAGACTGCTATTAATTTTTAAATGGTTAATTGCTCCTTCACCGATTACCATGAGTCTTGCAGACTTTATTGCCCTTTCCCCTATGATTGAACCCCAAATGAGTCCCTATGGTTCTTGGAAATCGCCTATTACCTCAGACTTAATTGTGGCAGGAGCGATCGCCCTTGGCGGCCCTCGACTCGATGCAGATTGCCTATACTGGTCAGAAGGCCGTCCGAGTGAAGGGGGACGTAGTGTTATTGTTCAGCGCACTCCAGATGGACAAACCCAGGATGTTACCCCTGCTTCCTATAACGTGCGAACCCGGGTTCATGAATATGGGGGAGGCGCTTCTTTAATAGATGCAGGAGTGGTCTATTTTGTGAATTTTGCCGACCAACGGCTCTATCGGCAACCGGTGGGTGAAGACCCCCAACCGGTGACTGGCGAAAGTCAATACCGTTATGCTGATTTTCGCTTAGATTCGCGCCGCAATAGTCTAGTGAGCGTGCAAGAAGACCATAGCGCAGAAGGAGAAGCGGTTAATCGCATTGTCAGCATTGACCTAGAAACGGGTACTTCCACCACCCTGGCTGAAGGATATGATTTTTACGCTTCTCCCCGTTTAAGTCCTGATGGTTCCCAACTATGCTGGATCTGCTGGAATCATCCCCAGATGCCTTGGGATGGCACCGAGTTATGGGTTGCGCCGGTGAATGAGAAGGGGACATTAGGCACAGCTACCCTAGTCGCGGGAAGTACGACGGAATCGATCTTTCAGCCCCAATGGTCTCCGGATGGAGTACTGTATTTTGTGAGCGATCGCACCAACTGGTGGAACCTGTATCGCTGGGATAGTGGTTCTATAGACTCTCTTTATCCCAAAGAAGCAGAATTTGGGCTTCCCCAATGGGTTTTTGGCATGAGTACCTATACGTTTGCTAATGCCGAAACGATCATCTGTATCTATTCGGAAAATGGCAACGATACCCTAGCCAAACTCAACACCAGCAGCAAAACCTTAGAGGTTATTTCCACTCCCTACACCAGTCTGTCTGCACCTCAAGTGCGGGAAAACCAGATTATCCTACTAGCAGCATCGGCAACTCAACCAAGCGCCTTAATTCAACTGGACTTATCGGGCGAGAATCTAGAGATTATCTATAAGTCTAGTCAGCTTGCGATCGATCCGGGCTATCTTTCGGTTCCAGAACCCATTGCCTTTCCTACAGAAAACGGCTTAATGGCCTATGGGTTTTATTATCCGCCCCAGAATAAAGAGTATCAAGCACCGGAAGGGGAAAAACCACCCTTATTGGTAAAAAGTCATGGAGGACCGACAGCTTCAACTTCGAGTAGATTTAATCTTAAGCTCCAATATTGGACAAGTCGCGGCTTTGCTATCCTGGACGTGAATTATGGGGGAAGTACGGGATATGGTCGGGAGTATCGCAAACGGTTGGATAGTTCCTGGGGTATTGTGGATGTGGATGATTGCGTTAATGGAGCCAAGTATCTCGCCAAGCAGGGTAAGGTAGACAAAAATCGGTTAGCTATTTCTGGAGGAAGCGCGGGAGGATATACCACGCTGTGCGCTCTGACATTCCGGGATACGTTTCAGGCGGGAGCGAGTTACTATGGAGTCAGTGATTTAGAAGCCTTAGCCACGGATACCCATAAGTTTGAATCGCGCTATTTAGATGGATTGATTGGGCCGTATCCAGAACGTAAGGATCTTTATATTGAGCGATCGCCCATTCATTTTACCAAACAACTCTCCTGTCCCATAGCCTTCTTTCAAGGACTCGA
>DDLS01000082.1 GCA_002340255.1 Cyanobacteria bacterium UBA2566
AATCTTGGCGATTGCTTCCCTGCGGTCGCAATGACAACTCGAATCTATGATCAACAATGTACCTCATAGCAGCGCTTCGCGCTGTATCCTTAGCAGGCATCACTCCACTTCCTCAATTTCAAATCCCACCCTACTTGCTACTGACATTTTTGGTCACCCATGTTGTGCTAGTCTTCTGACTGGTCTAATAATAACAAATCGCGCAGTTGATTGGAATCTAAACTGGCTAACCAATTTTCTCCCGAACCTACGACTTGTTCGGCGAGTTCCTGCTTGCTGGCAATGAGATCGTTAATCTTTTCTTCTAATGTGCCTTCGCAGACAAATTTATGCACTTGCACATTCCGAGTTTGACCAATGCGAAATACTCGGTCTGTGGCTTGATTTTCTACGGCTGGATTCCACCATCGGTCAAAGTGAAAGACATGATTGGCGCGGGTTAAATTCAAGCCCACACCGCCGGCTTTTAGGGATAAAATAAACAATTTTGGCCCTTGAGGATCGTGTTGAAAGCGGTCAATCATTTCTTCCCGTTGCGCTCGTTTGGTACTTCCGTATAAGAAAAAGACTTCGGATTTAAATTCTTGTTCTAAATAGGGTTTGAGCAATTTACCCCATTCAGAAAACTGGGTAAAAATCAAGGCCCGATCGCCAACATCAACCACTTCGTCGAGCATGTCCCGCAAGCGCATCAGTTTCCCTGAATTTTCCGGCTGTTTCAGCTTGCGCTTCTTCAAGAATTGTTCCGGATGGTTGCAAATTTGCTTTAACTTCGTCAGCAGCGCTAATACTTCCCCATGGCGTTGAATTCCTTGGGCTTGCTCAATTTCCCGTAAGGCTTTTTCCACCGCCTCTTGATAGAGCTGTTTTTGCTCGTCCGAGAGGGGACAGAACACGGTCATTTCCTGTTTTTCGGGCAAATCTTCGATAATGGTGCGATCGGTTTTCAAGCGCCGCAGGATAAAGGGTTGTGAGAGCGATCGCAGAGTTTGCAAGGATTCGCGATCGCCATATTTCTCAATCGGAATCGTAAACCGGCGCTGGAAGAACTGCCGATTGCCCAAGTATCCAGGATTGAGAAAGTCCATAATTGACCAGAGTTCTTGCAAGCGATTTTCTACTGGCGTTCCCGTTAAGGCAATGCGAAACTCTGAAGTTAACTCGCGCACAGATTGAGACTGTTTGGACTCTGGATTTTTGATATTTTGAGCCTCATCTAAAACTATCCCTTGCCATTCTACTGCTTGCAATTCTTTTTGGTCTCGAAAGACTAGGGGATAACTGGTAATCACTAGATCTTTCCCCTCAATGGCTTTGACAAACTCCTTATTTTTAATGCGTTTCATTCCATGGTGAAGCAGCATTTTTAAACTGGGGGCAAATCGTTTAACTTCCCGTTGCCAATTGCCTAAAACAGATGTGGGACAAACCAATAATGTCGGTTTTTTGAGCTTTTTTTGCTGTTTCAAAACTAACAAAAACGCCAGAAACTGAATGGTTTTCCCCAGTCCCATATCGTCGGCTAAACACGCCCCTAAGCCCCATTGCTCCAAAAACGCTAACCACCCCACACCCCTAGATTGATAGGGGCGCAACTGTCCGTTAAACGTCTCTGGAGGGGCGATCGCCTCAATCCTACGCGGCTCCATCAAACGGGTCAGTAATTCCCCCAACTGCTCCGAAGCCTGAAAGTCTACTACTGGCAGCTTTTCCAGCATCTGCGTATCCCCCGTACTGATGCGAAGAGCATCTTCGAGGGATAAACTCATTTGGTCTTTACGCTTGGTAAAAAACTCCTGAGCAACGCGCACATCTTGGGTACGCAACTCCACCCACTCCCCATTAATCTCCACTAAGGGAGAATCTAAGGCTACCAATTGGTCAAATTCTTTCTTAGAAACTCGCTGTCCTCCTAGGGTTAATTCCCACTTAAATTGCAATAAACTTTGTAAACTTAAGCGATCGGTTTTCTTCCGTTTGGGCGTGTCAGCCACCAAGCTCAATCCTAAGCGATTAGAAAAGCCTTGTTCCGGTGCAAGAGACGAGGGCAAAATTACGCCCAATCCACTTTCTCGCAATCGCCCCACTATGGATTTAAGGAAGTCATAGGCTTGTTGGGGATTAAGCCGACAAAACAGGGGTTGGGAAGTGTTTAAGCTCTCTTCTAACGGAGGAAAAATGCGCGAGGCTAATCCTAATCCAGCTAAAAAAGTTTCTTGAGGATAATGAATGCTATAGCCTTCATAGATGAGAGATTCTACAGGATTGCTCCAAATGGTATTGGCATCGACAATACAATCGGGATTTTCGACCGATTGTAATCCATATTCTAGTAACCAATCCTGACTTTTTCCTTGGGGAGGATGGAGTTTTAAGACAGTGCTAAAAGCGCTCTCCTGATCTAAGTGTTCGATAGGAGCCATCCACTTCGTGAGGGTGGTTTTGAACTTTTCAAGTCCTGGGGTACGAGAGAGAGGTTTACCGCTACTATTTAAGCTTTGCAGCCATTGGGCGATCGCCCCTTTCACATTCGGTAAGGGAGTCTCCTGTTTCTGGATCTGGGCATTCAAAGTTTGGCTCAAAAAGTCCCACAGCAAGGGTTTGGGCGCAGTGGGAAAATCCAGTTTAAGGCACTCTTCAGCCGGTTGATAGGTGTGGCAACTGCCCGGCATGAGAGTGCTAAACTGGTTAAACCGGTGGCGATCGCTCTGACTATCGAGTAACGGTTGCCATTGGGCAATGAAAGAACCCTCCCCCTCAGTCGTGAGGGCAGGTAAGAACTTACACCGCGCTAATAAGTCCAGACTCCAGCGGCTAATATGAGACCAAAACCGTAGATCGGAGCCTAACCAAGCTGGGCTAGAATCTAATAACCCTAGGGGCAGACTTTGCAGAAAGGGCAGGGTTTGCTGGGGAGTCAGACAGAGCGCTTCAATCTGCCAAGGGTGAAGGGTAATATCTGGATTTTCTTCCTCTTCCCCGGAAGCGATCGAGTATAGAGGAGTACAGATAATTCCGGGAGTTTTCTTGCGTTTTGATTTCGATGCAGATGCTGGAAACTGGAGCAGGGTGGGTAAAGCCAGTTGCAGGGGGGCGATCTCCACTGTCTCCAAATCAGGTAAAGCCCTTTGCACCGACTCCAGGATCTGACTTGACTGTAACCAGGATTGCAGTTCTGTCGCACTCAGGGCAAAAGGGTGAGGCGAAATGGCAAAGGGTGAGGGAGTGCATTCTTCCGGGGCAACTCTGCGCCAAGTTTCTGCCCAAATCACAAATTGATGTTGAGTTAACCAACTCCCGTGTAAAATTGCCATGCGATCGTATTTTTAAAGTTGAGTCAAAGTGAGGATACTTCAGGGGCGACTACACTCAATTTCTCATAGCCACCTAATTTCAGTAACCATATCACGACAATGACCCAATGGATCAGGGCGGGTATCCACAAACAGCCACTATAGGCATAGGATAGGGTGCAGATTACCCCCAACAAAGCCGCTAGGGTAAGAAATATGGGGTGTTGAAAGACTTTTCGTCCAGGAGGAAAGAACAGCAACCCGTTAATGGGATGATAGAGAATAAATAGGATCAAGCTGATGCTTCCCCAAAGGAGCCATTGGCTTAAGGTCGGAGAATTTTGAGGGTTTGGCAACAATAATACCCGAAAGACTACTTCTTCGGACAGTGCGGGAGTCGCGATCGCCTGAATCATAACTTGTAATTGGATTTTTTTATTCCTAACCAGGGTTCGACTCAAAAATTGGCTATAAAATCCTAGGGGAAGGGCAATTAGAGCATAGAATCCTAGGAGTAAGGCAGCGATCGCTAGACTTCTCAGGCTCGGTAAATGGATTAGGGTTATACTAAACCGATGGGAAAGATCGCTGACTATAGTATCTATCATCATCTCTAAATAGGTAATGAATTCTTAAGGTAATTAGGTGACCAAGATCCCAAAAACTATAGTCCAGGGCAAACTATAATTTATGAATAGTTGCCAGCCAACTCAGATCGATATTTGGGAAGCATCATGATCTTTAGCGTGAAGTCCAAACTCTACGAACGGCTTCAAACTCGCCGGGTTCAGTCCGGCGACTCGATCTTTTATGAAGGCGATCGCGGAGACTTCGCTTATATTCTCGAAGAGGGAGAGGTAGAAATCTGGACTCAGGTAGAAGAAAAACGTCGGGTTCTCAATCATCTTAATCCTGGCTCCATGTTTGGTGAAATTGCCCTAATTGATGGTCAACCCCGCTCTGCTTCCGCTACCGCTTTAACCGATGTCATTCTCACCGTCGTCACCAAGGAACAGGTTAACCGACGCATTCAAGAAGCCGATCCTTTGTTGCGAATGTTACTGTTGATGGTGATGCGCTATTTTCGCTCAGAAACTCAAAATTTCCGATCGCGCACTAACTCTTTAGCCCCTAAATTTTTTCTAGAGAAACTCTACCCTAACATCAATCCCCAAAAAGGTCTCTCCTTTCGACTCACAGAAGCGGTAGATTTGATCCGCATGGAAAATGAGTTACGCACCGCCTTGGATGAAGAACAATTTAAGCTAGTTTATCAACCCATCATTAATTTAGAAACCCACACCATCACCGGTTTTGAAGCCTTAATTCGCTGGCAGAGTCCCAACCGAGGATTTGTTTCTCCAGATGAATTCATTCCCTTGGCAGAATCGACTTCTTTAATTGTGCCCATTGGTCAATGGGTAATAGAAACCGGGTTAGAAGCACTTAAGACCCTTCAAAAACGGGTCAACTATCCCGTGAGCATGAGTTTTAATATTGCTAATTGTCAAATTGAAGAACCTAATTTTCTAGAGTTTTTACTCAATTGTACCGATAAATATGGACTCAATTATCAGCAAGTAAAGCTAGAAATTTTAGAACGGACTTTATTTGATAGCGAGCGGGCGATTGCCTGGGTGAAGCAATGCCAGGCTTTAGGATTTCCTTTAGTTCTGGATGATTTTGGCACAGGATATTCTAGTTTGCAATATCTGAATGAATATCATCTCGATAGCCTAAAAATTGATAAGTCATTTGTCCAGGGAATGAATGTCAAAGAGCAAAATAAAAGTTGCAGTATTTGTCAAGCAATGGTCGATTTATCTAAAACCTTGGGCATGACCGTAGTCGGTGAAGGGATCGAGACTTATGAGCATTTGCAAGCGCTAAAATCCTTTGGCTGTACTTACGGTCAAGGGTATTTCTTTTCGCGACCTCTTCCTTTGGAACAGGCGATCGCCCTCTTTGAAGACCCTCGGTTTAGGGAATAGGGAATAGGGAATGGGGAATAGGGAGCGGTTAGACTTCAATGCGGCGGTCTTTTTCAAACCAGAAAACAATATCGATCGCCTTTAAGTCGGTTACCTTCACTTGGATTTCCTGGGCAATTTCATTCAAGGGAACCCGTGCCGAACTCACCAAGCGTGCAAAAAAATGGATAAAGCTCTCATCTAGATCGATAATCTTCTGAATATGGGAGTCGTGTTTCACCCAATCGGCGATCGCCTCCTCAGAAATCGACTCTGCCGGTTGATGGGTCTGTAGACTAATCTCTCTCAGAGCGCGACAGGCGTAAATCGCTAGTCGAGTAGAAAACTTATCAGCCGACGATAATAAGGCTGAATCGACCATCATCGCTTCTTCTTGAGTGAGAAATTCGACCGGTAAGCGGGAACTCATAATCGATTAAAAATTAAAAATGCTTGCATTCAACACTATTCTTTCCCACCCAACCCAGAAGCTTGAGAAACGTAAGGTTTATTTAATTGAAATTTCTGGAACGATCGCCCAAACTTAAGCTGATTCAGCCGCATTCATCAGCGGTGCAATTAAATAACCACAGCGATGTTCTCCATCAATAATCCAATGGGTGCGTTCCACCTCACAATCAGGAAACAGATCCGAAAACATCTCCAATTCATGGCCACAGACCGTCGGAAACGATTCTGCTACATCCGAAATGGCACAATGATGTTCAGTTAGCATAAATCGAGTCGCCCCATTCGGATTCTGGGCATCCGGTTCTACAGCATACCATTGGGCCATATAGCCTTCTTGCTGTCGGAGTTCCACCAACTTCTCCACTCGTTCGGCGATCGTTCCATTTCTGAGGCGATCGCGGTAAACTTGCGCTTTACGTTGCCATTGTTTCTGTAAAATAGACCCCACTTGGTCTTTGCCCACCGTTTCCGCTAAAGTATCCAGAAGAGCCACAGCAAACTCACCGTGATTATTGGGGAAGCGATCGCGCCCCTTTCGACTCAAGGAATACCAATGTTGGGGCCGTCCCATCGAAGAATTTCCCTCCTTATCCCCATGCACAACCTCATACTCAATCAACTCCTCCCCTTCCAAGTCCTTCAGGTGTCGCCGAATCGCTTGGGGACTAACCCCCAACGCCTCGGCCAAGCCCAAAGCTGTTGCTCGACCATCCTTGAGTAGGTACTCCAGAATGGTCCGTTTCGTCGAGATTTGGTGAGCGATTCCCATGATCATCACAAAACTTAATCACCACTACAGCGTACACATGATGCCAAAATTAGAATTTGACAACAAACTTGTTGCTAAACTACGCTAAAATCATAAGTAAAGCAACAATCAAGTTGTTTAAACCCATTATACTCAGTTTAATTCTGTTCGTTCATTAAAAATTTGCCCATGACCCTATCATCCCAACCCCAACAAGCCACAGAGCATAGTCTAGAAGCGATGCGGAAATTTTCCGAAAAATATGCGGACAATACCGGCACTTACTTTTGTTCCGACCTGAGCATCACAGCCGTCGTCATCGAAGGACTCGCCAAACACAAAGACGAACTTGGCGCTCCCCTATGCCCCTGTCGTCACTATGAAGACAAAGAAGCCGAAGCCAAAGCCGCTTACTGGAACTGCCCTTGCGTCCCCATGCGCGAGCGCAAAGAATGCCACTGTATGCTCTTCCTCACCGAAGATAATCCCTTTGTTGGCACAGAAAGAAATATCAGCATCGATCAAATTCGTGGTACGACCAACTCCGTCACAACATCCTAAAGCTCATCAAGGAATAGACCTCTTGCATAAGTGGGTAGAAAATAAATAGTAATGGACTAATCTTGCCTTCTTATCCCTATTCCCTGACTTCTGCAAGAAGTTTAATACACCCAGCCTTGTCCCACCAGTCAGTAGAGAACACCCACCATGTCCACTAGCGTTAAAACCCTAGTCAACCAACCCTACAAATACGGTTTCATCACCGACATTGAAACCGACAAAATCCCCAACGGCCTAAACGAAGACGTAGTCCGCCTGATTTCCGCCAAGAAAAACGAACCGGAATTCATGCTCAACTTCCGTCTCAAAGCCTACCGTCGATGGCTAGAAATGAAGGAACCGAATTGGCCCCATCTTCAATATCCCCCCATCGACTACCAAAACATCAGCTATTATTCAGCACCGAAACAGCAAGATAAAAAGAAAAGTCTCGATGAAGTTGACCCCGCTCTCCTAGAAACCTTCGAGAAACTCGGTATTCCCCTGTCCGAACAAAAACGCCTCTCTAACGTTGCCGTTGATGCCGTTTTTGATAGCGTTTCTATTGCTACAACTTTCCGGGAAAAACTCGCCAAAGAAGGTGTAATTTTCTGCTCCATTTCCGAAGCCGTTCATGACTATCCCGAACTGGTAGAAAAATATCTTGGTAGCGTAGTTCCCGTCGGAGACAATTACTTTGCGGCTCTCAACAGTGCCGTATTTAGTGATGGCTCCTTTGTGTATATTCCCAAAAATACCCAATGCCCCATGGAACTGTCCACCTATTTCCGGATTAACAGTGGAGATACCGGACAATTTGAGCGCACCTTAATTGTGGCTGATGAAGGGTCTCAGGTCTCCTACCTGGAAGGCTGTACGGCTCCAATGTACGATACGAACCAACTGCACGCAGCAGTCGTGGAATTGGTCGCGTTAGATAATGCTGATATTAAATATTCCACCGTACAAAACTGGTATGCAGGAGACGAAAACGGCAAAGGCGGAATTTATAACTTCGTGACCAAACGAGGAATTTGTAAAGGAGTCAATTCTAAGATTTCCTGGACTCAAGTGGAAACCGGTTCTGCAATTACCTGGAAATATCCCAGTTGCGTGTTAGTCGGCGATAATTCCGTCGGCGAATTTTACTCGGTTGCTCTCACCAACAATAAGCAGCAAGCCGATACAGGAACCAAGATGGTTCATGTGGGCAAAAACACCCGCAGCCGGATTATTTCTAAAGGCATTTCTGCCGGGGGTTCTGCCAACAGTTATCGGGGTTTGGTCAAGGTTAACCCGAAGGCAGAAGGGGCGAGAAACTATTCCCAATGTGATTCCATGCTGATTGGGGATAATGCCGAAGCCAATACATTCCCCTATATCCAGGTGCAGAATAATTCTGGAAAAGTGGAGCATGAAGCCTCGACTTCCAAAATTGGGGAAGACCAACTCTTTTATTTTGCCCAACGGGGAATTTCTGCCGAAGATGCCGTCTCGATGATGATTAGTGGCTTCTGTAAGGATGTGTTTAATCAACTGCCGATGGAATTTGCGGTAGAAGCGGATAAGTTATTGAGTTTGAAATTAGAAGGAACAGTGGGTTAAAGATGAGCATTTTATCAGTACGCAACCTCACCGCTAATGTGGCGGGACAATCGATTCTCAAAGGGTTAAATCTGGAAATCAATGCGGGAGAAATCCATGCCATTATGGGACCCAATGGGTCTGGAAAAAGTACGTTTTCTAAGATTCTTGCCGGTCATCCTGCCTATGAAGTCACGGGTGGCGAGGTGATTTATAAAGGTGAAAATTTGTTGGAAATGGAACCAGAAGATCGGGCAACTTCTGGGGTATTTCTGGCATTCCAGTATCCCTTGGAAATTCCAGGTGTAAGTAATTTAGACTTTTTGCGCGTTGCCTATAATTCCAAACGGAAACAAGAGGGTTTGGACGAGTTGGATACGTTCGACTTCCAAGACTTGGTAGAAGAGAAGTTAGAAGTCGTAAAAATGGATGCGGCATTTTTAGACCGCAGTGTGAATGAAGGGTTTTCTGGAGGGGAGAAAAAGCGGAATGAAATTCTGCAAATGGCCCTTCTAGAACCGACGTTATCGATTTTAGATGAAACGGATTCAGGCTTGGATATTGATGCGCTGAAAATTGTTGCCAATGGGGTTAATCAATTGACGCGTCCGGATAATGCAGTGTTGATGATTACCCACTATCAACGGTTGTTGAATTATATTGTCCCCGATTATGTGCATGTGATGGCAGATGGCCGAATTTTACGCACGGGGGATAAGGAGTTGGCTTTAGAACTTGAATCTAGGGGATATGACTGGATTCTAGAGGAAGCTCTACAGGGGGTGAAGTAGGATGAATACGCTTTCAGTTGGGGCGATCGCCTCCATGGATCTGAATCGGGAAAGTCCCCGATTTCAAGCCGTACAACAGCTTCTGAACACTCGTCTAGGGTTCGATCGCCCGCAACTCGATCCAGCTCTGGTGTCTTTAATTCAAGCAGTACGGGAATATGGAGCGGCGATCGCCTCGGAACTTCAGTTCCCCAGCTCCCAGGATGAGGAATGGCGGTTTACAGATATTTCTCGCCTCTTGGGGGTGAATTTCCAACCCGCTACTTTTCCGGAGGAAACCCTCAAGATTGATATTACGCCCTTTATCCTACCCGAGGCAGCAAACAGTCGCCTGGTATTCGTCAATGGGGTGTATTCTCCCGATCTCTCGGATCTCTCTGGCGTGAATTTAGAAACCGTCACCCATCTCTTATCAGGGGTGGTTCCGGAAGCTAAACTCAATCCCTATTTGGGCAAACAACCGGGGACTCAAGAGGTGTTTACTGCCCTAAATAGCGCCAGCTTACAGGATGGGGCGCTGGTTTGGATACCAGCCAATCAGGTTGTCGAAACGCCGATTCATGTGCTGTTTTTATCGGCGGAGAATGGGGAACCGGCACTTGCCAGTCCTCGGACTTTAGTGGTTGCTGGAGCGAACAGTTCTGTTACCCTAGTTGAACAGTACGTTACCATTAGCAGTTGTCCCGCCGCTCCCGGAATTACGCCCTATTTCAGTAATGCAGTTACGGAAGTTTGGTTAGAGGATAACGCCCAGGTTAACCATACTCGCATTCAGCAAGAAGGACAGCAAAGTATCCACATCAGCAAAACCGCAATTTTCCAAAACCGCGACAGTCGATATACCCTGAATGGCATTAGTCTAGGGGCGGGTTTATCCCGTCACACCATTGATGCGATCCAGCAGGGAGAAGGAACCCAAACGACTCTCAATGGTTTAACTGAAATCACCGGCAAACAATGCTCTGATACCCATAGTAGTATTAATCATTTGTATCCCAATGGCAACAGCAACCAACTGCATAAATGCATTGTGGATCGGAATGCCCATGCTATTTTCAATGGCAAAGTTTTTGTGCCTAAAGCTGCTCAGTTAACCAATGCCCAGCAGCTCAATCGCAATTTAATTTTGTCAGACAAAGCAAAAGTAGACACCAAACCCCAACTGCAAATTACCGCCGATAATGTCAAATGCTCCCATGGGGCAACGGTGAGTCAGTTAGAAGAGGAAGAGGTCTTTTATTTACAAAGTCGAGGCTTATCTCAAGAAGCGAGTCGTCATTTGTTAATTGATGCCTTTGCCAATGATATTTTATCTCGTATTCCCCTAACTTCCTTGCAAACTACCCTGGCTCAGTGTCTCTCGTGCCGGACTCATTTTTGATCTGTGTGAGCCAACCTAAAAAAGGGGGGAAATAAAACATCTCTATCCCCCCATCTCCCTATCTCCCCATCCCCCAAACTTTCCCTAATCATTCTCTATTCATAACCCTATGATGACGTTTACCCAGCCCAAACCCCTAGCTGCCCTTGTCCGAGATGATTTTCCTATTCTTCATCAGGAAGCTCACGGACATCCTTTAGTGTATTTGGATAATGCGGCGACTTCCCAAAAACCCAGGGTTGTTTTAGAGACTTTACAGCACTATTACCAGCGAGATAATGCCAATGTGCATCGGGGGGTTCATTTACTCAGTTGTCGCGCTACAGAAGCTTATGAAGGGGCTAGGGATAAGGTTGCAGGGTTTGTGAATGCGCGATCGCGTAATGAAATCGTCTTTACCCGGAATGCTAGTGAAGCGGTTAACCTCGTTGCCTATGCTTGGGGATTAAATACATTAAAGCCAGGGGATGAAATCATTACTTCGGTGATGGAGCATCATAGTAATTTAGTGCCTTGGCAAATGATTGCCCAGAAAACCGGCGCAGTCCTAAAGTTTGTCGAGCTAACAGACACGGAAGAATTCAATTTTGAGCAGTTTAAGTCCTTGCTCAGTTCCCAAACCAAATTAGTTACAGTTGTCCATGGTTCTAATACATTGGGCTGTATTAATCCAGTGGAAGACATCGTGCAGGAAGCCCATAAAATCGGAGCAAAAGTTTTAATTGATGCCTGCCAAAGTGCCCCCCATTTAAAGTTAGATGTTCAAGCCATTGACTGTGATTGGTTAGTGGCTTCTGGTCATAAGATGTGCGGTCCTACTGGCATTGGGTTCTTGTATGGCAAATTAGAATTACTTGAAGCGATGCCGCCCTTTTTGGGGGGTGGGGAAATGATTGCTGAAGTATTTCTCGATCGCGCCACCTATGCCGAACTGCCCCATAAATTTGAAGCCGGAACCCCTGCCATTGCCGAGGCGATCGCCCTGGGTGCAGCCGTCGATTATTTAACCGGTATTGGATTAGACAAAATACACGCCTACGAATTGGAGTTAACCGATTACTTGTTTGAGCAACTCCTACAGATTCCCGAAGTCAGAATTTATGGCCCAAAACCGAGGAAAAACAAGATTAGAGCTTCTCTAGCAACCTTTACCACGGGCGAGATTCACGTTAATGATATCTCCTCTCTGTTGGATCAATCGGGCGTAGCAATTCGTACCGGACACCATTGTACTCAACCCTTACACCGAATTTTAGGGATTAATTCCAGCGCTAGAGCGAGTTTATATTTCTATAATACGTTTGCAGAAATCGATCGCTTTATTGTTGCTCTGAAAGAGACTTTAGCGTTTTTCAAAAGTATTTTGTAACGCACTGCCGAAATGTATAGCTATTGCTAGAGTGCTTCACAGTTCTGTCCTAATCAACTCTTTCTCTGCTAGAGATCGGGACAATTTTGCTGTTTGCTGTTTTCTGTTGCTGCTGGAGATGATTGAGCAAATAGAAAAAGACGAATAAATTCAACCCTAAAAGGATGACATGATTAACGGAAGGATGGTGAATCGATTGCCAAACTTCCACCGGTAGAGGTAACCCAGCTAATAGGATAACGAGGAAATTTCCCCAGGATTTTCCATACCATAACCCTAGGGTTGCTGTGCCTAATCCTAGGGCATAAACACTAGCAATTCTGGCAATCCATTGCAGTTCGGACACTTGATGATGGAGGAGGTAATGGACAATCCATTCAATGGTGCTGTATTCTCCATTAACCAAGTAGTCTTCTGCCCACTGGGCGATCGCCTCATAATTTCTCCAACTCCAAGCCGAGGCGATCGCTAGAACAGCCATTTAGCACCCTCTCAACCAAAGCTTAACCTGAAGATTACCTGTTTATGAATGTAACGTCCTAGACTAGTAAGGGAACCGACATTAACTCATACACTAGGACTTTTGTATGGTTTCCTCACTTCTGCCTACCCGTAATTCTCAAATCCAATTCCGTGAACTGCTTGAAGACCTCTATCAAGGTCGGAGTTTAGTAGACTTTGTTGGTGGGCAAATAATTCCCCTCAATTCTAGTGATATTTGGGTGGTCTGTCGGGGTGTAGTGAGTTTAAGTTCCATTCAAACCAATGGTGAGGAATCCTTATTAGGCTTCGCAGTCCCTTCTATGCCCTTTGGTTTACCCTTAACCCGGATTGAAAGTTATCAAGCTATTGCTCTGTCGAATGTCGGTTTAATGCGCTTTACCCTGACCGAAATTGAAACATCTCCCATCTTATGCAGCAGTTTATGGGAGCAATTGAGTCGTCGTTTACGGCAAACTGAATCAATTCTGGCTTTAGTCAGTTATCGACGCGTAAAAGAGCGCTTAGAACAATTACTGTTATTATTAGCTCACGAAATGGGCCAACCCACTGAAGAAGGTCGAGGTATACGCTTACCGGTGAAGTTAACCCATCAGAATTTAGCCAAAACCATTGGCACAACCCGGGTAACCGTCACTCGGTTAATGAAAGAGCTGCGCCAAGATCAATGGTTAACCCTAGACTCGGAGCGTCATATTACTCTCCAGAAGGGTTAATTGCGCTTGAGTTCTGGAGTTGGGCAAGAAACCAAGTGCCGACTGTGGTATTATTGGAAGTGCGATCGCGCTCCAAACCCATTTCCAGCAGTCCAATTGCTAACCCCAGTAACACCATCGATTCTCGGATTCTTCGACTCCCACCATTGCTCATCATTTCAAAAGCAATAATTTCAGTTTTTTTCACATCCACTATCTAATTACTCATTACCCCGCAAAGCACTATATTGCCCAGAAGGTTGATAATCAAACAACCACTTAAACTGTAAATCTCCTAACCAAGTCGGTGTTAAGCGGTAAATCCAGTTCCGCACCTGACAACTCAGAGAATTTTCTAATTGACCCAAAGAACTGATTTGGCGCGAAGATTCAAACACTTGGGTAATGCGTGGTGTACGGCGTTGCTCAAATTGTCGTAGAGTTTGAGCAAGTTGGGATAAATCGGCACAAGTTTTAATTGAGTACACTAATTCATAGGCATCTTCAATGGCCATGCATCCCCCTTGACCAATACTCGGTTGCACAGGATGGGCAGCATCTCCAATTAAGGTAACTCGATTTTTGCCCCAAACTGGGGTTAGAGGTAAACGGTCATAAATGTTATCTTCATAAATATCGGTTTCTTCAAGGGCTTCAATAATTTGAGGCACTGGTGAGCTGTAGTGTTTAAACAGTTGGCGCAAGAGCGATTTTCGGGTTCCGGGTTGACTCCTAGGACTCTCTAGAGGCACATTATCAAAGGCATAAAAGGAGCGTTGACCGTCGCCTATGGTAAAATAAGCGAGGCGATTGCCTTTTCCCCAATATTCCATCCAACTATACTCTGGATTAAAATTAATTCCTTCTGGGTTAAAACATCCACGCCAACATCGCATCCCACTATACACCGGGGGTTCTAGCACCTCGTCTGCATTCAAAGATACTCGAACTTGAGAATAGAGTCCATCCGCACCAACCAAAACATCACCCCAGGTTGTCTCCCCATCCTCAAAACAAACCTCGATTTTTTCCTCCTTTTCCCTAACCTCCACAAACTTCTTGTTGGTTTGCACAATACCTGACAGCAGTGCATCATATAACAGTTTCTGTAAGACAGGACGACCCAGACAAACCCCTAAATCCGAGCAATTAACAAACTCAGGAGAGTTAATATATAAAGGCTTTCCTTGTGCATTGCTAAAGCCCCCTTTCTTAATTTTCCCCCCTTTTTCATACAGTGCTTTAGCCAAGCCCAATTTCTCATAGACACTCATGGCATTGCGTTGGATAAAAATACCTCCCGGCCCCGATACCATGCCTTCCCATGTCCGTTTTTCATAGAGTTCTACCTCTAATCCAGCTTGCACACAGGCAATAGCACAGGTTAATCCACCAATACCACCACCAATAATAATTACTTTTGGGGTCATGACTGATACCCTATAGATTTAAGGAATAAAATAATTGTAAATCACAATCCGATCGCCGTCTAAACCCCATGAATCCCACTCCCTTACCTCCTATCTGTGGCTCAGAAGCAGAAATTACCGCCATTGTCCAAGAACAAACCCCCATTTATCGCTCTAAAACCTGGAATATCAACCAGATTAGTGCTGCCTTTGCTTGTGCCCTGCATATGCACCAACCTACAATTCCGGCAGGAGAAAATGATGCATTAATCAGCAATTTACAATATATGTTTGAGCATCTCCAAGAAGGAGATAATCACAATGCAGCTCCCTTTGCTTGGTGTTATCAACGGATGGGAGAATTTATCCCAGAATTGGTTAATCAAGGCTGTCATCCACGCATCATGTTGGATTATTCCGGTAACCTGCTTTGGGGATTACAACAAATGGGGCGCGAGGATATTCTAGACTCTCTAA
Organism: Cyanobacteria bacterium UBA2566; assembly: GCA_002340255.1. GTDB lineage: Bacteria > Cyanobacteriota > Cyanobacteriia > Cyanobacteriales > Desertifilaceae > Roseofilum. Next base: position 15,230 of record DDLS01000082.1, read on the forward strand.
AAAACTTGACAAAATCCCCTTATTCTGATTGTGTAGAATGGTTGGGAACGATGTGGAGTCATGCCGTAGTTCCCTCTACGCCCATTCCCGATCTTAAATTGCATATTCTGGCATGGCAGCATCAATTTAGAGCAATTTTTGGTACAGAAGCTCTAAAGCGAGTTAAGGGATTTTCGCCACCAGAAATGCATCTTCCCAACCATCCAGATACCCTCTTTGAATATATTAAAGCCTTAAAAGAATGTGGCTATCGCTGGTTATTGGTACAGGAACATTCAGTTGAGCGTTTAGATGGCAGCCCTCTGGATCGGGACGATAAATATGTGCCCAATTGTTTGATTGCTCGCAATTGCCAAGGGCAAGAAATCAGTATGATTGCTTTGATTAAAACTCAAGGTTCAGATACGAAGTTGGTCGCACAAATGCAACCCTATCATGAAGCGAAAACGCGCTCTAGAAGAACCTTGGGAAATGTGAATTTGCCTAGTTGTGTCACTCAAATTGCTGATGGTGAAAATGGGGGCGTGATGATGAATGAGTATCCCCGTGATTTTCATCCGGTATGGCATCAGATTAAAGGCAATGGTCAAGAAAATAATGGAGTTGTTGGCTTAAATGGGACAGAATATTTAGAATTACTCGAAAGCGCCGGAGTGAAGCCAGAAGATTATCCCGTTTGTCAGGCTGTACAGCAGCATAGAATCTGGCAAGAATTGGGGGATGATGTGAATCCAGAGAAAGTGAAAGGGGTGTTAATTCAATTAAAGGAAAAAGACCCCAATTTCCATCTGGATGGAGCCTCTTGGACAAACGATCTCAGTTGGGTAAAAGGGTATGAAAATGTCTTAGAACCGATGCATCATTTAAGTGCTTTGTTTCATCAAAAGTATGATGCTTTAGTAGCCCAAGATTCGACCGTTACTCAACAGGAAGATTATCAACAGGCGCTGCTCTATGTTTTACTGTTGGAAACCAGTTGTTTTCGCTATTGGGGACAGGGAACTTGGACGGATTATGCAAAGATGTTGTACGAGCGAGGAATAGAGATCCTACATGATTAAGAGCGATCGCACTTTTCTGAACAGATGTTAATATCAAAGCAGTATAACCCGATCGCTTGTAAGAATAGAGATTGCCTATGAGTTCTTTTGCCATCTCTCCTTCTATCCTCCCCACTGCCGAACAACGCCTAGTTTTGTCAGGAGTCAGTTGGCGGCAATATGAACTCTTGTTAGCCACTCTGGGAAATGATTTTCCTAACTTGCGACTGAGTTACCTAGAAGGAGTTCTCGAAATTATGGCCACTTCCGCAGAGCATGAAGAACTGAAAAAAATGATTGGAATGCTTTTGGAAGCCTACTTTCAAGAAGCGCGGATTCGTTTTCATGCTATCGGTTCAGCGACGTTTCGTAAGGAGATGGCGCAAAGAGGACTGGAACCCGATGAGTGTTACTGTCTGGATCATAAGAAAGAATTCCCGGATCTAGCGATCGAAGTGGTCGTCACAAGCGGTATGGTGGATAAATTGCAGATTTATCAAGGTTTGGGAGTCCAGGAAGTGTGGCAATGGAAAGAGGGGAAGTTTTCGTTGTATCACTTGCACTCTACAGGATATGAGGCGATCGCCAAAAGTGAGCTTCTCCCCAACTTAGATGTATCTCTCTTAGCCAGTTATGTCAAACCTAGCGAACAATTCGATGCCGTAATGGATTTTCGCGATCGCCTTCGCCCCTTGAGTTAAAGCTTATTTTATCACTAAAAAACCCGCCGTAGCGGGCAAAACAAACAACAGAGAACAGACAGAGATGAATGATCTTAACTCATACTCAACACCATACCCATCAACGTCTCTAAATGACCGGTACAAGCTTGTACCATCTGATGGGTCATGGGGAGGCTATCGATCACCATTCCCGTACACAATACCATCATATACAAAATCGAATACTTAAACATGGATTTGGCTAACGGCAGATCCTTGGGATTTTGGTATAAAACCCAAGCTTTTTGAAGGAAAATTCCTCCTAAAACCAAAGCAAACCCGCCATAGACTGCTCCACAGACTCCCAAAGGGTAAATCAACATCAACGAAACGGGAACCACCAATAAAGAATAGATCCAAATTTGCTCGGTGGTCACTTCTTCCCCTTCTACCACAGGTAACATGGGCACGTTTACAGTGGCATAATCTTCCCGAATCATCAGAGCTAAGGCCCAGAAATGGGGTGGAGTCCAAAGGAAAATTAAGGCAAATAATAACCAAGCTGCCCAACTTAATTCCCCAGTAACTGCGGCCCAACCCACTAAGGGAGGGATTGACCCCGCAGCTCCACCAATGACAATATTTTGGGGGGTATTGCGCTTGAGCATGTGGGTATAGACGACCATGTAAAAGACAATGCCCATCATGGCCAAAAGAGCGGCTTGCAGATTAGCAAATAGGGTTAATAATCCAAAGGATAATCCAGCCAGAATTAAGGCAAAAATTAGTGCATGTCGCGGTTGGACTTTTCCAGAAGGAAGGGGACGCTTGCGCGTGCGTATCATCGCATAATCAATATCCAGGTCATAAATGCAGTTGAGGGTTTGGGCGGACGCAGCAGCTAAGGTTCCCCCAGTAAGGGTAACGAGTAAGAGGATGGGATCGATTTTGCCTTCTGAAGCAATCCACATACTGGCGGCTGTGGTAATCAGGAGTAGGGGGATAATACGAGGTTTAGTGAGTTGATAGTAATTGCGCCAGGTCTCCAGAAGAGCGTGTTGAACAGAAGAGATGGAAAGTCTTGCGGTGTCTTGCATAGATCGATATGGCGCTTCGCGCTGATATAGGGCATTAGTGATCGAAGAAATGTTTTTCCTACTGGAGATCGGGGAGAATGTGGCGATCGCGAAGCGAAACGGAGTTTTATCGCCTCAGTGATTCGGAGCATTATCGCGCCATGCTAAAACTGAAAAGGCAGTTAAAATCCCCAATAAACATGCGCCAATGGTTTGATGGGCAACTGTTAGGGGTTCCACTTGTAGATGTAACCACAACGTCCCCACTCCCAGCAGAATTTGTAAGACTAAAAGACCTGCTGCATAGTGAATTAAGCGCCGTAGCAGGGGGTGCAGCGCAGGAGTACGTCGGGCCCAGATAATCAGGATAGCAGTGGCGATCAAGGGAGGAAGTACGCCAGCAATATGGCTATGCATAATTGCACAAAGCTGATTTCCGCCTAAGCATTGATGAACGGCCCATTGGGAAGCGACAAGCGCTCCTAAAATACTTTGAATGTAGACCAAGCTGGCCGCTACTGTGCCGATCCAGGGCAGTTTTCCGGTTGCTCCTGTGCCGTTATAGGGTAACAATAACATCCAGATGATGACCAGACTGAGGAAGAATAAGAGAGCAGTTCCCAGGTGAGCGGCCACAATATCAAACCGCAAGAGTTGAGTAACTGTGAGGCCTCCAAGTAGTCCTTGGAAGACCACTAGCCCTAAACTCCCAGTTGCAGCCCAGGGTAACCATCGAGGGAGTTCCTGACGATACCACCAGGACAAACCCATGAGGAAAATTGCCCCTAAGCCAATTAAACTGGCATCCAAACGATGGAACCATTCCAGAAATACCTGTAGATTCATCTGTTGGGTTGGCACTAAGGTTCCGTAACACAGGGGCCAATCTGGACAAGCTAAACCCGCATTCATCACCCGAGTCGCGCTACCCACTGCCATTAAAAGTATGGTGGCTACTACAAGCTTGACGACTAAATTGAGGATTCTTTGTTTAGGGTGAACTTGATGCTTGGATTCTATTTGTTCATGGAGAGTGAAATTAGCCATGTCCCTACTCACGTTCGTTTATGCAATAAATTATCAATCCATGTTAAACAATTCGTGAGCGAATGCTCACCAACCGAAAATAGAGGGTAAGACCATTTGGCCTAATGCCACTGGTCTACTACTGTAATCAGGCGATCGCCAATCCCAGCCAGGCTTTTGTTTTTCTTTCGATTCTCAATCATCGGTAATGGGTAAGTGACTCTCTTTGCGTCTGGAGTGTCTCCCCATTCCTGAAAAAAGTATTAAGGATAGCTTAGGATAACGCCTGGATCGAGAAGACCTGCTCTAACGTAAGTAGAGAAGTGAAGATTCTTTTCTCTCAAAAAGGGATCTCATGCTTCAGAACCGCGTGGCTCGCGGGAATAGTCTGTGGAGCGAACATAAGACCATAAACTCGCGACTAGGGTGGAGGCAGTTCTCAGAAGCAGAAACCTAAAGCCTCCTGCGGAGGGTAGATCTCGCTAACGTGAGGTTTCCGCTTCGCGGACATGAATTAGGAATCACCGTGGCAACAGCGCCCGGTGAGGATGTCAAACGTTCAACCCCTTGAAGATGGATCGGCATAATCACTGTGAATATTCCGAGTAACATTATCACGCTAATTGCTGGTATTCTCTTAACTCTGATCAGCCTCTGGTTTGGTCAACATCATGGTTTAATGCCTGTGGCAGCTTCCGAGGAAGCGCCCTGGATAGATGGGCTATTTAATACTATGATGACCATTTCCATCGGCCTGTTCTTACTGGTTCAGGGTATTCTGATCTTTTCGATCGTGCGCTTCCGCCAGCGGCCGGGAGACGAAACGGATGGCCCCCCGATTGAAGGCAATATTCCCCTAGAAATTGTCTGGACAGCAATTCCAGCCATGATTGTTTTAGGCTTGGGGGTCTATAGCTTCGATGTGTATACCAATATGGGCGGACTCGATCCGATGGCATCCCACGATCGTGGTCAACAGGTAGCCCATATAGAGGGAGCCGCGATCGCCGCGTCCCTGTCACAAGAAGCACCGACACTGGAAAAAGCAAATCGTCGAGTGGCGATCGGTATTGGCGCAGATCCCGATGAAATCGGCAAAGCCCCCGATCTCGTTGTGGATGTTCTCGGCCTCCAATATGCTTGGATCTTTACCTATCCAGAAACCGGCATTGTCAGTGGAGACCTACATATGCCTGTAGACCGAGATGTACAACTGAACATTAAAGCTGCTGACGTGATTCACTCCCTGTGGATACCCCAATTCCGGGTCAAACAAGATGCCATCCCCGGTCGAGAAACAGAACTGCGCTTGCGCCCCAGAGAACCGGGAACCTATCCCGTTGTTTGCGCTGAATTGTGCGGTTCCTACCATGGAGGGATGAGAACCCAAACCATCGTTGAATCCGCAGAAGACTTTGACCAATGGGTAAATGAGCAAATCGCCTCAGTGGATGGAGAAAATCTGGGAACCCCAGTAGCCAACCTCTCCTCCGAGGAATATCTAGCGCCCTATACCCAAGAAATGGGTATGGACGAGAGTGCCCTCAAAGCCATGGGCACTATGGGCAATGAACACCATCATTCCCTGTAATCTCAGGTCTAGCTCATTCCTTAAAAGGGGGATTTTTAAGGGAAAAATTGGTTTCCCTATTCCCTATTCCCTATTCCCTATTCCCTAATATCTATGTCACAACCACAAGAATCAGCCGCTGTTGAAGCCTATCGTCCCAGTTGGCGAGATTTCTTAAGCTTCAGCACCGACCACAAAATAATCGGGATGCAATACCTGGTGACCTCCTTTGTTTTCTACATTCTCGGAGGACTCTTAGCCGTTGGTATCCGTACCGAATTAGCCACTCCAGAAGTGGATTTTGTCAGCCGCGAACTCTATAACGGTTTGTTTACGGTTCATGGAACCGTGATGATTTTCCTTTGGATTGTTCCTGCTGGTGCCGGTTTAGCCAACTACCTGGTTCCTCTGATGATTGGGGCTAAGGATATGGCCTTTCCTCGGCTCAACGCTGTTGCCTTCTGGTTAATTATTCCAGGGGGCATTTTGTTGATGTCAAGTTTCTTTGTTGGCGCTCCTGGAGCAGGCTGGACTGCCTATCCTCCCTTAAGTACGACAGGCGATAAGGCAGGGGAATTCATTTGGATTATCAGTGTGCTGTTGTTGGGAACCTCTTCCATTCTGGGGGGGATCAACTTCATGACCACAATTGTGAACATGAGAATGCCTGGCATGGGGATTTATGATATGCCCCTATTTTGCTGGGCAACTGTTTCCGTTTCCATCTTAATTTTGATGTCTACCCCGGTTTTAGCGGGCGCACTGGTCCTGTTAGCCTTTGACTTAATGGCGGGGACTTCTTTCTTTAATCCCACCGGTGGCGGCGATCCGATTGTCTATCAGCACCTGTTCTGGTTTTATTCCCATCCAGCGGTGTACATCATGATTGTGCCTCTATTTGGTGTAATTTCAGAAATTATTCCCGTGCATTCACGTAAGCCGATCTTTGGGTATAAGGCGATCGCCTACTCCAGTCTCGTCATCAGTTTCCTGGGCTTGATTGTTTGGGCGCACCATATGTTTACCAGCGGCACTCCCGGATGGTTGCGGATGTTCTTCATGGTTGCCACCATGATCATCGCCGTACCCACTGGAATCAAAGTCTTTAGCTGGATCGCCACCCTTTGGGGCGGTAAAATTCGCCTCAATAGTGCCATGCTATTTGCCCTCGGCTTCGTTTCCCTCTTCGTGGTGGGTGGCTTAAGCGGCATCATGTTAGCCTCTGCCCCCTTTGATATCCACGTTCACGATACCTATTTTGTCGTCGCTCACCTGCACTATGTCCTATTTGGTGGCAGTGTCTTCGGCATTTATGGCGCGATTTATCACTGGTTCCCCAAAATGACCGGCAGAATGCTCAATGAAACCTGGGGTAAAGTACATTTTGTACTAACGTTCCTCGGCTTTAACCTTTGCTTCCTCCCCATGCATTGGTTAGGCTTACAAGGAATGCCTCGCCGGGTAGCCGAATACGATCCTCAATTTGCCACCATTAATATGGTGTGTACAGTGGGTTCAATTCTTCTGGCTATCTCCACCTTGCCTTTCTTAATTAATGCCACTTGGAGTTGGTTAGCTGGCTCTGTTGCACCGGCTAATCCTTGGAATGGCTTAACCCTAGAATGGTTAACCGCTTCTCCACCGCCAGTGGAAAATTTCTTAGAACCCCCCGTTCTTTGGTCTGGCCCCTATGATTATGGGATTGATACTGAAGAATCAGAAGAGGAAAAATCGGTGGATGAATTGTTAGCAGAAATGAAACCCTCTGCTTAGTTGGGCACGGAAACTAGAAACCGGGTTTCTACGAAAATCTGGCATAGAATCGCAAAACTTGCCAGAAACCCGGTTTCTCCCAACGCCCCATTCCCTATTCCCTATTCCCTAATTGGAGGATTTTTGTATGCAAAGTTCTGCTGAAGCCACAGCAACTGTAATGGGATATGCCGAAGAAACTCACGGGGTATCCCATCATGAAGAACATCCGGATCATCGCATATTCGGGATTCTGATGTTCCTGATTGCGGAGTCGATGATCTTTTTGGGATTGTTTGCCGCTTATCTTACGTTTAAGCTCACCTCACCCGACTGGCAACCGGAAGGCACAGAACTGGAATTGCTTCTACCTGGCATTAATACCATCATTCTGATTTCCAGTAGTTTTGTCATTCATAAGGCTGGGGATGCGATTAAAAATAAAGGTGATGAAAAAGGACTCCGACTCTGGTTTGGAATTACTGCCCTCATGGGAATTGTGTTCCTCATCGGACAGTTGTATGAGTATTTCCATCTCAGCTTTGGCTTAACTGATAATGTGTTTGCCAGTACGTTTTATGTGCTGACAGGCTTCCATGGTTTGCACGTTTTGTTCGGATTAGTGTTAATTTTGGGTGTATTGTGGCGATCGCGCGTTTCCGGTCACTATTCCCAAGAGTCCCACTTTGGTGTAGAAGCGGCCGAGATTTACTGGCACTTTGTTGATGTGGTCTGGATTGTCCTCTTTACTCTGTTATATATCCTGTAGATAATCCACTATCTCCCCACATCATGTCGGAAAAACAGGGTTTTTGTCAAAAACCCTGTTTTTCCTTAAGTCTTCAAGGGGATAAACTTGTAAGATGGTGCGCCCTTGATGGGTAAACTTAATCGCATTTCCTAAGAGATTTAAGAGGACTTGACGCAAACGTTTATCATCTGCCATTACGGCCTTGGGTAGTCCTGGGTGTTCGCTATATTGAAATTGAATTCCTTTTTTATCTGCACGAACTCTAGACATTTCTGCGATACCCGAAAGAAAGGCTGGCAAATGAAATTCCTGGGGAATGAGGTCGAGTTTGCGGGCTTCAATTTTGGCTAAATCGAGGATATCGTTGATCAGATTGAGTAAGTGAGTTCCACATTGTTCAATAATTTCTATTCCGTGGCGTTGGGTATTGAGGTCTTGGGTACGTTCCATGATTTGGGTATAGCCGAGAATGCCCTTGAGGGGAGTTCGCAGTTCATGACTCATGTTGGCGAGAAATTCACTTTTGGCTTGATTGGCTTCATCGGCAGCGACGCGAGCTTGCTCGAGTTCTTGGGTATAGATACTGATGCGCTCTACTAGTTGGTTAAAGGCTTGGGCAACGGTGGCAACTTCATCTTGGGTGGTGACTTGGCAACGGAGGTTAAAGTTAGACTGTTGGGTAATTTGGGTGGCAACTTGTTCTAGGGACTGGAGGGGACGAGCGATCGCCGAACTGGTTAAGAAAACCAGTAAACTAGAGAGGAGGAGAGAACTGGCAATGCTGATTACAATAATCCACCGACGCAGATATTCAGCTTGTATGCGTTCATGTTCTGCTCTGTGATATTGGTTATCGATGACTTCTTCAATCCAAACCAAATTTTCGAGCAAGCGGTCAAATTCAATTTCAATTTTTGTGGCTTCTTTGGAGGTGAGAGTATTGATAATCGTTTGCCGTGCGGGTGTAATTTGGTTGACGGTGAGACTAGGGGGGTCAAGTTGTTGCCAAAGTTTGAGAATGAGAGCTTTATACTGTTGGGTTACCTGACGATATCTGGCTAGGGTGTCTTGCAATTTTGGCAGATCGACATCGGAAGCGCAAGCATAGTTTTGCAAAAACTGCTCAAAGGCTTGGTTTGCTTTTTCTACCCGGTTGATATCAGCAATAAATTTATCCGCTTCATAGCTAAACCAAATTGTATCTCCGAGGATGCCAATGAGTCTTTGGGGATGTAAGCGGATGGCGAGGATGGCATTTTCCTGATCTTTTAAGAGCAGTTGTTGGCGCGAGGCGATCGCCAATTCTTCATTTGCTCTATGCTGATAATATTCTCCAATAAACAGCCCAGCTAAGGAACCACAAATGGCAACTCCCAAGGAGAACCCATATCCGATCGCAATTTTCTGACCAATACTCAGATGATTGATCTGCTTGACGACCCGATCCCTGAAGGATGAGTTAGTCCACCACTGGTTTAATCGATCAATCATCGTCCAACGTAGGGAGTTACTGACTATTGCTATACTCAAGCCTTCTGAGATCGAAAAAGACCAATTACCTTAGAGGAAATTCCCTTCTCCGATCGCGCGATACACATTGCGTATCATATCGTAATCTCGATCGTCTACAGCAATTAACGTAGAGGCTTTATACTTACTTTTGTTGGCTGTGGTAAACCCTAAAGCTCTTACGATTGTCTCTTGATCGGCTAAAATGCGATCGCGCAGATTCTCTACTTCCTCTGGTTTCATCCGATTATTGACAATTAATACATCACTAGGTAGAGCAGGTCCTTTGGCTAATAGGCGAAACTCACTAGGAGAAACCTCTTCTGCTTGTAAAAAGTCTTCATAATCGGTAATTGGCCCGGCCCAAGCATCTACTTCTCCGTTTTTCAGTGCGGCTAAGGAACCTTCTCGACCTAACATTTTGACTTGATAATCGGTTTTGGGATCGAGTCCCGCACTGACAAACATATCAGTTGGCCCTAAATGACCGCTAGTAGAACCCACTTTAAGCATGGCAATGGTTTTCCCTTTTAGATCTGGGATCGATTGTACTGGCGAGTTGGGTGGAAGGGCGATCGCTGCATGATAATTCGGTCGAGTAATGCTAATCACAGGAATGGCATTCGTCCGAGCGCGAATTAACACATATTCAGAAGGCCCAATAATTGATAGATCTACTGCTCCTGCTTGCAAGGCTGAAGCAACTTCTGTATAACTATCAACTGCATAAAATTCTACCGATTTCCCAAAGCTTTCCACTAAGGCAACCCGAAAGGGTTCATAGTCTCTTTTGAGGTCTTCAAGTCCTTGAACATCGCTAATGGCTAATTTTAAGGGGGCTACAGAAGCATTGTCCACAGGGATGGTATTATCTGAAGTCTGCCGGCTTGCGGCACAACTAACCAACAGTCCGAGGGAGAAGGTTAGGAAATAACGTCTTTTCATGGTCTTCAACCCAGTTATCCTCTCAAGGAGAAAAAACGAACATAGATGACCCCAGCATAGAAGATGGATTCTCTAAGTGAGGTTATCGTTTGGATAAGAGATGGATAGGGCGTGGGGAGAGGGAACGGCGATAAGTGTTAAGGATTAAGTGTTAATTGCTTTCGTCCATAGGCACTGAGGGCATCGATCGCACTCACCATGGCTAAAATCAATAACAAAATTGTGGTTAAGCGGGAAAAATCTAACAGTTTCAGGCTCACCAGCACTTCATAACCGATTCCTCCTGCACCGACAATACCGAGAATGACAGAGGAGCGCACGTTAAATTCCCACAGGTAGAGCGTAATACCAATGAGTCCGGGGAGGGCTTCGGGAAGAACGGCAAAAATAAATGTCCGCAGGCGATCGGCTCCTGTTACTTCGATCGCCTCTATCGGCTCTAATGGCAAAGTTTCTAGAACTTCAACATAGAGCTTGGCCATCGATCCAGTTGTATGAAAAGCGACTCCTAAGACCCCAGCAAAGGGGCCTAATCCGACAATGGAGACGAAAAAGAGGGCAAAGATAGCTGTATCAATACCCCGCAGAAGATTGAGTAGCAAACGCAAGACGGGAGCGAGTTGGGGAATGGGAGAGAGGGGTCGAGCGATACAGAGGGAGAGGGGAATAGCGGCGATCGTGGCGGTGAGGGTTCCCATAATGGCGATCGCCAAGGTTTCAGCCGTAGCAATTAAAAAATCGGGTAACTCCGCAAAATCTGGGGGCCAAAGTCGCGTTAACCAGTTCCCCAAGCGCGGTAAACCCGCCCAAAAGTCTGCTGGAGAGATTTCCGATAACCGCCAACTAGCGATTAAAACGGCGATCGCCACGACTCCCCAAAATCCTTGTTTCAGCAATCGTCCTAAACTGCGCTGCTCTTGCTCATGGGTATTGAGAATAGACTCCCACTTGGAGAAAGAATGGAGCGATCGCGGTTCTAGTTTAGTCATTGATAATTATCCCAATTACCCATTACCAGCATTAGAGCTTACCGACCGATTTACCGGCTGCTTGGATGGGTGAATAGTTACTGCCATCGGAAGGCACAAACCCGGTATAGTTTTCTGGTAATAGGGTTTGTGCCTCTTGTACTGAAAGATTTGCTAACTGTTGTTGCAATTGAGCTTTAAGCTCTGGAGGTAGTCCACCACGCACGGCAATGGGATCGTTGGGGAGAGGATCGGATTGCCAGATGATTTTCAGTTGGGAGCGGTCGATGCGTCCGGTACTATTGAGGACATCTATATTCCGGTCATAGTCAGAGGCAATGTCAACTTGACCTTCTAAAACGGCGATCGCCTGAGCTGCGTGGGATGCCCCTTCATTATAGTCAAATACAGCTTCTGGATCGAGTCCGCGTCGCTTAAATTCTCCTTGGGGAATCAGCCAGCCGGATGTAGAGCCAACGTCGGCTAAACTGAGTTTAAGTTTGGGGCCGTTCTGACTTTGGGCGATCGCCTCATCGAGGGTATCAAAGGGCGCATCCGCTTTAGCCATGAGAATAGAGTAATAAACCGGTTGTTCTTTATATTTTACGGTGGCGATCGCTTCAATCGACGGATCATTATGGTTGGCCAAGACATAGCCCCACGGGCCTAACCAGGCTACATCTAAGGTCCGCGATCGCAAGGCTTCGGAAATTCCCACCCAATCTTCCGTCACCGTCACATCAGCTTTAAGATTTATCCCTTCTGCCAGTTGGTTAAATAATGGCTCAAATTGACTTTGGTTTTCACCAGGAGTCGGAAAATACGGCCCAACTCCAAATTTCAATTCTGTCAGTTGAGCATTATCAGGATTAGATTGACTACAGGAGATAATCGTGATTAGGGTTAAGCACCCCAGTAAAATCTGTTTGATACAGCGTTGCATAAAATCGATCGGTTTGTAGGACATCATTTAGACCAAACCTACGTTAACCAGTCTGGTCAGGAATTAATCTCTTCATTTAATTACCTAATTTTCCTGAGTTTACGCTGAGAATACCATCCGATCAAATCCCTAGTCCTCCATGAAAATTTTGCCCATGTCCCTCTTTCTTGCAGAAGGTCGATGGAATAATTATCTAATTATAATTAACCAGATAACTGGTATAATCATTTTTGACATTACTTAATGTTTCTTCTCGTTCAGAGCATTGCTCATAGATCATGGCTCGATATCCGCTATTAATGGGCATAACCACGGCCTTAAATCCTTGACCTTTGAGCGTCACTTTTTGACATCCTTCTAAACCCAGAAAAGAAGCCATCAACAGTTTCAGGGAGATCGCCTGGAAAATGACTCTGGTCCAATCTACCTTGAGGCTTTGGTTGAGTACAACATAGTCGTTCAGGATGCCATGGCGGTCAAAATAAGCAACAATGCTGATGTACCGCTTTTTGCGAGGAGACTGTTGGTAAATGTCAAACTTCCTTAATGGATTTTGATGAACAATCATGGTGTTAAGTTAAAAAAAGTTAAGTTTTTAGGGAAAAAAATTTCAAAGGTTGGATTTTAAAGAAACGGAGACTCCTGACACCCATTTTTTCTAGGACAAAGGAAGCTCCTAATATTGCCTCTCTTTTAGCATACAGTATTTTTTAGATTAAGTTCAGTTTTCAGGAATAACTATACAGGGAAACCAAGAGTCACTAATCTTATTTAAGTTTTCCTACATATTTCATTGTTTGAAGAGTCAATGTACTGAAAACTCTAAATATAAATTAATTTTTTGCCCTATATAATAACCAGGGGTTTAAGACCCTTGTCAAGGGAAAGATCATACAGTAATGATATATGGCCCTTCACACTAGGGAATAGGGACAATAGCTTGTATTGCTTAGGATCTATAGCGCTTTGCGCTAGGGAATAGGGAATAGGGAATAGGCTTTTGGTACATAGCTTTGAGGATTCAACACTGTCCCTCATAACAGCGCAAAGCGCTGTATCTACCGCTCCATACAGATAAAAGTTTTCTCTTTTCCACTGTACACTTCCCTGGGGTTTCACTCCTTTTAGCGTAATCTTCTTTCCCCCAATTGTCTTGATACCATTTCTCTATGAAGTTGCGCTTAATAAGGCATGAACCAAGTAGTCCCATCCAGTTATCGAGGCGATCGTTACCTTATCGAAGGAATCAAGGACTTGTGAAAGCCTTTGCTGTAGCCTTTTCAGGTCTTTACAGTTCTGCCATCTTAGCTTGGCTTTTAATTCTTCCCATAATCGCTCAATCGGGTTGACTTCTGGGCTATAAGCCGGTTTAAAAATGGGAATGATGTTTTCTGTAAAATCTATATTTTTATGACAACCTGCATTATCTAGTTGCCGAAAATTCAGAGTCTCTGGAAATTCTTTTGATAACTGATTCACAAATAACTGAAAACACTGACCATCTATATGCAAAAACTCATAAAAATAGCTTTCTCCACTGATGATATCTACCGCTCCATACAGATAAAAGTTGTCTCTTTTCCACTGTACACTTCCCTGGGGTTTCACTCCTTTTAGGGTAATCTTCTTTCCCCCAATTATCTTGAGTCCTAAACGCGTCTCATCTCCAGCCAAGTATCTACACTTTTCCCCTTTTCCCCATAGCTTATACAATACACTTAAGGCGGATTTGATTTTTTTTAAAGGTTTCTTCTGCTTCCTTATGCTGATTTACACTCCTCGGACGAGGCGTTTTTAATTTTCCTCCTAATTTATACCTCACCGTCTTATGAAGCGTTTTATAATTGACTTTCTCCCCGTGTTTTTCCGACAACCATTCCTGAATTTCTCCCTAACTATTAAATCCTTTTGGCTCCTTTATACCATTTCTCTTTAATTTTGCCACTCATGATTTCTATTGAGGTAATTGTCTGAGAGTATTCATTAAGCGCAATATCATGGAGAAATAGTATAACCACGGAACAATTGACCAGAACAGAAGGGTCGGCTGAATCAGTAAACGAAAATTCTTCAAGATACTTTTCCAACTGCCAGAGCGATCCCACTGTGAGTGGACCGAACAATCTCCTTGAACTTTAGCACTTTTTATCTTCTGGGATTCTGAATTATTTAATCACCAAAATAGTTGACTATTCAAACTAATCATTAGATCAGCACTCATGATCATCTCCCACCATTTTTCAATCTGGGCATATTGAGTTAATCTATAATCTGTCCACCCTAATTCTTGCTTACATTGTCTAAATGCATATTCGACCCAGGTTCTCATACCATAAAGGTTCCCCATCGTCTTTTTCATTTGGTTTCTTGTTTCTTGAATGTTAGTCATCACCCAAGACGTTGAGTTTTCGGGCAGGGTAGAAGTGTCCGTAGTTATTTGCCAATAAGTTCGTCTTCTTCGATGACCAAATATCATCTCTCTAATGTATCGCTCTTCTGAGGTTTGAACGCTAAAAACCTCAAGGGGTGACAAGGGAGCTAAAGAGTAGACTGTATAAGGGATAGAGCCTTTAACCCTTTCTGGAAAAATCAGCGCTTATGAGGCTTGGAATCCATCAGTTCTTGAGCCAAAGAAGACCAACATTGAAAGGACTGAATCCACAATAATCCATAGCATCCAATATAAAAAT
>DDLS01000085.1 GCA_002340255.1 Cyanobacteria bacterium UBA2566
ATAGCAGCGCGAAGCGCTGTAATAACTGTGTGCGAAGGCCTTGCCCGGCTCACACCGAAAGGAACAGGAACCCAGAAGAGCAACAGCAAGGGAAAAGAAATCGCACAGAGTCGCTGAGGTCAAAAAAGACCATTCAGTAGACGAGGGATGATTATCCCAAGCCAAAATCTGTGGGGGCAACCGGTTCAATATCCGGATCAAAACCTCCCACTTGGTTTGTGCGTAGCATCCAACAGACCGCTCCTTGATCCAAAAATGTTTTTGTTACCACATCATGGGCGAGTTTCGGTAATAAAGAACGCCAACTGGCTAACGTGCTATAAATCATTTTTGCCGGTTGCTCGATCGCGAATTGTCCCAGCGTTGCATCATCCGATTGCCAATCTTCTCGTACAATCCTTAAGGGTGCCAATTGTTGCCTTAAGTGTGGCCCCAGTTCAACAAGTTGCTCAAACCGTTGGGTTTGCTCGTGATTGGGATTGGCTTCTAACCATCGTTGAATTTCTGGATTAGCCTGAAATTGCTCCACTGTCCGTTCAATTGCCCGATACAAAGCTTGGGAAGAATCTTGAACGCAGGAATTAATCGGCGTGACAAACGTGGTACCTGTACCATCTCCAATACGGTAACGAGCCGCCATAATATCTAATTCGAGGATGATATTGTCAAGAACCGAAAAGCGCAGACCATCAAAATTATAGTCATCTGTCAATGGACTAAACTTAATCAACGTATCGCCAATGGGACGGCATCCCATCCATCCCCATTGGCGATCGCCGCTATAGCGCTCCCAAGACAACGAACCGGCAATAATGCCATCGGTATTATGGGTATAGATTTGCCGATATTCAATCTCAAATTTCAGCGAACCTGTAAATGGATCTTCAACCACATGGGCAATTCCATAGGAAAAATGACCGAAGAAAATCCCCATCGGTGCAAACTCAGCCTTTTGGCCGCCAATTCCACCATACATATGAATCAGTAAGAGGCGATCGCCCGCGTAAATGCCCCGGTTGCTTAAACTGGCTTGATTGGGGTCATTCACTAACAGCACTTTGGAAATCGTACCTTTTTTCGCTGCTAAATTAGCCCAACAGTCTCGGTCAATATAGCGTTGGGTATCCCGTTTCCCTTCAATCATCCGATCCGGAGTCACCCCAAACAGACTCGCTGGAGCAAGAGAGAGAACCACAAATTCTCCCTGCTCATTTTTCATTCCTGTAATTCGCCATCCCTGGGGATTCACCGGAGACTGTTCAAGCTGATAATTAGTAGAGGGAAATACCCCGTTGCGATCGGCCACCACAGAAGGAATATATACCGGTTCCTCCACCCCATCAAAGTGTCTGGACTGAGGGTTATAATGGCGTAGCTGGAAGCGATCATCTCCTAAAGACCCCAAAATTGTGACTAATCCCTGGAAGCGACCGGAAATTTGTACCGGTTCCCGACGAATCACCAAGGTCGGTCGCAATCCCACCTCTTCTAGGACAATCACGGGTCCTGCTAACTTCACCAGCACATCATTTACCGGTCTGGCACCAGCCAAAGATTCCAAGGGAGTAACGGCTAACCAATGATTCAGGCGATCGGGATGCACATTTCCCTCTTGTTTACTCACCTGCACCCGATCGACAAAATGCACATCTTTAGTAACTTCCTGTATCAAGGCAGTATCGGCCGGATCGTCACTCCAGCGCAAATTGATCACCTGACCCACTAAATACTGATATCGCTCATCCGTATGGTGAACTTCAAACAAAACCCCGCGCAGACGCTGACGTTGATTGGATTTTGGCAGGAGCAACCGTCCCATCCAAGTCCCTACCGGTTTATATAATCTTGGATTAATCGTTTGCTCAATTGGGTAATAGAACGGATAACTTTCTGGTTGATTAAACAAGACACTGCGATAACGCTGATAGTTACTGATCGCTAGTTCATGGGGATTAACACCCATTGTCCAATCTTCCAAGAGGATACCGGTCATTAAATCCACCGTTTGATCCATGTAACTGCGCCCATCTGGCAGGAACGTATAATCATCTAACGGACCAGTTGGCCCATCATGACCCACAGGCCCCAGATTAATCAAGCTAATCTTGCCACGACGTTTAGCCTGATTCCAATTGGAGTTCACCTTAATGGGCCAGCGTCCAGGAAAGCAAAGTGGCCCTAAGCGTTCAACGTTATCGTTTTCACCCACTAGATGATAGAGGTGTTCAACCTCCATCGCTCCTGTATTACCACTGATCACACCAGCTAGGGAAATCACTTCGATATTAGCTCCTGTCGCTCGATAGAGATATGAAACAGAAGCCATAGACATCTGTCCTCCACCGCTATAGCCAATTAATGTAATTGGGGTTTGACTCTCCACTTGGTAGCCAAAGTTAATCAAACTCTCGAATAGAACTTGAGCTAGGCCTTGGTTTTGAATCGGGCCATAACGAGGATCGGCTGCCACAGCAACAGCAATCATATTACGGATATTGATAATAAAGCCAATCGGATGATCCGGTGCTTTCAGTTTGATCGAATCAATAATGCGCCACAAGAAAGCTAAGGGTCGGTCTTCAGTTAAGGAACGATTGGTGACTGAATAGGGAATAATTCCTTTGACGATCAGAATATTATCAGGAACAGCATCCGCTAGACGATTAAGCAACAGTTCTACATCGGGTAAGTATTCGTGGCTTCCTTGGGAAATCCCATCTAAGTAGATGACGTAGCGGGAAATTTGGGTAGAAGTGGAGGCTTGACGAACTGGTTCACCCGGATAGCTCAAGTCTTCATCTCCATACCATCCAGCCCACCATCCCAGGCTTTCTACTGGAGTGAGGACAATGGCAAACAGGAGCGCGAGGAAACTCATCAAGCTCAGATCTACAATCAGATCCAGGGTTTTAGTTAAGGACGCATACCAATTTCCCAAGCCTTGATAGGATGAGGGGGAAAAAAGGAAGGCCAGCATCATACCGATCGAGACGGCAATGACGATTTTGACAGAGCCAGGAAGGGACGAGCCTCCAGTTTTGGCTTGCGCTTTTTCTTTGACCCAAGCGGGTTTTTGCCGACCTCGATCTCCTTGATATCCAGCTCTCACCTGTTCTTCAAGTTCTGCTTTGCTGAAAACCAGTTGAGTTCCAGCTACAGTATTCATCAACCAATGTCCCAAGACTGTAATGGGCCGACCAATGGTACGCTGGCACAGTTGTAGGAATACCCATCCTAAAGCAGCGCAGCTAAAGGCTGCCCAGGTGTCGAGTTGGGTTAATACTTCAAAGCTAACAATGACGGCTAAGAAACTCCAGATCGAGAGAATAACTCCTATTGGTACACCCAGATAAGGGATAGCTACAAGGAAACCCAGCATTTGAGGGGCGTAGCTGAGTCCAATGATGCGGGCAACATCCCCAAATTGGGTGTTGAGGTTAAATAAGATGTTCCCAACAAACCAGACACTTAGGGCCCAGAATCCATAGGCGATCGCAAATAAAATGGCGGCACAGGTTAAACTGAACCCAAAGCGAATGGGTTTAACTTGATTAATATATAGAACAATTGATTGACCGATCGCCTGAGCCATCCCTGCTGCTAAAACCACAATGAGGGCAACGCTACCCCCTAACGGTAAGGTGTTGATCAGTTCAAAGGCTTCAGGGTTGAGAGTTAATGCACTACTAACGAGATGCCAAAATTGATCGAGGGCAGTATCAGTCATGGGTTTTTAGGGGGGCAAACGATTGCATCCTGAATAGTTTTGGCTCGATTGTACACTGACTTGGTAACATGGAAATACCATATTGGACGACTTCAGACTGATTCGACTGTTTTGGGGGCGATCGCGATGACAGACAATTCGCAAATTATTGGTTATTTTCTCGAAGAAGCTAAAGAGCATCTCGATACCATTGAACAAGGACTGTTAGGCCTTCAGGCTGCGATGAAAGACCAAGAAAGCCTCAATGAGTTATTCCGAGCCGCTCACTCGGTTAAGGGAGGAGCTGCCATGTTAGGGTTTACCAGTATTCAGAAAACCTCCCACCGCCTTGAAGATAGTTTTAAGATTCTGAAAGAAAATCCTCAAATTCCAGTGGATCACAAGCTGGAAAATTTGTTTCTCAGCGGCTTTGATGTGCTGCGAGACTTACTCGAACGAGTTCAAGGACCGTTTGGACTTCGAGATGATGAAGCTAAAACGATCCTAGATGAAGCTGAACCTCGATTTGTCCAGCTCCAAGCTCATCTAGAAAGTCTCAACAGTGGAGGTCCGGGTATTGCTGAAGAAGTGGCTCCGCCCCCTCCCAAGAAATCCTCGGCTCCTGCCCCTGCACCGGTATCCAACAGTTCCGATTTCCCGCACCAAGTTACCCGCGTTTTGCGAGAAATGTTGCAAGTCTTTAAGCAGCCAACCACACCTACCAATCGTCAACAGTTAGAAGAAATTTGTGCTGGACTGTTCAATTTAGATGAACAGTCTGCGGAATGGATGAGTTTGGTGGAAACAGCTCAAACTGCAATTGGTAATCCTAAAGCCTCCTATGAAGCTTTAGCGCCTTTGGTGATTAAGGAACTCAAAATAGCAGCCGAGTTAATTAATGCAGGACGTACTCAAGAGGTCAAATCCTCTAGCGAATTAGCGAAATTGGCTGAATCTGCGATCGCTAAACGAGTCGCAATTACTCTGGAACCCCAAGCAGTCGCTCAAGTTTTGAGAGCTTCATTTAATCAAAAGCAGTTACAACAGTTAGTGGCGGCTTTGAAGAAAGGTGCTGCTTGAACAATGATTAATTATTGTTCATTGAAACAGCGATTCTTCCCTTTCATCGTTCTACATCCGCTCCAGTACCGATATACCTAACAAGGATAATCCTAACTTGAGCGTCTTGGCAGTTAAGTTAGCCAAAACCAAGCGTGAAGTCTTGTGATGTTCTTCTGCTTTCAACACTGGGCATTGATCGTAAAACTGATTGAACTTTTGACTGACTTCAAACAAATAGTTGCATAACCTATTGGGCAGTAAATCTTGCTCGACTTGTGCAACCAAATCGCTCATTTTTAGCAGTAATCTGGCTAAGGCAAGTTCTGATATTTCTGTCAACTTCACTGTAGCTTCTGGAGGCAAGTTTTCTAAATCAATACCTCCTTGACGACTAATGCCTTGTACTCGCACATAAGCGTAAAGCAGATAGGGCGCTGTATTGCCTTTCAGAGATAGCATTTTGTCATAGCTAAATCGGTAATTGCTGGTGCGATTTTGACTCAGATCGGCATATTTTACTGCACTCAATCCTACTACTTGAGAGACACTTTGCTTGAATTCTTCCGTTTCTGTGCGATCTTCTAGCATCAATCTTTGATCTAAAGCTTGACGAGGTATACGAATGGCTTCTTCTAATAGATCTCGTAATCTAACGGTTTCTCCTTCACGAGTTTTCAGTTTTTTCCCATCTTCTCCTTGTACTAATCCAAAGGGAACATGAATCACTTCTACGCTATCTGGAAGCCAACCCGCACGTTGCGCGACTTGGAAAATTTGGGCAAAATGATTCGCTTGCCCTGCATCCGTAACGTAGATGATGCGATCGGCATCATCCTGTTTAATCCGATACCGCAGTGCAGCTAAATCTGTGGTGGCGTAGTTATAAGCTCCATCGGATTTTTTCACAATTAACGGTAGTGGATCTCCCTCTTTATTCGTAAACCCGTCTAGAAAAACACAACTTGCGCCCTCATTTTCTTCCAGTAATCCCAACTCTTCTAAATCTTTAACCACATCATCTAACAAGTCATTATAAAATGATTCTCCCCGTTCTGTAAGCTGAATATCTAGCCAATCATAAATGACCTGAAATTCTTGCCGTGATTGCTCGCACAATAATTTCCAAGCTTTATAGCTCTGTTCATCCTTACTTTGTAGTTTCACAACTGCTTGACGAGAGGTGTCTTTAAACACTTCGTCTTCGTCAAAACGTTTTTTGGCTTGTTTATAAAAGGCTACTAAATCTCCTAACTCTAAAGCATTAGCAGTAATCAATGCTTCTGGATAAGCTTCTTGAAGATACGTGATTAACATCCCAAATTGAGTTCCCCAATCGCCTACATGATTGAGGCGCAAAACCCGATGACCGCGAAATTCTAAAATCCGAGCAATGGAATCCCCAATAATTGTGGAGCGTAAATGTCCCACATGCATTTCTTTAGCAATGTTTGGACTGGAGAAATCTACAATTACAGTTTTTTCTTCAGCAACGGGAGCTATTCCTAGACGAGGATCGCATTGCAATTGAGCAACTCGCTGCTCTAAGTAACTGGGTTTAAACCTAAGATTAATAAATCCTTGTTTGGCAATTTCGGGAGTTTCATAAGCTTCTCCCAAGTCCAGATGATTGATGAGGATTTGGGCAATATCTTGGGGTTTTTGTTTAAGTTTTTTGGCTAGGGAGAGACCTAAATTACATTGGTAATCTCCAAATTGAGGATCGCTGGCAATAAAGATGAGGGGATCGGTATGGGCAAAATCATCCCCAAATGCAGCAACGAGGGCACTGGAAAATTGGGTTCTGAGGCTATCTAAGGTTGAGTTCATAATTGTATGGTGGATGGCAAGTGATGACCTTACCCTAATTTCATACTTAAGTCTAGCCAGGGTGATCGCGTGATGGGGGCACTGCTGGAAATATAGTCTACTCCGGTTTTGGCGATCGCTCGAATGGTTTCTAGGGTAACGTTTCCAGAGGCTTCAATTTTGACGCGATCGCAAGAGTGGCGGATGATTTGGACGGCTTCTGTCATCAACTCAATGCTCATATTATCAAGCATGATGATATCGGCTTGGTGTTCCAGCGCTTCTTGGACTTGTTCGAGGGTTTCGGTTTCGACTTCTATGGTAAGAGGGTAAGGTATCTGTTGACGAATTTGGGCGATCGCGTCTCCAATTCCCCCTGCTACAGCAATATGGTTGTCTTTAATCATCACTGCATCATCAAGTCCCATGCGATGATTCACGGCTCCCCCAACTTGGGAGGCATATTTTTCTAAGACTCTTAAGCCGGGTGTTGTTTTACGAGTATCTACAAATTGAGTGGGTAAGTCAGCAATCTGCTCTACATACTCACGGGTGGCTGTGGCAATGCCACTCAGTCGCATTGCCAAGTTGAGGGCGACTCGTTCCCCCATGAGCAAAGCTGCTAACGATCCGTTGAGTTCGGCGATTGTTTGTCCTGGACTACAGGCTTCTCCCTCTGAGAGCAGAGGTATTAGACAAGTATTGGCATCTAGGAGTTGGAAGACTCGATTGGCGATCGGTAAGCCTGCCACTATACCCATTGATTTTGCCGTCCAGCGACCCTCAATAACATGATGGGACTGAAGACTTAAGCCTTGGGTTGTGCGATCGCCGCGACCAATATCCTCCATCAACCAATCTTTTAAACAACCATCCAAAGCCATCCCAACAGGCATCAATACAGTTGAACTCATAACCAACTCCTTATACTCACTACAAATCACCAGTTATTGCCAAAATCCCAAATTTTCAAAATCTTGTCAAGGCTTACCCTGCATAGGCTGTAGCGTTTCAGGGCAAAAGAATTCGAGAATTTTGCAAAAAAGGGGTTGACAAGCCCTAGGAGGATTGGTTATATTCGTATTTGTGCTTGAGAGGGCAGCAGCGCAGAGCTGACTCCCCACTGAAGCCGCCGAACCTAGAAAATCCTATAGTTTGAAAGCCTAAGCTAAATGAGTTAGACCCTCGTTAGTTAATCAACTGAAGCAAGACTCCTTTAGGAGGAAAGCTAAAGTTAATCAAGATGATAAGGGAAAGAAGCGAAAGTTTCAATCCCCAAAGCCAAAAAAACTCGAAAGTGTTAACACGGAGAGTTTGATCCTGGCTCAGGATGAACGCTGGCGGTCTGCTTAACACATGCAAGTCGAACGAACTCTTCGGAGTGAGTGGCGGACGGGTGAGTAACGCGTGAGAATCTGCCTGTGGGTCGGGGACAACTACTGGAAACGGTGGCTAATACCGGATGAGCCGAAAGGTAAAAGATTTATTGCCCACAGATGAGCTCGCGTCTGATTAGCTAGTTGGTAAGGTAAAAGCGTACCAAGGCGACGATCAGTAGCTGGTCTGAGAGGATGAGCAGCCACACTGGGACTGAGACACGGCCCAGACTCCTACGGGAGGCAGCAGTGGGGAATTTTCCGCAATGGGCGAAAGCCTGACGGAGCAAGACCGCGTGGGGGAGGAAGGTTTTTGGATCGTAAACCCCTTTTGTCAAGGAAGAAGCTCTGACGGTACTTGACGAATAAGCCTCGGCTAACTCCGTGCCAGCAGCCGCGGTAATACGGAGGAGGCAAGCGTTATCCGGAATGATTGGGCGTAAAGCGTCTGTAGGTGGCCAGCTAAGTCTGCTGTTAAAGATCACAGCTCAACTGTGGGAAGGCAGTGGAAACTGGCAAGCTAGAGGTTGGTAGGGGTAAAGGGAATTCCCGGTGTAGCGGTGAAATGCGTAGATATCGGGAAGAACACCGGTGGCGAAAGCGCTTTACTGGGCCAGACCTGACACTGAAGGACGAAAGCTAGGGGAGCGAAAGGGATTAGATACCCCTGTAGTCCTAGCTGTAAACGATGGAGACTAGGTGTAGCACGTATCGACCCGTGCTGTATCGTAGCCAACGCGTTAAGTCTCCCGCCTGGGGAGTACGCACGCAAGTGTGAAACTCAAAGGAATTGACGGGGGCCCGCACAAGCGGTGGAGTATGTGGTTTAATTCGATGCAACGCGAAGAACCTTACCAGGGCTTGACATGTCGCGAATCTTGATGAAAGTTGAGAGTGCCTTCGGGAGCGCGAACACAGGTGGTGCATGGCTGTCGTCAGCTCGTGTCGTGAGATGTTGGGTTAAGTCCCGCAACGAGCGCAACCCTCGTCTTTAGTTGCCAATATTAAGTTAGGAACTCTAGAGAGACTGCCGGTGACAAACCGGAGGAAGGTGGGGATGACGTCAAGTCAGCATGCCCCTTACGCCCTGGGCAACACACGTACTACAATGGTCGGGACAAAGGGCAGCGAACCTGCGAAGGGAAGCTAATCTCAGAAACCCGGTCCCAGTTCAGATTGCTCTCTGCAACTCGAGAGCATGAAGGAGGAATCGCTAGTAATCGCCGGTCAGCATACGGCGGTGAATCCGTTCCCGGGCCTTGTACACACCGCCCGTCACACCATGGAAGTTGGCCACGCCCGAAGTCGTTACCCTAACCCTTAGGGGAGGGGGATGCCGAAGGCAGGGCTGATGACTGGGGTGAAGTCGTAACAAGGTAGCCGTACCGGAAGGTGTGGCTGGATCACCTCCTTTAAAGGGAGACCTAAATCCAAGAATATAGAAAAAGCTTGGATAAATCCCAGGTCGGTCGAGGTTAGCTCATGCGAGGCGAAAAAGCTTTCAAACTCATTAGGTTCGGATATGGGCTATTAGCTCAGGTGGTTAGAGCGCACCCCTGATAAGGGTGAGGTCCCTGGTTCAAGTCCAGGATGGCCCAGATAAACCAAACCGGGAATCTAGCCCCTCTTCTTGGCGAAAGTCAGAGAGTCGGCTGGAGAAGAGCTCCAGTGAAAAGAACCTTGAAAACTGCATAACTAAAAAGAAAATTCCAAGGGAGATAAATAGATTTATCGTCTGTTTATCTCAAGCAGAAACCGTAAAAACAGAGAATCATACTTTTCGTAAAAGAGAGTAAAAACTGGTCAAGCTACAAAGAGCTAACGGTGGATCCCTTGGCACACAGAGGCGAAGAAGGACGTGGTGACCGACGAAACGCTCCGGGGAGCTGGAAGCAAGCACAGATCCGGAGGTATCCGAATAGGGCAACCTAAAAACTCCTAGCTGAATCCATAGGCTAGAGAGAGCGAACCTGGCGAACTGAAACATCTTAGTAGCCAGAGGAAGAGAAAGCAAAAGCGATTCCCTAAGTAGCGGCGAGCGAAAGGGGAGAAGCCTAAACCAACCCCTGATAGAGGTTGGGGTAGTGGGACTCTCAACCGGGAGGGAGCGGATTAGACGAAGCAGTTGAAAGCTGCACCAGAGGAGGTGAAAGTCCTGTAGTCGAAAATCTCAACCCCCCGAGGGTATCCCGAGTAGCTTGGGTTAAGTGAAATCCCGAGTGAATCAGCGAGGACCACCTCGTAAGGCTAAATACTCCTGTGTGACCGATAGTGAACCAGTACCGCGAGGGAAAGGTGAAAAGAACCCCGGGAGGGGAGTGAAAAAGAACCTGAAACCGTTAGCTTACAAGCAATGGAAGCTCGATTAAACGAGTGACCGTGTGCCTGTTGAAGAATGAGCCGGCGACTTATAGGTAATGGCAGGTTAAGGCGTAAATAGCTGAAGCCAAAGCGAAAGCGAGTCTGAAAAGGGCGGATTAAGTCATTATTTATAGACCCGAACCCGGGTGATCTAACCATGTCCAGGATGAAGCTTGGGTAACACCAAGTGGAGGTCCGAACCGACTTCTGTTGAAAAAGGAGCGGATGAGGTGTGGTTAGGGGTGAAATGCCAATCGAACCCGGAGCTAGCTGGTTCTCCCCGAAATCTGTTGAGGCAGAGCGGTTGGTGTTCCAAGCGGGGGGTAAAGCACTGATTCGGTGCGGGCTGCGAGAGCGGTACCAAATCGAGTCAAACTCAGAATACCCGTGGAAGAACCAACCAGTCAGACGGTGGGGGATAAGCTTCATCGTCAAGAGGGAAACAGCCCAGACCACCAGCTAAGGTCCCCAAATAACCACTAAGTGATAAAGGAGGTGGGAGTGCTAAGACAACCAGGAGGTTTGCCTAGAAGCAGCCATCCTTGAAAGAGTGCGTAATAGCTCACTGGTCAAGCGCTCCTGCGCCGAAAATGAACGGGGCTAAGTGGTTTACCGAAGCTGTGGACTTACTTTAAGTAAGTGGTAGGGGAGCGTTCTGTATTGGGAGAAGCACTAGCGGCAAGCAGGTGTGGACAGTACAGAAGTGAGAATGTCGGCTTGAGTAGCGAAAATATGGGTGAGAATCCCATACCCCGAAACCCTAAGGGTTCCTCCGGCAGGCTCGTCCGCGGAGGGTTAGTCAGGACCTAAGGCGAGGCTGAAAAGCGTAGTCGATGGACAACGGGTCAACAATCCCGTACTCAGAACAGGGGGGTGCAGAGGGACGGAGAAGGTCTTCACTAGCCGGAAGATGGTTACCGGTCTAAGCGTTCGAGGCGCTGAGGAGGGGAGAAAACCTTCCGAGCTAAGACGTGATAGGGAGCAGCTACGGCAGCGAAGTAGAAGGAGATCCGGCTTCCCAGAAAAGCTCTAAACACCAATGTCCTGTAATGACCTGTACCCGAAACCGACACAGGTAGGGAGGTAGAGAATACCAAGGGGCGCGAGATAACTCTCTCTAAGGAACTCGGCAAAATGGCCCCGTAACTTCGGGAGAAGGGGTGCCACCCGGAAGGGTGGTCGCAGTGAAGAGGCCCAGGCGACTGTTTACCAAAAACACAGGTCTCCGCCAAGTCGAAAGACGCAGTATGGGGGCTGACGCCTGCCCAGTGCCGGAAGGTTAAGGAAGTTGGTTAGCCAAAAGCGAAGCTGGCGACTGAAGCCCCGGTGAACGGCGGCCGTAACTATAACGGTCCTAAGGTAGCGAAATTCCTTGTCGGGTAAGTTCCGACCCGCACGAAAGGCGTAACGATCTGGGCGCTGTCTCGGAGAGAGGCTCGGCGAAATAGGATTGTCTGTGAAGATACGGACTACCTGCACCTGGACAGAAAGACCCTATGAAGCTTTACTATAGCCTGGAATTGGGTTCGGGCTTCGCTTGCGCAGGATAGGTGGGAGGCGTTGAGAGTTCCCTTGTGGGGGAACTGGAGCCAACGGTGAGATACCACTCTGGCGAGGCTAGAATTCTAACCTGAAGCCGCAGACCGGCACAGGAACCGTTTCAGGTGGGTAGTTTGACTGGGGCGGTCGCCTCCCAAAAAGTAACGGAGGCGCGCAAAGGTTCCCTCAGGCTGGACGGAAATCAGCCGATTGAGTGTAAAGGCAAAAGGGAGCTTGACTGCAAGAGAGACACCTCAAGCAGGGTGGAAACACGGCCTTAGTGATCCGACGGCGCTGTGTGGAAGGGCCGTCGCTCAACGGATAAAAGTTACTCTAGGGATAACAGGCTGATCTCCCCCAAGAGTTCACATCGACGGGGAGGTTTGGCACCTCGATGTCGGCTCATCGCAACCTGGGGCGGAAGTGGGTCCCAAGGGTTGGGCTGTTCGCCCATTAAAGCGGTACGTGAGCTGGGTTCAGAACGTCGTGAGACAGTTCGGTCCATATCCGGTGTAGGCGTAAGAGCATTGAGAGGAGCCTTCCTTAGTACGAGAGGACCGGGAAGGACGCACCGCTGGTGTACCTGTTATTGTGCCAACAGTAGACGCAGGGTAGCCATGTGCGGAGCGGATAACCGCTGAAAGCATCTAAGTGGGAAGCCCACCTCAAGATGAGTGCTCTCATGGGTAAACCCAGTAAGGTCACGGAAAGACGATCCGTTAAACAGGCGTTAGGTGGAAGCCCAGTGATGGGTGTAGCCAAGACGTACTGATAGACCGAGGGCTTGACCTGTACTTGATTCTGAAGTAGGTAGATGCAGATATGGAATTTTCTTTCTCGGTTATGCAGTCTTCAGGGTTTTTAACCCTTCCCTCTTTCCTGGTGCTGTGAGCGCTGTGGCACCACTCCGACTCCATCCCGAACTCGGCAGTGAAACACAGCAGCGGCGACGATACTTTGGGGGTCACCCTTGGGCAAAATAGCTCGGTGCCAGGTCCATTTTTCAAACAAGCCCCTTTATTGATAAAGGGGCTTGTTCGTTTTTTGGCTTTTTAATTCATTTTTGTATGATTTTCTGCTACACTAAGAGATTGTGTTAATTGAATGGAGGAGGAATAGAGTATGCCTAAATTAAAAACCCGCAAGGCAGCAGCTAAGAGATTTAGAGTTACAGGAAGTGGTAAGGTTCTACGTCGTAAAGCGAATAAGAATCACTTGCTTGAGCATAAGAGTACAACTCGCAAGCGTAGGCTTTCTCAGATCACAACAGTATGTGAGAGAGATGAAGAAAATGTCCGCTTAATGTTGCCTTACCTTTAAGGGAGTTTCGTCCCACCAAATCTAGTTCAGATGTTCAACTCAATCAAGTTAGGATAAACGATTATGCCAAGAGTCAAACGGGGTAATGTTGCTCGGAAACGCCGTAAGAAGATTTTAAAGCTCGCTAAAGGGTTTCGTGGATCTCATTCTAAACTCTTTCGGACAGCCAATCAACAAGTAATGAAGGCGTTGCGGAATGCGTACCGAGATCGCCGTAAACGTAAGCGTGATTTTCGTCGTCTGTGGATTGTCCGTGTCAATGCAGCCGCTCGTCAAAACGGAGTGAGCTATAGTAAGCTAATGGGTAATCTCAAAAAAGCAAATATCCAGCTTAACCGGAAAATGTTAGCAGAGATGGCTATTCTCGATCCTCAAGGATTTAGTAAAGTAGTGGAATTAGCCACTCAAAAGAGTGCCTAGATAGTTTTGGAAACAGAGTGAGGAGACTGATAGATAAGAGGAAAAACAGTTGATGATAAGAGGAAACTAGGTATTGGATATTGCCTCTTACGCAGTACAATAACAGGAGAGGATACCAACATAGATTCTGATGGAAACTTCACTGCCGATCGCTTATCTTTCTATATTTCTAATCTTGCTTGCTGTCTCAGCTTGGTTTATCTTTCGTCAAGTTCTGAAAACTCGGCGTTCCGAAGCTGTATTTTCCCAATTGCAAAAAAAACTGAAATCGAACAAAGGGACAGCCCAGGAATACTATGAGCTGGGTTGTCTTTATTCTGATAAAAAGCTCTATAGCCAAGCAATTCAACTCTTTCAAAAATCACTCAAGTGTGATGATATTCCCGAGCAAGAAAGTGCTTTGGTGTATAACGCATTAGGATATGCCTATGTCGCTAAAGAGCAATATGATTTGGCGATTCGACAGTATAAAGAAGCTCTAAAGATGGCTCCAGCCTATGTTATTGCGTTCAATAACATAGGCTTTGCCTACGAAAAAAAGAATTTGATAAGGCAAGCGTTACAAAGCTACGATCAGGCTCTGAAGATTGATCCAAACAATAAAACAGCTAAAACAAGAGCTAATTCTTTAAAGAAACGCCTAACTCCATCAGAATAAAAAGTTGCTAGATAGTCTGTGTGAAAATGGGTTAGTGGTAATTAACTCCTAAAGGATTACCTTTCTAGGTTACTTAGATTTCAATCTTCTAGAATCATTTTTTCTGTTGTCTAGTCCATAAATTGGGAGAGTGAACTGTGGAAAATTCCCTCGATAGCCTGTGGACTCAAGTTCTGGATCGACTTGAAAAAAAACTAAGTCAGCCAACGTTTGAGACTTGGATTAAAACAGCGATGGCAATTGACTTGAAAGAAAATTGCCTGATTTTGGAAACTCCGAATTTATTTGCTCGCAACTGGCTTCAAGCCAATTATATAAACATTATTAACACGACTATAGAAGAAATTGTAGGTCATTCAGTGACGATCCAAATAAAGGTTGCTAATCAAGAAAAGTCCTCAGAAAGCTTGAATCTATTGTGGTCTTCAAATCCTGCTATTCCGAAAACTTATACTTATCCAAAACCCACCGAACTTAATCCTAAATACGTGTTTGAGCATTTTGTGGTGGGTTCCAATAATCGTATGGCTCATGCCGCATCTCTAGCAGTTGCTGAATCTCCGGGACGAGATAATCCACTGAGTTTTAATCCTTTGTTTCTGTATGGAGGTGTGGGTCTAGGGAAAACTCATCTCATGCAAGCTATTGGACATTATCGGTTGAAAATCAGGTCAGATGCTAAAGTTTTTTATGTCTCGACTGAAAAATTTACGAATGATTTAATCACAGCTATCCGTCAAGATAGTCGTCAAGGATTTCGCGATCACTATCGGACCGCCGATGTTTTATTAGTGGATGATATTCAATTTATTGAAGGTCAAGAATCGACTCAAGAAGAATTCTTTCATACCTTTAATACCTTACATGAAGCGGGAAAACAAGTTGTTTTAGCCTCAGATCGTCCTCCCAGTCAAATGCCTCAACTTCAAGAGCGTTTATGTTCCCGGTTTTCAATGGGATTAATTGCTGATATTCAACCCCCTGATTTAGAAACGCGAATGGCAATTTTGCAAACAAAGGCAGAGTATGAAAATTTAAATTTACCCCAAGCTGTAATTGAATATATTGCTACCAATTATACATCGAATATTCGGGAATTAGAAGGGGCATTAATCCGGACAGTCGCTTATATGTCGATTTCGGGATTGTCGATGACGGTAGAAAATATCGCGCCGGTCTTGAATCCACCGGCTGCTAATGGTGAAGTTTCTGCCGATGTGATTATTGCTGTAGTTGCGGAAGAATTTCAGGTGAGTCCAGAGGATTTAAAAAGCACTTCAAGACGCAGAGAAATTAGTCAAGCCCGTCAAATTGGCATGTATCTGATGCGTCAACATACAGACTTGAGTTTGCCTAAAATTGGAGAAGAATTTGGAGGAAAAGACCATACAACGGTTATGTATAGCTGTGATAAAGTGGGGCAGAGACGGGAGAAAGATCCAGACTTGGCGAAGCTACTGCGACAACTCGGAGATCGCATAACCCTGGTTAGTCGTTCCCAGGGCAGGATCTGAGAATCATTAGAAAAATGAGAATTTTGGCCTAGAGATTGCTATGATTTGTGGAGTTTGACCCTGTGATTTTGAAGTCCTCTATAGTCTCTCCTATTCTCTCTTGGTGATCATGAAAACTGATAGCCGCTCCCAACAGCAACAGTCCCTGTTGCGTCAATTGCTCAAAGCCATCCATAACAATCCAGGCGATCGCCAAGCCATCTACCCGTTGTTAGAAAGTAACGCCAGCTTACTCAACTCCGACTTTGCCCAAGAATTAACTCGTTGGGTAACGGAAAAAGGGACAACATCAAAATCCACCACAGCAGTGAGTTTAGCCAAAACACTCTGTCGCTTTGCAGAACTGATTGCCTCATGTCCCCAAGGAAATCATCGCTTGTATTGTGAAATTGCGATCGCCAGTTATCAAGTTGCTCTCGATCTCTTTTCCCAAGCTCCCCACCTTCCCCAATACAGTGAAACTAAAACCCTACTAGCCGAACTAGAAAACCATTATCACACCCTACCGAGTGACTCAGAAATCCCCAGCTCACAAACCTTTCCTAACTCACGAGATGGGCTATACCTCTCGAGTCGAGTGGAAGAAAAATCCTATGAATTACTGCAATGGGGAGGATATGGTTTATTGGTGCTGACCCTATTCAAAACAGTAGAATACCTGATCCACATCCACCCTAGTTCTACCCTCGATCGCCTCGATCTAGCCCATCAGTTAATCGATATCGTCTGGATGCCCCTCATTGGATTAATCCTCGTCTTTTACCGTCAACAAGGATATGTGTCCCGCATTCACCTCTATTGGTTACGGTTCCTCTCCTGGGGATCGCTGGGATTAGCCAGTCTCTATGGTGTTTTAACCCTCTTTGGCTTTAGTGTAGCTCTTAATATCACTCAAGGTAGTGTCCAAAAACCGCCCACGGCTCCAACGACTAACCCAACGGTTACCCTAGGAAGTCAACAACCGATCAACTTAAATATCGTCTCATCGATTACCCAACCCTTTATCAGCTCCCCTGAAATCCCCAAGCAACCAAGCCCACAACCTCTAGGACTGCTGGGGGGAGTCTGGGGAGTCTTAGGGTTTACTCTCATCTGGCGGAGGACTCGATGGACTCGGTGTTTTCGTAGATGATCGTTGACAATCCTAGGGGTTTTTCTTAAACTCCAGAAGAGTGTCTCGAGTTGGAAAAACAGAACAAATGAAGTAATATCAAATCGCAAAAATCACGCTACACATCCATCCCCGTGTCCCCGTGTCAATCATCCGTAGCACACATCTAAGGATTTGATATTACTGTCGAGTGAAGGCGGGTTATAAGGGGGTAAAGAACCCGCTCCTACAGAATTTGGAAAGGATGCCTAAGCTCCTAGAATGCTTGCCATCTGGTCAACGGGGGCTTTTTCTAACCGGGGGCCTTGGATCTGAACGATCGCCGATCCCAGATAATTCCCCCAACGAGCCGCTTGTGGGGCACTATACCCATGAGTTAGTCCATACAAGGCACCACCAGCAAAGGCATCTCCTGCACCTACGGTATCTAGAGGTTTGACAGGAAACCCTTCTACCGTAATGATTTGTTTATTTTCGACCACTAAACAGCCCTTATCACTATCCGTAATAAAGGCAAGATTGACGAGTTCTCCGACCTTTTGAGCGCAAGCCTCCAAATCTTTCAAGTCTAAAAACTGACGCACTTCATCCGCATTGCAAAACAGGACATCGCAATAGTCAGTGACCACATTGCGGAAATCATCGCGGAAACTGTGCAACAAAAACGGATCAGAAAGGGTAAAGGACACTTTCACGCCATGGCGTTTAGACTGCTCCATGGTTTCAATGCTTGCTTTTCGGGTATCATCTCCTGTCCAGAGATAACCTTCCACATAGCTATATTGACAGCGTTTGAGCTTCTCCACATCAATATCACTGGGGGAGAGGGTAGTGGAAGCACCCAAATTGGTACACATGGTGCGCTCTGCGTCGGGAGTTGTCAAGACCACACAAGTGCCTGTAGGGCCATTTTCAATAGGAGCTGGAGTAACTTCAAATTCAATTCCTGCTGCTTTCATATCTTGGGCATAAAACTCGCCGTTTTCATCTTGGGCGACTTTACCCGTATAAAACCCTGTACCGCCACTTTGGGCGATCGCAATCATCGTATTGGCCGCAGATCCTCCAGACCTTAATTTCAGGCTATCTCGCTGGAGTCCTCCCAGAATTTTCCCCTGAGCTTCGGCATCTACCAGAGTCATCACTCCGCGCTCTAGGGCCTGTTCAGTAATAAACGAGTCATCGACCAACGCCAGCACATCCACCAACGCATTACCGACACCAAAAACATCCAATTGATTACTCATGCTAATTCTTGATACTCCTTATATTCAAAAAGGGAATAGGAGAGACAAGAGGGAAAACTTTTGTTTGACTCCCTACTGCCTATTTCACTCCCGACTCCCTAAAAGCGCGTAGCACAACAAAAAAGGGCGAATCGTAATCCGCCCCAATCGGGTCGTATAAGAACAACCCTCTAACCTTGATTTTCGTCTTCCGCCATTTTCCGAGTCACCCTAGAAGCCAAAACAGTAACCACCAACTGTTTCGGTTCCGCCATAATTTTGACTCCTTCGGGGACATTTAGATCTTTAACTGCTAGAGAACCGCCAACAGCCAAATCTGTCACATCCACATCAATCACTTCCGGAATTCGATCGGGAGGACATTGAACCCGAACTTCACTCAGGGGAGAATCGAGTAAGCCACCAGATTGTTTCACCCCGATCGCCTCTCCGACAAAGTTTAAGCGTACATCGACTTCTACACTCTTCTGAGAGGCGATCGAAAAGAAACTCAGATGATAGGGAAACCCTTTCCAAGGATGCCGTTGTACTTCCCGCAGGAGAGCTTTGCCGTTCCAAGAGAGTTCCGGAATATTAACATTAATCAGGGTATTGTTTACCACTGCACTTTTAAGCAAATTCTGAACCGTTTTATCATCCACGGTTAAAGAAATCGATTCATTGCCCTTATGGCCATACAAATTAGCTGGGATTAATCCAGAACGGCGTAAGGCTCTGGCTTTGCTTCCCGCTTCTCTTTGGTGACACTCAATAGTAAGTTCCATAATGTCTGTTTCAGTGTTGATTTTACTCAGGTTGAATTCAAGCCATGGCCAGATTTAGACCAACTGACAGTTAGTTAGTATTGGTCTTTACTGGAATACCATTAGCATCAAGTAAGGCCCGTTTGGGCCCGTGGATGGGGTCTTCAACGATGATTGTGCAATCGCGACTGGCTCCCAGGGATACAATCGCGATTGGCACATCCATCAGTTCTGCTAGAAATTTGAGATAATCTAAGGCAGCTTTCGGCAAATCTTCCAAGGTTCGGCACTCAGCAGTCGATTGTTTCCACCCTGGAATCGTTTCATAAATCGGTTTACATTTGGCAAAAATCCGGGCGTTAGTGGGAAAATTCTCGCACCGTTGGCCCTCGACTTCATAGGCTACACAGACCTTAATTTCATCAATATTATCGAGAACATCAAGCTTGGTAATGGCCAAACAATCGAGTCCATTAATGCGCACGGCATAGCGACCAATCACCGAATCAAACCAACCACAGCGCCGGGGACGACCGGTAGTCGTACCAAATTCAGCTCCTATAGAGCCTAATTCTTTACCGATTTCATCGTTCAGTTCTGTGGGAAAGGGCCCCTCACCTACGCGGGTAGTATAGGCTTTAGCAACCCCAATCACCCGGTCAATCACCGTTGGTCCAACTCCTGCACCGACACAGGCACCGCCTGCAATGGGGTTGGAGGAGGTGACATAGGGATAGGTTCCATGATCTAAGTCAAGCAGTGTTCCTTGCGCACCTTCAAACAGGATATTGTGGCGCTTTTTAATGGCTTCATAGATTTTCAGGGAACTATCCACCACATAGGGGCGCAACCGTTCAGCATATTCTAAGTATTGTTCAATGACTTCTTTGGGGTTGAGGGGCGGTAAGTCATAGAGCTTTTCAATCAGGGCATTCTTGTACTCAACCGTCCATTGCAGTTGCTTGCGGAGAATGTCTGGTTGCATTAAGTCAACGATACGAATACCCGTGCGTTCAGACTTATCGCTATAGGTGGGGCCAATCCCCCTTTTGGTGGTTCCAATTTTGTGTTCTCCCCGTTTTTCTTCTGAAGCTTGATCGATGAGCCGGTGGTAGGGCATCGTAACGTGGGCGGTTTCAGAAATCATCAACTGCTCTGTAGAGACATTGAGCTGATGGAGTTGATCGATTTCTCCGATGAGTACCTTGGGATCGATTACTGTGCCGCCACCGATGATACAGGCCGTATCGGGGTAGAGGATACCAGAGGGAATCAGGTGCAGTTTGAAGGTTTGGCCCTGGACAACAACTGTATGTCCAGCGTTGACTCCGCCTTGATAGCGAACAACGACATCTGCTGATTTACTCAGGAGATCCGTGATTTTTCCTTTTCCTTCATCGCCCCACTGGGCACCAATTACGATAACGTTAGCCAAGGGTCTTTCTCTCAAGCGATCGCACAATCTACTATTATTATGGATTTCATTTTCTTATGTCAAGTCCTCCGATCGCTTTTCTGGGGTTTCGATTGCCTCAATAAACTCGCGAATGGCTTGAGCCACCCCATCCCGATGGCTGCGCGGCCAATCTGGAGCGCCAGTTGGTAAGGTTTGCTCCTTCAAATTCCGCATTCGTTCGCTATAGATTTGGGATAGGGGGTCAATTTCTGGATGCCCGTTATGGCTCGACAGACCAGAGAGCAGTAAACTGGGAACCGTGAGATGGGGCAATTCATCCTGGACATATTCTGCTTGAATTTCCTTAGCTCTACGTAAAAACAGCATCTGACAAGCGGGGAAAAATTGGAGAAAGTGCGATCGCTTCTCGAACAGCGCTTCTAGGGGTTTAGCTTTTCCCATCCATCGAGCTACCGGTAACAAAATTTTCAGGAACTGTACCCAAAATGATTTCGGCCCCACGAACCAAGATGCTTGCTTCCATCGATCTTTTAATTGCGGTACATGTACCCCTTCCGGAGCCAATAGAACTAATCCCTTCACCCGTTCCGGATGCGCTAAAGCATAGCGCGTCGCAATCCATCCCCCCAGGGAATGTCCGACCAGATAAACCCCATCTAACTTCAGAGCCTGGCAATATTCCAGTAAACACTCTATCTGTAAATTCACTGAATAATGCACACTTGGCCGATCCGACTCTGAAAATCCCAGTAAATCCGGAGCAAAACACTGGTAATCTGTCCCTAACCGCTCCATCACCCCCACCCATTGACTCCCCTCATCCCAAGACCCATGTAAAAAAATAATTGGTTTTCCCTGACCCACTTCTCGCCAAAACAGGATTCCATGGGAGAGTTTAATACGAGAATTCCGAAATAGAAGTGTCATATCACTATCAATTATTAAAGATGCACAATTCAAAACCACACCCACAACCCCGTAGGGGAGGTTTCACCCATTATCTAGGATACCTACAAATCAATTACGTATTCATGTCCGCGAAGCCCAAACCCGCCCCTTGTATCTTAAGAGAGTAGGAGATCGGGCCAAGTCAGCGATCGTTAAACAGCAAGCTCCATCGATGTAGGGAGCCGAAGGTTGGGAACTCTCAAACAAGGACGGGGTAGCCGCTTGTCCTTCCCGCCATGCCAAGAAATTGTACAAAGTGGCGATCGGATCTTGACCCGCTTTCAGGGTGTAAATCAGGTGTTCACACCGTCCATTGACTTGACTGGCAGTGCAAATTACCTTTAACTTTAGATCTCTCTGAAAAATCAGGGTGATTTTATGCCGATTTGCATAAAATTGTGATAAATCTTAATCTTAATTGGCTCTTAAGTAACGTTTTGTTGCGTTTTTTCGATCCCTAATCCCTATAGGGACGGGCTATAGCCGAATCTAGAAGACCCCAAAACCCATTCTGTAAACCGGCTTTTAATATTTAATGGATTCACCGATCGCCGACAGCCTCCACTTCCTGCGCTCCAAAAATCGCCTCTGGATGGCAGTAATGCTTAAACTCTAGGAAATTCTCAAACGGATCGGCCAAGAAAAACGTAAAATGCTCCGTTAATTGTCCCGGAAACCGTTGTTTTGGTTGTTGAAAGAAGCGTAAATTTCGATCCTGCGATCGCTCTAAAAGCCGATCCCAATCCGACTTTTGAGCAAATACTAAGCCAAAATGACGAGGATAAATACCCGCTTGTGGAGTTAATGGCTCATCAGTGACATGGGCAACTAACTGATGGCCATACAAGTTTAGAATAAGAGCATGGCGCGATTCTCGACCCATTTGGCAGCCCAAACCTTCCACATAAAAGGCTTTGGTTTCTTCCAGATTTTGTACGGGAAACGCCAGATGAAATAACACGCTATCCATAACCTAAACTTCTATCCTCAATGACTGATTTAACGATCTTCACTAATCCCTGGATGGTTGCCGTCATTCTAAATACGGTCTTATTAACCATTGTCGCATTCGCGCCGAAAAAGTTGTTAACCCTTGCGGGAGTCATTCATGCTTGGGTTTTGGGAGTCCTCGTCTGGGGAACCTTGGAATGGCCGGGTTATGCAGTCGTTGGCTTTTATTTCTTAGTCGGATCGGGAGTAACTCGGATCGGTTTAGCCGAAAAAGAGGCTCAAGGAATCGCCGAAAAACGCTCTGGTGCAAGGGGGCCGGAAAATGTCTGGGGGTCTGCTTTTGTGGGAGCAGTTTGTGCTTTAGGTGTCCTGCTTATTCAGGACCAAGGGGGGCCCGATGAGCTAATTCCATGGTTGGGTTTAGCCTATGTAGCCAGTTTTAGTACCAAATTATCGGATACTTGCGCTTCCGAGGTTGGCAAAGCTTATGGAAAACGGACATTTCTGATTACTACATTGCAACCGGTAGCGCGGGGAACAGAAGGAGCGGTCAGTTTGGAGGGAACCTTAGCCGGGATGGTCGGGGCGATCTCCCTTGCCCTGGTCGGTTGGCTCGTAGGTCTAATTAGCCTCTTGGGTGTCCTCTATTGCCTGGTGGCGGCATTTTTGGCCACAAATGTCGAAAGTGTCATCGGAGCAACCGTACAGGAGAAAATAAGCTGGCTTACCAATGAATGGGTCAATATTATTAACATTACCTTGGGGGCAATCTTCGCCATTCTGTTAAGATTAAGCTTCCCAGGATTCTGAATTCAAATCTTTCCTTGACGGAGATCAAAATATGACCCCATTCATTTTAAATAATCCAGACACTGCCTCGATTACCGATGAGCAATTTTATCAACTTTGCGCTGCTAACGGTGACTTGCGACTAGAACGAACGGCTAAAGGAGACTTAATCATTATGCCACCCACTGGAGGAACAACGGGAAACTGGAATTTTAAAATTGCTCAACAATTAGCCAATTGGACCGATACTGACGGAACCGGAATAGGGTTTGATTCTTCTACTTGTTTTAAACTTCCTAAAGGGGCGGATTATTCCCCCGATGCAGCTTGGATACCGTTAGCAAAATGGGAAGCGTTAACCCCCGAACAGCAAGAGAAATTCCCGCCCATTTGTCCTGATTTTGTCATCGAACTGCGTTCACCTAGCGATTCCCTCAAACTCCTGCAAGACAAAATGCAGGAATATCTGGATAATGGTACTCAGTTAGGCTGGCTCATTAATCCCCAAAACCGTCAAGTAGAAATTTATCGTCAGGGACAAGACAAACAAATTTTAGATCATCCTCCCAGCTTATCCGGAGAAGATATTTTACCCGGATTTGTTTTAAATCTTCACTTGATTTGGTGAGAGCTTCTTTCCCCCATCCCCCCACCTTGCAGCCGGTAGAGCAGAGAACTGAGGGTGCGGTGGCGGCGAATCATGTTAATCTTGTTAAGAAATCTATAGTTAACCGCATTTAGGTATATATGTCTCTTCCCATTCGCAATGTTGCCATCATTGCCCACGTCGATCATGGCAAAACAACTCTTGTGGATGCTCTGCTCAAACAATCGGGTATTTTTCGCGAAGGGGAAGAAATCCCCGATTGTGTCATGGATTCTAATACCCTGGAACGGGAGCGGGGGATTACAATTCTGTCTAAAAATACTGCTGTTCATTATAAAGATACGTTAATTAATATCGTTGATACCCCAGGCCACGCCGATTTCGGGGGCGAAGTCGAGCGGGTGTTGGGAATGGTTGATGGTTGTATCCTGATTGTGGATGCCAATGAAGGGCCGATGCCTCAAACCCGCTTTGTGCTGAAAAAAGCCCTAGAAAAGGGCCTGCGTCCAATTGTGGTGGTGAATAAAATAGACCGCCCGCAAGCCGATCCCCATGGGGCGGTTGATAAAGTCTTAGATTTATTTCTCGAATTGGGTGCAGATGACGATCAATGTGAATTTCCTTACTTGTTTGCTTCGGGTATTCAAGGCTATGCCAAGGAAGACTTAGAGGGCGAGAGCGAGGATATGAAGCCCCTGTTTGAGTCTATTTTGCATCATGTTCCCCCTCCGGTTGGAGATCCGGATAAACCGCTACAATTGCAAGTTACGACCCTAGACTATTCTGAATATTTAGGTCGGATTGTGATTGGTAGAATTCACAACGGAACGATTAAATCCAATCAACAAGCGGCTTTAGTCAAAGATGATGGCCAAATCGTTAAATCAAAAATCTCAAAGTTGATGGGATTTGAGGGTTTAACCCGTGTGGATATGGAAGAAGCTTCAGCCGGATATATTGTGGCTGTGGCTGGATTTAGCGATGCCAACATTGGGGAAACCATTACTTGTCCTAATGAACCCCAAGCTCTACCCTTGATTAAGGTGGATGAGCCAACGTTGCAGATGACGTTCTCGGTGAATGATTCGCCGTTTGCGGGACAAGAAGGAAAATTTGTAACTTCTCGTCAATTGCGCGATCGCCTCTTCCGGGAACTGGAAACCAATGTTGCCCTGCGGATCAATGAAACCAATTCCCCAGAATCCTTCCTTGTCTCTGGACGCGGTGAACTTCATTTGGGTATTCTCATTGAAACCATGCGTCGTGAAGGATACGAATTCCAAGTTTCCCAACCCCAAGTTATTTATCGAGAAGTCAACGGCCAACCCTGCGAACCTTACGAATGTCTGGTTTTGGACGTTCCTGAAGACTCTGTAGGTGGATGTATGGAACGCCTCGGCCAACGTCGTGGTGAAATGCAAGATATGCAAATGGGAGGCAACGGACGCGCTCAACTGGAATTTGTGATTCCTGCACGGGGTTTAATCGGGTTCCGAGGTGAATTTATGCGCCTCACCCGTGGTGAAGGGATTATGAATCATAGCTTTTTTGAGTATCGCACCCTAGGGGGAGAGGTAGAAACCCGTCGCAATGGGGTTTTAGTAGCCTTTGAAGAAGGAACAGCCACGTTTTATGCCCTCAAAAATGCGGAAGACCGGGGCTTATTTTTCATTACTCCCGGAACTAAGGTGTATAAAGGCATGATTGTGGGCGAACATAATCGTCCCCAAGATTTGGACTTAAATGTTTGTAAGACCAAACAGCTTACTAACATGCGCTCTTCGACTGGGGATGAACTGGTACAATTGCAAGCTCCAGTACAAATGAGTTTGGAACGTGCTCTGGAATATATTGGTTCAAATGAATTGGTGGAAGTGACTCCAGAATCTGTGCGCTTGCGGAAGGTGAGCAAGAAACTGGCGAAACGTTAAGTCAGTTGTGGGGAGTAGGGAGTAATTCCTATGTTCCTATTCCCTATTCCCCATTCCCCATTCCCTATTCCCCCTTCCCCCTTCAACCCAGGTCGAAGAAGTCACTAATCATCGGCAGAAACTCTTGCACCGCTTTGACTAAACCCGCAGCCGCAGGCAAACCGGTAATCAGTCCCTTGAGCATCGTGGTGGCGCGTTTGGCCGCTTTTTGGAAACCGTTATCCTGGGGATTTTGACCCGCTTCGCCGATAATGTTCAGTTGCTCCAAGGCTTCGGTTTTGTCCTCGTCGTTGAGTTCGCTGTTGTTGATGGCAATTTGTAGCTCCGTGAGAATCGCTTTCAGGTCGGGTTTATCCGGTTCTGGGGGAATATCCGGAAGTTGATTGAGCGTCGTCGTGAGGGTGCTATTTTGGTTATCAATGTTTTGCACTGCACCACTGGCATCCAAGTCACCCCCTGCCAGGTTGCCTTTATTGTCGCCACCTACAGAAATACTGGGATTATCACTCATGGCCTTACTCTCTGCACTGCTGGTTACATTGATTGTAGGCGATAGAAGGGGAAGTTTTGCGATGATATCATCCATCTGTTGTTTCATCTGTTGTCCATGGAGTTGATAGAGTTCGGCTTGGACTTCCAGGCGAGCAACGTAAGCTGCGTCAAAGTGCTGTTCAACTTGAGCTTTATCGGTTTCGGGAGGCACTTCTAGGGTAACCAGGACATCCTCACCTTTTTTCTGGATGGATTGAATGGAGTCAAAGGTAATCTCTGGATTTTCTTCCATGACTTTCTGAAAGGCGGCCGCGAATGCTTCGGGGTTCATGCCACCTTTAAGTAATATCTCCATGGTATGCATCAGTTCAGTGTAGAGATGCTCAAAGTCACCAGGAGCAAAGACTTTATCGGGATTATGGGGACGGCGATCGCGGCTACCCAGTGGGTTGGGGTGTTCCAGGAGATAGATGTATTGGCAGTCTACATCCTTAAAAATAGTCGTAGGTTCGATGTTCCAGGCTTCCAGGCAAGCACCCGTGAGATAAGCATGGGTGAAATTTGTGCCGATGGCAGTTGATTCAGTCAGGTTAGCGTCTTTCAGGTTCGCACCACTGAGGTCGGCTTCACTCAGGTCAGCTTGTTTGAGGTTAGCGCTCTCTAGGTTCGCTCCAGCTAGAAATGCTCCTCGGA
This sequence comes from Cyanobacteria bacterium UBA2566, assembly GCA_002340255.1. GTDB lineage: Bacteria > Cyanobacteriota > Cyanobacteriia > Cyanobacteriales > Desertifilaceae > Roseofilum. The sequence continues at coordinate 26,692 of DDLS01000085.1, forward strand.
GGTTGGCTTTGCAGAGGTCGAGTTTATAGCCACTTTCTGGGTTAATCAGCAAGTTTCGCACGGTGGTATTGGCGAGGAGCGTTTGTCCCGGACGAGCGAGGTCAAGTTTTTGGGTATTGTTGAAGCGGGTGCGGAGCAGGTGAGCGTGACGGAAATCGCAGTTTTTCAGCCTAGCTCCGGTAAAGTCCACATCCATTAATGTTGTACCGCGAAAGCTGGTTCCTCCCCAAGCAGCAAAGGCAACGGCAGCCGAACGTATCCAGGCATCACGGGGGTCGCCTTTCATCGCTCGCCAGGCAATGTAGACGTTCAAGCCTGCGACTGCGAGTGCGACTGCG
>DDLS01000150.1 GCA_002340255.1 Cyanobacteria bacterium UBA2566
TCTGGCGTTTTCGTTTAAATTATTGCTTTTACATATATAGTTGAAATTCTCTGTGAAATTTGAATCATCTAGTCCATTAGCAATTTCGTGACTAATATCTACATACTGTATGATTTTTAGATGGTTTTTCGAGAGTAAATCTAGCCATTCTGGTTGAGTGATAAGATAGGATGAGTGAGCATCATAATCGATACTAAATGAGGCGTTGGAGATGAAATCTGCAAAGACTAAATGACCTTCACTATTGAGGTGATTTTGGATATTCAAAAATAGTTCTTCTTTCTTTTTGATGTGACAAATGACTTCAAATCCATAGATCAGATCGTAATGGTCTGGAAACTCATCCTGGGAACTATCCCCATTGATTATTTTGATCCGCTGTTCCAGATCAAATTGATTAATTCTTTGATTTCCCAATTCTACTTGTCGATCTGATATGGTATAGCCACAAAGCTCTAAGTGATTATACTTCTGACCTAGGGTTATTAAATCTGTACCATGGCCACAGCCAATATCTAGAACTTTCTGACAAGCAGAAAAGTCAACTTTCTGCCAACCTATATTTCTAATCTCTTGCTGGGCTATTAATGCTAATTGTTGGTATCTTTCTTGTGTGTTGGATTTATGAGACAATAGAATCCATGAAAATCCTCTAATAACTCCCGGCAGAGGAACATAGTTCAAAATCGCCTGTTCATGAACATAAGAAGTTAACTCATCATAAAAATCACCAACTATATAATCCTGATTTTGAAGATATTTTTGATACCTAGAAGTCAAGGTCTCTAACAACTTAGGTAATAATTTTTGTTCATCTTCTGTTAAGTCTTCAGATAACTTCAGTTCTTGAGTTAATCCTGCTGTATCTCCTTGTCTCAGAAGTTTAAGAACTAAATTTGAACTTTGATTCGTAGGATTCTGATCTTGATTTTCAGGAGTTTCCACCCAATAACGTTGCCATTGGAATGGATAGGTCGGTAATACTACTTTCTGACGACTATAGTCTGAGTCAAACCCTGACCAATCTATTGTTACCCCTTTCACATATAGTTGCCCTAAGCTTGATAGCATTTGTTGCCACTCATCTTTCAAAAGCGCAGCATCCTCTGATTTATCTCTTTCTAAGGAAGACTGGAGAGGGATTTGATTCGGACGCAATGAGGGCAACCATTCTCCCCTGTTTTCTCTGACACATTGCCTTCCCATTCCTAACAATATGGGTTTGGGGCCAATTTCCAGGAAGGTTTCATATCCTTTTTCTTCCAGAGTTTTCATACTCTGAGCAAATCTTACGGGTTGACGCACATGACCTACCCAATATTCAGCAGTGGTTATTTCTGCACCTACTTGAGTCCCCGTTACATTTGAGATTAGTGGTATTTTGGGTTCATTATAAGTTATCTCTTTAGCCACTGTTTCAAATTGTGTTAACATGGGTTCCATCAATGGTGAATGGAAGGCATGGGATACCTGTAATTGTTTGGTCTTAATTCCTAGATTTTTGAAGATATCACAAATAGTTGCTATAGCTCCACTGTCACCAGAAATTACTATACTTTCTGGTCCGTTAACTGCTGCTATTGTCACTTGAGAAGTATATTCTTTTATGGCCTCTTTTACCTGAGATTCTGATGCCATTACAGATACCATCTCACCACCGGAGGGTAATTTTTGCATTAACTGTCCCCGCATGGCTATTAGTTTGAGACCGTCTTCTAGGCTGAATACTCCGGCAATACAAGCTGCTACATATTCCCCGACGCTGTGACCCATGACACCATTGGGTTTGATTCCCCATGAATCCCATAATTTGAAGAGGGCGTATTCTAAGGCAAATAGGGCAGGTTGGGTATAAGCTGTTTGGTCTAAAAGACTTGATTTTTGTGCGTCTTTGGGGTAAATAATTTCTAATATGGATGTTTCCAAATAGGGTTGAAGAATTTGGTCACATTGCTCTAAAGTTTGACGGAAAATCCGTGCTTTTTCATACAGTTGTCTTCCCATGTTTATATATTGGGAACCTTGACCTGTAAATAGAAATGCAATTTTTACGATCTTACTATTGAGTGACTCTCCATAAAATTGTCCTATTCCGTATTCTTTTCGTTGGTAAGATTTGATTTTTTCTAGTAATTCTTGCTGGGTTGCTGCAATAGTAGCTAGACGATGATTGAAGTGTTTACGTCCTGTGTTTGCCGTATAGCAAATGTCTGCAATTTCTAATTCCTGATGAGTTTCTAGATGATTTTGATAATGAGATACCAATTGTTCCAGTGCTTCTGGAGTTTTTGCTGAGAGGGTTAAACAATGAACCGGACGCTCTGGGGAATTTTCTTTCTTAATGGGTTCTGGAGCTTCTTCCAGGATTACATGAGCGTTTGTTCCTCCAATGCCAAAGGAACTAACTCCTGCTCTACGAGGAGTTCCATTGGTTTTCCATTGGGAAAGAGTGGTATTAACATATAGTGGACTATTGGCAAAATCTATTTTAGGGTTAGGTTGTTCAAAATGTAGGGTTGGTGGTAGTACTTTATGTTTGAGAGCTAAAACTGTTTTGATTAGTCCGGCTACTCCTGCGGCTGCATCTAAATGACCCATATTGCTTTTTAGGGAACCAATGGCACAGAAACCTTTCTTTTCCGTACTATACCTAAAAGCCTGGGTCAGAGCTGCAATTTCTACTGGATCTCCCAGCTCTGTCCCTGTGCCATGAGCTTCTATGTATGAGATGGTTTCTGGATCTACTCCGGCAACAGCATGAGCCTCTGAAATAACTGCTGCTTGACCTTCTATGCTAGGTGCGGTGTAGCCAACTTTTAAGGAGCCATCGTTATTAATGGACGATCCTTTGATTATGGCTTGGATAGAATCTCCATCGGCGATCGCCTCATTCAGCCGCTTAAGAAGTATAATGCCCACACCATCACCGGGTATTGTACCTTTGGCTTTAGCATCAAAGGCTCGACAGTGTCCATCGGGAGAGAAAATCATTCCCTCTCGATATAAGTGTCCAGCTTTCTGGGGAACCTGGATGGAGACACCACCAGCAAGAGCAAGATCGCATTCCCCATTGAGCAAACTTTGACAAGCCATGTGAACCGCAACTAAGGAGGTTGAACAAGCTGTTTGAACATTGATTGCAGGCCCTCTTAAATTTAGCTTGTAAGCGACACGAGTGGCCAGGAAATCCTTATCACTATTGATCATTAACTGATAAGAGTTCGATGGATTATTAGAATCGTGGTTTGGATAAAGATTCTTTAATAAGTAGTGGTTCATGCCAATACCAGCATAAACTCCAATCAAACCTTCATAGGTCTCTGGATTGTATCCCCCTCTTTCTATCGTTTCCCAAGCACATTCAAGAAATAAACGCTGTTGCGGATCTATATACTCGGCTTCCTTGCGACTGTAGCTAAAGAAATTAGCATCGAACATATCGATGTCTGACATCATTGCACGGGCTTTTACATAGTTAGGATCGTCGAGCAATTCAGCTTTAATACCAGACTTTAGTAATTCTTGATCTGAGAAAAAAGAAATAGACTCAACGCCATCTTTAAGATTCTGCCAAAATTGATTGAGGTCTGGAGCTTTTGGAAAACGACCGGACAGGGCAATAATGGCTATACTTAGATCGTCTACTGAATTGGCTTCATCTTGTAGATTCATTTCTGGCTCCTCACTTATATTACTGATTTCAATCTATTCATCAACACGGCGTATTCAATACTTGCATTAATCTCTAGATTGAGGTCGAGAACGATGCTTTTGTCTCCGTTCTAGTCTTTGTTTCATCATGTTTTTTCCTTCTTTTAAGTTGGTATTACGAATATTGCGGGCTTCTTTCGAGTCACGGTCGTTAATACTTTCACCTTTGATATACTGACTCAAATGATAAATTGTTGGATATTTTAAAAGATCGACGACTTGGAGTTTGGTCTTAAATATTTCTTGAAGTATAGCACTTACTTGTATCAATAGCAAGGAATTTCCTCCCACTTCAAAAAAATTATCATAAATTCCTACTTTTTCCAGTTGAAGCACATCTTGCCAAACTTTAGCAATCTGTTGTTCTATTTCCGATTTAGGGACGACATATTCAGTATAAGACCGATTGTTTATCTTGGAGCTGGGGAATTTTTTACGGTCTACTTTGCCGTTGGGGGTCAAGGGCAGAGACTCTAACAGTACAAAAGCTGAGGGAACCATATACTGAGGTAGAAGCTTTTCCAGAAAAGTTCGTAGTTTAGGAACGAGCTGCTGAGATAAATTCTGTTGTAAAGGATTGTTGCCGTAAAGTGTCCAAGATTTTGGCTCGCACTTTTCTCTCGGTATGGACGGGAATCGATTCTCAATTAGTGCTGATGATTTTTTCCAACATATAACATCATAGCAATCAGGGGTCTCAAGATCTGACCACGTAATGTAGATGCGATAATCTAACTCATCACTCAAGCTCCAAAAATCTTCAGGATCTATTCCTGTTTCTAGAGTGTTTTTTTCTAAGGTTTTTCGGAGTTCTCCGACCTTAATCAATTGATCTTTTCTGGTCAAGAGTTGCTTGAGCTTGATTGGAAATTGGAGGCGTGCATTGGGAACATTTTTGACGATCAGCATTTCTGGCTGCTTTTGTGCCAAAATGTGCTCGATAGAGGGTAAGGTTAGTTGCTCCTGTTGCCAATTGAGCAATTGAGGGCTGCTACTGGAGGACAAAACGTCCTTTTCTATATGAAGAATCACATCATAGCGAAACGTGGTCATTTCATTATGGGTGCGACCGCGCTTGAGTTGAATCTCTACCTGACTAATCTGGGGTAAATGCTGCTGTAGCGCTTGGAAAAAGGTTGGATCGATTACCAATTCCTCTTCTTCTTTTAATTTTTTTTGTACTCGATCCCATAAATCTTCTAGGGTTAGATCGTCAGCAGCTTGGCTCAATAATATATCAGTATGGAAGGTTTCTAGTAGTCGTAGACTTCGCACATCTCCGATAAAGATTTGACCCCCAGGTTCGACTAATTTGATTGCATTGTCTAATACTTCTACTAAGTATTCAATACTGGGAAAATATTGGATAACTGAGTTAAGGATTACAGCATCGAAGGATTCTTGCTCCACGGATTGAAAATCATGGGCAGGTTGGTTGTAGAGTTTAACATGAGACCCATTGCCCTCTAGGGTTTCCAAGTGCTGTTCAATATAAGAAATCGCTTTGTCGGAAATATCGGTAGCACAATAGTTGGAAGTGTGGGGAGCAATCTTAAAGAGCAACAGACCCGTACCACAACCGATCTCTAGGATGCGATCGGGTTTGAAATCGAGGATGCGCTCAATGGTATAATTTAACCATTGAGACATCTCTTGTTCAGGGATGGGCTGACCAGTATAACTATCTCTCCAAATCAGAGGGTTGAAATTTGAGGCTCCATCAATGGTGGTCTGTTGATAGATATTATTCCTGAGTTGTTGCCATTGTAATATGCGATCGCGGTGAGCTTGATTGATAGAGTCACGAGAATTTGGGTCTTGACCTTGGAAGTTGGGAACAATATAGGCGATCAGGGGCTTGTCACTCAAGCGATCGCGATCGGTAATGACGACTGCTTCTTGCACCTCTGGGTGCTGAGTCAAGGTTGATTCAATTTCTCCGAGTTCAATACGGAACCCTCGAATCTTGACTTGGTTATCTATTCGACCTAGATAATCAATAGTTCCATCCGGTAAATATCGAGCTAAATCGCCGGTTTTATACAATCTTGAGCTTTGATTGTGAATGTGCAAACCCTCAAAAGGGTTAGGAATAAATTTCTCTTGAGTTAATTCGGGGCGGTTAAGATAGCCACGAGCCAAACCGACTCCACCGATATGGAGTTCCCCCGGTACACTAATAGGGGTAGGTTGGTGATAACTGTCTAGGATATAAATTTCGGTATTACCAATGGGACAACCAATGGGTGTAATCACCGAACTCTCTTCTGTTGGCTTTAGCCGATCGCCTACCTTATAAATGGTTGACCAGATTGTCGTTTCCGTAGGACCATAAAGATTCCAGACTTCCTTAGCTATCTCTCGAAGTTGATCCGCCAATTGGGCAGGTAAAGCTTCACCTCCAGACAATAATTTCGCGTCCAGCTTGTGATTGGCTAAACCTGCCATTAATAGCATTTTCCAAGTAGCAGGGGTTGCCTGCATCACTGTGGCTCCAGATTCTAATAACTGGGGTAAGAGCCTGTTGCCATCTATGGCAATTTCACGGGGAACTAATACGACTGATGCGCCTACGATGAGGGGCAGATAAAGTTCTAATGCTGCAATATCAAATGAGATGGTTGTAATGGCGTTAAACGTATCGACTCTTGTCAATTCCAGATAATGGTTCATGGATACGAGGAAATTGACGAGAGACTGATGACAGATTTGAACTCCTTTAGGTTTACCTGTCGAGCCAGAAGTATAAATAACATAAGCTCGATTCTCTGGAGCCACTGCGCTGGTGGGATTTTGCTCAGGATATGATGCGATCGCCGGCCAATCCCGATCCAAGCAGACCATTTTAGCCTGATGTTCTGGTATAATCTCTAACAATAACTCAGTGGTTAGCAAGACCGGCACAGCGGAATCTTGTAACATATAAGCTAACCGTTGCTGCGGATAACTCGGATCGATGGGGACATAAGCGCCTCCAGCCTTCAGTATCCCCAAAAGTCCCACTAACATTTCTATAGAGCGATCGATACATAAACCGATCAGCACTTCTGCTCTTACGTCCAAACTGTGCAGATAATGGGCTAACTGATTCGCACGTTCATTCAAATCTTGATAAGTCAACCGGCGATCGCCAAAAATCACTGCCACAGCATCCGGAGTGCGCTTAACCTGCTCTTCAAACAACTGATGAATACAGCGATCCTGTGGATATTCCGTAGCCGTGTTATTCCATTGCTCAAGTAACAGATGCTGTTGTGCCTCCGGCAACAAAGGCAGTTGCCCCACATTTTGCTCGGGATGATGAACAATTCCAGCTAACAACGCCTGATAATGGCTAGCCATCCTCACAATCGTTTGCTCATCAAATAGATCTGTATTGTATTTGAAGAATCCCATCATAGATGAATCTTCCTCAATCATTTCTAAAGTCAAATCAAACAGACTTTCATACTGAGCCAATGCAAACGGCTCCACTTTCCATTTTCCCCAATTGACTACAGTTTTCTTCCGGCTGGACAACAGCTTTTGTACCGTTTGAGCGCCTTGAAAATTTTGCAGCATAAAGTAAGCTTGAAAAAGAGGGGAGCGACTCGAATCTTGCTCTACATTTAATCGCTGGACTAACAAAGAAAAAGGATAATCTTGATGAGCTAAGGCCTCAATAACCGTTTGGCGCACCTGAGACAGGAAGTCTTTGAAACAAGGATTTCCGGAAAGACTTCCCCTCATCACAACTTGATCGACAAAGTAACCAACAATCGGAACAAACTCAGGTTTAGACCGACCAAAAGTAGGAGAGCCGACCAAAATATCTTCTTGACTGGTGTAACGAGATAGAAGAATTTGAAAAGCGGCCAAGAGAACCATATAAAGAGTCGCCCCTTCCTCCTGAGCGAGTGCTTTCAGGTTTTCAGTCAGTTCTTGAGGCAAATTGAAAGGGCAAGCAGCACCGTTATAGGTTTGTATGGGAGGTCGCGGTTTATCGGTCAGTAAATTCAAGACCGGCAAATCCCCTCCCAGTTTTTGTTGCCAATAACTCCAGAGGCGCTCTCCTTCAGTTCCAGCTAATAAATCCCTTTGCCAACTCACATAATCTTGGTAAGAGTTATCTATTGAAGGCAGAGATATTTCAACACCTGTCTGTTGAGCTTCGTAAATTTCTGGTATTTCTTTGACCATAGAACTCATAGACCAACCATCCCAAGCAATATGATGTATTGTCAACAACAGGATATGGTCTTTTTCTGAATGGCTAAACCACCTGATTCGCATGACGGGTTGATTTTCCAGATCGAAGGGTTGACGATGAGTTTGAAGAACGTTTGCATACAACTCATCCTCATTCCAACTCGAAGCATCAATCTCCAAGAAATCCAAGGATTGATTGTGATGGACTTGTCGAACCATGTCTTGACCCAATTTTGGGAACGTACTTTGCAGCATGGGATGGCGGTGTCTTAATCCCTCAAAAGTTTGCTGCAAAATAGCCAGATCTACCGGAGAATAAATACGAACCGCAAATGACAAATTGTAAGTATAGCTTTGTGGGGCAAGTTCCCATAAAAATCTGAGACCTCTTTGACCGTAAGATAGAGGATAGACCTGCAATAAATCGGGCTGTTCCCGCAATAACTGCACAATTTTAGTTTTGTACTGCTTCAGTTGAGCAATAACATCAGGGGTTAATACCTCTTGGGAACCTCCAGTACGCAGTTTGTCACCAGCACACCATAACTTGACCCCTTTGAGAGATAGATCTTGTAAAAACTCCACTAAGTTCATAGTTCCACCTCTATCCAATTACTCTCTTTATTTTCATCCGGTTGCTCTTCCTTACTCGATTCAATCCTTGGCTGGTTATCTGTTTTAATCCGTTGTTGCTGAATCTCAGTTGCTAGAAGCTCAATCGTAATTCCTTCCATAAATCGGGTAGCTGGAATATCGACTAAAAGCTCAGTTTGAACCTGATTTCGCAATTCCACAGCCATCAATGAATCAAGTCCCATCATAGTTAGAGATTTTTGTAACTCTATTTGAGAAACCGTCATCCCCATAATATGAGCAATTTTGGTTTGGAGATAAGCGGTCAATACTGTTTCTTGTTCACGATCAGAAGCAAGATCGAGCTGTTCTAAAATCTGAGAGTTCCGATCCGGTTCTCCTGATTTTGTGGTAAACGCTTCTAAAAATGGGAGTTTTGCCAATCCTGGCATCTGTCTAAAAAACTCCTGCCAATTCACCGGAAACACCCCGACTTGGCTTTGAGATCCTGACAACAATGAACCCAATGCTTGCATTCCTAATTCGGGTTTAATTGCCACTACCCCGCTACTGTGCATTCGATTTTGATGTTCCCTGGCCAAACGAGCCGCCATTCCTGCTGTTGCCCAGGCTCCCCAGTTAATACTCAATCCGGGTAAACCCTGACCTTGGCGATAGTGAGCGATTGCATCCATAAAACCATTCGCCGCAGCATAATTGCCTTGGCCAAAATTGCCCAACATCGAAGCCATTGACGAGAAACACACAAAGAAATCTAAAGGTAAATTCTGAGTCAGTTCATGTAAATACCAGGTTCCTGACACCTTGGGAGACATCACGTTCATAAATTTCTCCCAGCTCATCTTTTGTAATACCCCATCATCCAACACCCCAGCAGCATGAATTACTCCTTTAAGTGGAGGTAGCGAAGTCGATATTTCTTCTAAGATGTTCATTACAGACTCTTGAGTAGAAATATCCCCTAATAAAACACTGACCGATGCTCCTGCTGCTTCTAACTGCTCGATCGCGTTTTGTGCCGTTTCATTCGGACTTCTTCGCCCCGTTAATACGATATGCTTGGCTCCTTCGGATACCATCCATTGGGCGACTTCCAAACCTAAAGCCCCTAAACCTCCTGTAATTAGATAACTTGCGTCTGGTTTGATCGATTTTTGGTCTTCTCCAGTTTCTGGCAGAGAAACGACCACTTTTCCGATATGCTTACCCTGTTGCATATATCGGAAAGCCGCTTGCACTTGTGTACTTGGGAATACTTTATAAGACAATGGCTTCAGTGTTCCTGATGAACATTGTTGGTTTAATGCTTCTGAAAATTCCGCAATTAAACCGGGTTGTTGTTGGATCGTCACTCCAATATCAAAAGGCAAGTATTCAGCATCTGGCCGTGTCCCCATTACCTTTTGTTTGTCCCAAATTCCGATTTTGCCAATTTCTACAAATCGTCCTTTGTTCCCTAAAACCGCAAAACTCCGATCGATGAAGTCTCCATTGAGACTATTTAAAACGATATCTACACCTTCTCCCTGAGTCAGACTCATCATTTCATCTGCAAACTCTAAAGTACGGGAATTCATGATGTGCTTGACACCCATAGATTTGAGAAACTCCCACTTGGGAGGACTCGCTGTAGCAAAGACTTCCGCTCCTACTTGCAGTGCGATTTGAACTGCCGCTTGCCCTACCCCTCCAGCCGCAGCATGAATTAATACCTTATCTCCTGGCTGAATTTTAGCCAAGTATTGTAACCCATAGTAAGCTGTAGCAAAAGTTAAGGGTAAAGTAGCCGCTTCCGTAAAGCTCAGATTGTTCGGTTTAGCCATAACTAACTCAGCAGGAGTAGTAACAAAGCTACTAAAGCCATTGTGAACTATAGCCATCACTTCATCTCCCACCTGCCACTCAGAGACCCGTTCTCCGACAGATGCAATACGCCCGACACATTCTAAGCCAAAGTTAAGTTGAGCTACGTCAGTAATCCCCAATACCTGAGCATAATAGTCTTTCAGTAAACCCAAGGAATTCAGTACATCTCGGAAGTTTAAACCGGCTGCTTTGACTTCAATTTCCACTTCATTCTCTTGTGGCGTTCGGCGCTGCATGACCTGCCACTTGAGGTTGTCTATCAGTCCATATTCAGACAACTTCAACTCTAGGGGTTGACATTCTAATCCTAAGTTTTCTTCTGAGCTAATTTGCGGTTTTTGTTGTCGGATTAATCGGGATACATAACGAACTCCCTGACGAATTGCGATCTGGTCTTCATTACTCTTAGCCAAGAGTTCATCGACTAAACTAGGGAGCGTTTCAGCAATATTCGATTTAGGGTCTAAATCTATTCGGACACATTTGAATTCTGGGTGTTCTAGACGAATTACACGCCCTAGTCCCCATAAACTGCCTTGTTGGGGTTGAACTACTTCTGCTTCGTCCCATATCTTCTGAGTCCCTTGAGTCACTAACCCCATCGGTAGGGCATGACTGAGTCCAGCTTCTGTTAAAGCTTGCACTAAATGTAGGGCTGTTGCACAACCGAGTTCCTGAGCTGTTTGTAAATCGTCAGTTTCATTGATACCCCATAAGTGCAAAATACCTTTAATGTCAGAATTCTCTTGCAGCAGTTTGCGGAAGTGTTCGGCAACAGTGGGATTGAGTTGATAATGTTGAGCATCTAATTTCTGATAATCTGAACCTGGGGATACCCTAATATAGTTCTGTCCTCTTTCTTGTAAATACTGCCCAATAGATTCTGCTAATTCATCGGTCAATGCAAATACTAACCATTGACCAGCATTTTTACTAGATTGTGTAGTTTCGGTTAAAGGTTGAGCTTCCCAGCTAATTTCATAATACCAATCACTTAAATCGGAATCTAGACTCTTGAGTAAGGTTTCTGGATTTGCTTTCCTACCCTCAAAACCATTGACTTCAGCGACTAATTTCCCCGTTTGGTCAAATAATTGTATTTCGGCTTTCAGAATTTTTTCCTCTGATGCTCCTTCTTTCAATCCACGGGTATAACACCAAAGAAAATCACTCTCCGGTCGCTGATAAAAAGTAAACTTCTTTGTACTGAAGGGAACAAAAGTTTCATTTTTGTCCCCAGAAAGACTGATGTTAAGTGCAGCCACTGACTGAAAGCAGGAGTCAATTAATGCGGGATGTATTTGATATTTTTTTGCATCTAAGATCGTCTCTGGTACTTTCATTTGACACAGAATTTCTCCCTCTCCTAACCATACTTGGTCTATCCATCTAAAGCTTTTCCGTAATTGGACTTGTCTATCCCAGAGACTCTGGTAAATTTCTGTGCTTTCAATTTTTTGACTACAACGAGATTGAATGGCTTCGATGGTTTCTCTGGATTGCTGCTTGCGCTCGATTGTAGGAGAAATTTTTCCTGTAGCATGAACAGCCCAAGAACTATCATCATTAGAAGAGCTATCAAAACTAATGACTTGAAATGAATAGGAGTTATTCTGTGGAGTAAGAGCTACCTGAACATTACGCATTCCTTGTTCAGGAATGGCTAAGGCTTGGGGAAACAAAATATCCTCTAGTTGACACCCGGTGGTAGAAAAGGTTAGAGAGGCACTTCCTAACAATAGGGAAATGTGACTGGCACCAGGTACGACCACTTTTTCATAGATTCGGTGATCGGCTAAAAAGGGTAGGGCATAGGTGCTAAATTCGGACTCAAAAAAGATATCTTTTGATAACGGAGATTGAAATTTTCGATTAATCAGAGGATGAAGTTTAGGTGTAGAGATAGCTTGAGAATTTCCAGTTTCTATCCAATACCTTTCCCGCTGAAATGGATAAGTGGGTAAGATGACTTTCTGGTAGCCATAATCTGGGTTTAAACCTGACCAGTCTACTTGAGTCCCCCGTATATATAACTGTCCTAAACTTGAGAGGAGCTGTTGCCATTCATCGACTCCAGGACGTAGGGAGGGTAACCATACTCCTACATCTTCTGGTAAACATTGCTTTCCCATTCCTAACAATATGGGTTTGGGGCCAATTTCTAGGAATAATTCATACCCTTGCTCATTTAGAGTTTCCATACTCTGGGCAAATTTCACGGGTTGTCGGACATGATTGACCCAATATTGAGCAGTAGCCATGTCTGAACCGACTTTTTGACCCGTTACATTTGATATGATGGGTATCCGAGGCTGACTATAGGTGACTTTCTGAGCAACTGCTTCAAATTTTGCCAACATTGGCTCCATCAACGGGGAATGGAAAGCATGGGAGACTTGTAAAGGCTTGGTTTTAATGCCTTGTGAGGCTAATTTACTGCAAAGGGTGGCGATCGCCCCACTCTCCCCGGAAATCACTATACTCTCCGGCCCATTTATAGCTGCAATTGTTACCTGGAAATTAGACTCGCCTATAGCTTCTCTAACTTGAGATTCTGATGCTAACAAAGACACCATTTCACCACCCGGAGGTAACTGCTGCATCAACCTCCCCCGCATGGCAATTAATTTCAAACCCTCTTCTAAACTGAAAACTCCTGCTACAGTTGCTGCTACATATTCGCCCACACTATGACCCATCGCCACATTGGGTTTAATCCCCCAAGATTCCCATAACTTAGCGAGGGCGTATTCTATGGAAAACAAAGCCGGTTGAGTATAAGCAGTTTGGTCTAATACACTTGGCTTTTGTGCATCTTTAGGGTATAGAACCTCTAATAGAGGGACTTCTAGATAAGCTTGTAAAATTTGGTCGCATCGATCTAAAGCTTGACGGAAACTGGGCTGAGTTTCATAGAGTTGCCTTCCCATATTCACATATTGGGAACCTTGACCTGTGAAGAGGAAAGCTATTTTTGGATTTTGGCTACTTCCATCAAGTTGTCCAGAAAATACGCCAACGACTTCCTTCTTCGTTTTCCAGTCCACCAGTTTTTTGATTAATTCCTTTTGCTCAGAAGCAATAACACCGAGTCGATGATTAAAATGCGCTCTGCCTGCATTAGCCGTATAGCATATATCTGCTAGGGATAACTCTGAATGATTTTCTAAATAGTTTTGATAACGACTGACTAAATCTTCTAAGGCTTGTTCTGTTTTTGCTGAGAGCGTTAAGAGATGAACAGAACATTTCAAGTCATCTTCACTGTTGCCTTGGTCACTGAGCGGAGTCGAAGTGTGGCTGTTGCCTTCTTTGGGTGCTTCTTCTAAAATAATATGAGCATTTGTGCCGCTAATCGCAAAAGAACTTACTCCTGCCACTCTTTTCTCCTCTGATGAGAGCCAAGGGGTGAGTTGAGTTGGGACTTTTAAAGGTATATTCTCCCAATCAATATAGGGACTAGGATTAGTAAAATGCAGATTAGGGGCAATTTTTTGATGTTGCAGTTGCAAAACTACCTTGATTGCACCGGCAATTCCAGCAGCAGCTTCTAGATGACCAATATTGGTTTTCACTGAAGCGATATGTAATGGATTTTGGCGATCGCGCCCCAGCCCAAACACGCTAGATAAAGCTCTCACTTCCATCGGATCTCCCAGAGAAGTTCCCGTACCGTGAGCTTCCACATAACTCACTCGATCCGGTTCTAGTTTGGCTGCTTTGAGAGCTTGCTGAATCAGTTTTTCCTGAGCGAGTTTATTCGGCACAGTCAGTCCACTACTCGGCCCATCATGATTAACAGCAGAACCCCGAATAACTGCCTGGATATTATCCCCATCCTTGAGTGCATCTGACAAACGCTTCAGTACCACGATGCCACATCCCTCTCCCCGACCATAACCATCAGCAGCAGCATCAAAAGTTTTACACTTGCCATCGGGTGATAGAGCCTTTAATTTTGAGAGTGCAGTAGTGACTTGAGGAGCAAGAATGAGTTGAACTCCTCCAGCTAAAGCTAGATTAGACTCACCCTGACGTAGACTCTGACAAGCTTCATGTATAGCGACCAAAGAGGATGAACAAGCGGTATCTATTGCCATGGATGGGCCTTGCAATCCTAAAAAGTAAGATAACCTCCCGGCTGCAAAACAAAACCCATTTCCGGTTGCATCGTAAGGGCTAATAGTTTCAACTTGGCTCAAACCCAAATTCGCATAATCATTTTGACCAATACCCAGAAAGACTCCGGTCTGAGTATTTTCTAATTCCTGGGGATTAATACCCGCTCTTTCTAACGCTTCCCAAGTTACTTCTAAAATAAAACGTTGCTGTGGGTCAAGGCTGTGTGCTTCTTTACCAGAAATACCAAAAAACTGCGGATCGAAGCGATCGACCTGCTCCACTAATGCTGCGTGCCGAATATACATTTTCCCTGGAGCATCAGGGTTGGGGTCGTAGTAAGACTCTATATCCCAACGTTCTAAGGGAATCTCTCTAACCGAGTCTTTCCCATTCGATAATAATTCCCAGAAGCTTTCTGGCGTGTTGGCATTGCCTGGAAACCGACAACCGATACCAACGATCGCGATCGCTTCACTTTTTGAGCGCTCCATCCTCTCCAATTTAGCTTCAGCTTGTTTTAAAGCTAAAAACATCTGCTTGGATAATGAGAGTTGCTCTTTTTTCGTAGTCGGTTCCATAAAATTTTAGCCTTAACGTATAGGGTTAACTTTAGAGCATATTTTTTAGGGTTTCGAGTTGTTGAGCGGCTAGGGCTTCAAAATCCTCTTCTGAAATCTCTTCAAGATTTGGAAATAGATCCTCTTCCGATTCCTCCCTTTGACTCTGTCCACCAGAAACTTTCTCCTGTTCTTTTGCCTGCCATTCCATTAACTCTTCTACATATAAGGACAATTTTGCAACCGTTGGATATTCCATAGCTATGGTCTCAGGTAAATGGGTTTCCAGTTGATTTTGCAGTCGATTTTTTAATTCCACTGCCATTAAAGAATCCATGCCCATTTCCATAAATCCTACATTCATTTCTGGTAACTGGGATGAACTTAAACCTAGCACCTGAACCACTTGCCCTCGAATGTGTTCAATTAAAATTTCTTGACGCTCCTCTGGTGATGCTGCCTCTAACTTGGCTAAAATATTGGCTTTGACGTTTTGCTTTAGTGTATCCTGTTCTCCCCATTCCTCTTTCTGTAATAATTCTCGTAGTAACGAACTATTTTGAATCCCACTCCAATGCTCTGCTAATACCGACCACTGTATGGGGATTACGCCTACGCGATCTATAGAAGATTGATTCCCTAACAGTATGTCCAAGGCATACATTCCTTCTTTTGGGCTAATCTCACTGATGCCACTGCTTTGAATTCGGTTTTGATATTCCACTGCTAAACGAGCCGCCATTCCTTCAGATGCCCAGGCTCCCCAATTAATCGCGAGTCCTGATAATCCTATGCTCCGACGATAACTAGCTAAAGTATCCATAAAGGCATTGGCTGCTGCATAATTTCCTTGACCGGGGGAACCCATTAAAGATGCTATTGACGAGAAACAAACAAAGAAATCTAAGGGCAGATTTTGAGTTAATCGATGTAAGTTCCAAGTTCCTATAACTTTGGGTGACATGACTTTAGTAAAACGTTCCCAATCCATCTGTTGTAGGATTCCATCATCTAGCACTCCTGCTGCATGAATGATTCCTTTGAGTCTTGGCATTGAGGTCTGAATTTCTTCTAGGATTTTGGCAATCTCTTCTTCCAGAGAAACATCCCCTAACAATACTTTAACTTGACATCCTTTTTGTTCTAATTTTTCTATGGTTTCTTGGACGTTTTCTGAAGGCGGGCGGCGGCCAGTTAAAACTATATTTTTAGCTCCCTTTTCTACTAACCATTGGGCGGTATATCGCCCTAAAGCTCCTAATCCTCCTGTTATTAAGTAACTCCCCTCTGATAATAAGGATAGGGGTTGAGAAAATTCTGGAGGTTTTTGGTTTACGAGACGAGCAACATAGGTCTTTTCTCCCCGTAAGGCGAGATGATCTTCTTCTGGTTCATTCGCTAATAATTGCCACAGCCTTTCTATTTCGTCTTCTGCTGGAGCTTGGGGGTCTAAATCCACTAATCCTCCCCATAATTGGGGATTCTCTATCGACACGACTCGACCTAATCCCCATAGGGGTGATGTTGCTAATCCGGGGATCTGATTGTCTTTCGATAATACGGACTGTGAGCCACGAGTTACTAGCCAGAGCTGGGGAGTGCTGGTGTTTTTGAGTAGGGTTTGTACCAGGTGCATCACGCTGCCACATCCCCATAATTGGGTTTCTTCTAATATGTTAGGGGTTAAATCTTTGGATTCTGGAGTGTCTAAACTCCACAAATGAATGAACTTTGATAAGGGCAGTTGATTCCGCTCTTGAATGTCTTGATAGAGTTGGTCAAATTCTTCGGGAATGGAAGGATTGAGCTGGTATTTTCCTGCTTCTGGTTGGTGATAGCTTTTGCTTCGGTAAACTAAGCTGTATTGATGACCCTGTTGTTGTAGTTTTTGGGCGATTTTTTCGGCTACGCCTGTGCTGTCGGCAAAAATCAACCAATGACTCGGTTGAAGGTTGGCTTTTGAGCTAGATCGATCTAAAGGTTTCCATTGAATTTCATAGAACCAGTTTTCGATCGCTGCTGCGGCTAACTGTTCCTGATGTTGTTTCGCTAATACCTCTAAGAGTTCGGGTAAAAGTTTACGCTGTTCGGGGGAAAAGTTTACTGCTTTTTCTAGCTGTTGAGCGATCGCCGCTGTTTTTCCTTGAGTAAGGAGTTTTACGACTTGAGTTTCAGTAATATTACCTGAGGCTTGAGGAGTTTCCTGTTCGTTTTCTGTTCTTTCGACCCAGCAGCGTTGTCGCTGGAATGGATAGGTGGGCAATGCTACTTTTTTGTGAGTAAAATCTTGGTCGAAACCCGACCAATTCACGGTTATTCCTTTGACATACAATTGTCCTAAGCTGGATAGCATTTGTTGCCATTCTTGTACACCAGGACGTAATGATGGCAACCATACTCCTATACTTTCTAGTAGACAGCGAGACCCCATGCCGAGCAAAATGGGTTTTGGCCCTATTTCCAAGAACAGTTCATTTCCTTGCTCGTGCAACGTTTTTATACTTTGATAAAACTGTACGGGTTGTCGGATATGATTGACCCAGTATTCTGCTTTAGTGACTTCATTTCCTGCCTTTTGCCCCGTTGTATTGGATACGAACTTTATTTTCGGTTGACGATAGGTGACTTCCCGAGCGACTGCTGCAAAATCGGCTAACATTGGCTCCATCAGGGGTGAATGAAAAGCATGGGATACCTGTAGATGCTTGGTTTTAACGCCCATTGCTTTTAACTTACGACAAAGGGTTGCGATCGCCGCACTCTCTCCAGAAATTACCGTACTTTCCGGCCCATTAATCGCGGCTATGGCTACTTGGGCGCTATATTCTGCGATCGCCTCTTGCACCACCGATTTTGATGCCATCGCTGCCACCATCTCTCCACCCGAGGGTAACTGTTGCATCAACCGTCCCCGCATGGCGATTAATTTCAGACCTTCTTCTAAACTGAACACTCCTGCCACCGTTGCGGCCACATATTCTCCTACACTGTGACCCATGACTACATTGGGTTTAATTCCCCAAGATTCCCATAACTTGAACAAAGCATATTCAATGGCAAATAAAGCCGGTTGGGTATAAGCGGTTTGGTCTAATAAACTAGAGCTTGACTTTTGGTCTTCTTTCGGGTAAAGAACTTCTAATAACGGATAGTCTAAATAGGGCTGTAAAATTTGGTCGCATCGATCTAAAGCTTGACGAAAAGTTGGCACAGTTTCATACAATTGCTTACCCATATTCACATACTGGGAACCTTGGCCGGTGAATAGGAACGCTATTTTAGAACTTGCGCTACCGCGATCGAATTCTCCACAAGAGAGGCCAACGACTTCCTGTCCTCTTTTCCAATCAAGTAGCTTTTCTGCTAATTCCTTTGGGTCAGAAGCTATCACGGCTAGTCGATGCTGAAAATGTTTCCTTCCCGTATTCGCCGTGTAACAGATCTCTGCTATTGCCACATCAGGATCGGTTTCTAAATACGTTTGATAACGACTGACTAAATCTTCTAAAGCTTGTTCGGTTTTAGCAGAGAGTGTCAAGAGATGAACAGGACGTTTTAACTCATCTTGTCTGTTGCCTTGGTCACTGAGCGCAGTCGAAGTGTGCCTATTGCCTTCTCTTGGTGCTTCTTCTAAAAGAATATGAGCATTAGTCCCACCCATGCCAAAGGAACTCACTCCTGCTATTCTGGGTTTTCCCTCATCAGACCACGACATTAATGAAGTCGGAATTTTTATGGGTAATTTATCCCAATCTACATGGGGATTCGGTTCTTTTAAATGCAAATGAGGCGGAATTTCCTGATGCTGAAGGGCTAAAATCACCTTCATCAAGGACGATACACCGGCTGCTGCTTCCAAATGCCCAAGATTTGTCTTGACCGATCCCACAATTAGAGGGGAATCTGCCGGACGATTTTTGCTGTATACTTCTGCCAGAGCTTCTATCTCAATGGGGTCTCCTAAAGATGTTCCTGTCCCGTGAGCCTCCAAATAGCTAATTTGATGAGCTTCTAATTTTGCATTGCTCAAAGCTTGTTGAATCACCTGTTTTTGAGCCATTCTATTAGGAACTGTCATCCCACTACTGGGCCCATCATGATTAACCGCAGAACCTCGAATCACGGCTGAAATCAGATCCCCATCACTGATGGCATCAGACAAGCGTTTCAAAACCAGGACACCACATCCTTCTCCTTGACCATAACCATTAGCAGCAGCATCAAATGTTTTGCAACGACCATCCGGGGATAGTGCCCTCAGTTGGCAACGACCAATCGTGCTGAAGGGCGATAAGATTAAATTCACTCCACCGACTAAGGCTAAGTTGGATTCTCCTGAGCGCAAACTCTGACAGGCAAGATGGGCAGCCACTAAAGAACTTGAACAAGCTGTATCGACCTGTATATTAGACCCTTGCAAACCCAAGAGATGAGAAATACGACCGACTCCAATACTTCTATTACTTCCCAGAGTCGGGTAACTTTTGGCTTCGTTGAAAATGACGGAAGAATAGTCATCGGTGGAGATACCCATGAAGACACTGGTCTGACTATTCTTCAGGTTTGTCCAGGTTTGCCCAGAATTTTCTAGGGCTTCCCAGGTTACCTCTAAAAGTAATCTGTACTGAGGGTCTAAATTCACTGCTTCTCTGGGAGCAATGCCAAAAAATAAGGGATCGAACTGGTCAACTTGCTCAATAAAGCCCCCTTCTTTGGTATAAGTTTTCCCTGGGACTTCTGGATCGGGATCGTAATAAGCACTGACATCCCAGCGATCGCCAGGAACGGGGGTGATAGCATCTATGCCATCATGCAATAAATTCCAATATTTTGAGGGATCAGTGGCTCCTCCAGGAAATCGGCAGGCCATTCCCACAATGGCGATCGGTTCGGTTTTGGCTTTATTGACGGCTTCAAGCTTACCCCGCATGTCCTTCAGGGTTTGCAAGACTTCTTTGGATAAGACGTTTGGTTGCTTTGTTGGGGAAGCATCGCTCATTTTAGTCTTCCTCCTTCAGTAACGCTTGAATTTCTTCTAATTCTGACGCGATCGCGCTATCTAGCTCTCCTTCAAATTGCGTTTCTATCTTCTGGGGAGGACTTATCGTTTCACTCTCTTCAGCACCCCCTGCTTCGTCTTGTTCTTCTGGGCAAATTTCTTCGATCAAATATTCCGCTAAGTCTTTAATATTAGACTTTTCAAACAACGTGGCTGTGCTAATCGAAGACCCAAACGTAGAACTCAACACATTTCTTAGCTCAACCGCCATCAAAGAATCCATTCCCATCTTAAAGAAGCCTAACTCAGGATCGGGAAGTTTAGATTTTGAGAATCCGATAATTTTAGCGACATCATTTTGCAGATGCTCGATCAGGATTTCGAGCCGTTCGCTTTCTGGTGCTTGATAAAGTTGTTGTAATACTTCCGATTGCTGTTCCGAACTCTGTTGTCCATCTGTTGCTTCTGAATCTAGGGAGATTTGGGTCAAAAATGATCCTTTTCCTCCTAGCTCATAGAGTTGCTTAAATAAATCCCAATTGATATCTGCTACTACCGTTTGAGCGCTAGGGC
>DDLS01000099.1 GCA_002340255.1 Cyanobacteria bacterium UBA2566
ATTCATAAAAGGGAATCTATTGTGAGCAAAATTGAAGCAGTGGGGGCGAGTGTCATGTATTTATCTCCCTACTCTCCAGATTTTAATCCGATTGAAATGTGGGGGTCACAACTAAAGTCTTTTATTCTAGCTTTTGCTCCGACTACCCCCTTTATGATTGATACTCTTCTGGCTGTAGCCCTTGAGTTAATTAATCCTAAACATTTAAGAATAGGGTTTGCTCATTGTTGTTATTGTACCTCATAACAGCGCGAAGCGCTGTAAGCTCGGGGGATTTGTTCAGCAGGCACGAAATTCCTCTATTATTCTTCTAAGGGGGAAGGAGGGTTAAGCAACTGCTCATCACGACGGATGCGAATTTGGTCTAAGCGCGGCCCTTCTGCTTTAATGACGGTAAACTCTAGATTCTCATAATTGAGGACTTCCCCCACATTCGGGATTTTTTGCAGTTGGGCAATCACAAATCCCCCTAAGGTTTGATAATCATCATCAAGGGGTAAATCCAAATTCAGCATATCGTTGGCTTCTTCAATATCTAATTGGGCTTGCACCAGATAGGTTTGTTCATCGAGCTGTTGGATGGGAGGTTCTTGACCGTTATCTGGTTCTTCTGTATCGCCGATAATTTCGGCGACAATATCCTGGATGGTAATTAATCCGGCTGTACCCCCAAACTCATCAACAACAATGACCATCGCTTGGTGCGATCGCTGCATCAATCGCAACAATTCTAACACTGGGGTATTTTCTTGCACAAATCGTGCCGGACGTACCCAGACTTGAATCGCCGTTTCTGGGGATAAATCTCCCTTTGCTAAAGGGCCAGCTAATTGTTTAAAGTTAACAATTCCCCGAATATCATCTAGGGAATCTGCCATTACGGGATAGCGAGAATGTCCTGTTTTTGCCACTTCATCAAGTAAATCTTGAAACGTAGCATCATAGGAAATACTCTCAATGCTGGTGCGGGGAATCATGACATTTTCAGCCACCACTTCCCCAAATTCAAAGACATTATTGAGCAGTTCCCGCTCAGAAGCGTGTAAACCAATGGACTCAGTAGACGTACTGATAATGAGTTGTAGCTCTTCTGGGGTGACGCGGGTGTGCCAGGTTTGGGCAGAGTAGCGAACACCCACCAAACCCAAGAGAAACCGGGTAGAGCGGTTGAGTATGCAAATAAAGGGATTAAAAAAGCGGGCGATCGCCCAACTGGGCGGACCTAAAACCCTAGCCAATTGCTCTGAATACAATAGGGCAACCGATTTCGGGCATAATTCCCCTAACACGATCTGCAAGTAAGCAATGATAATAAACGCTAAGGGAATAGAGAGGGAATGGGTTAAGCTTTGTCGGAGAGACGGAGATAGGGGAGAATTCGAGAGCGCCTCTTGCAAAATTGTTGCCATCGTATTTTCCCCTATCCATCCTAGGGCTAAACTGGATAGGGTAATACCCAATTGGGTGGTTGAGAGGAGACGCTCTAGATTAGTGTGTAGCTTCTGTACCGTTTGGGCAGGGACATCACCAGTAGAAACCAATTGTTGAATTCGCGATCGCCTCACGGAGACAATGGAAAACTCAGCCGTTACAAAAAAGGCATTAATCGCAATTAATAAGAAAACGGATAAGAGTCGGATGGAACCATCGGCAAAGGTTAATGCAGCCAGATGAAGGGGTATTCCCATAAATGGAGTCAACGGAATCTCTGTGTCCATTTAGCGAACGACTGGAATACCAGAAACGTGAAGATTTAACTCTTCATCGGGATAGTTGGTGAGCTTCATAGACAAGTGTTGAGCATCTGCCAATAGAGCCACGGGTACACTCACTTTACCGGAAAACTCTTCCTGATTGGGGGGAACTTGGGATGGTAAACCCGAGGTGGTTGCAGTTAAGGAGCGCCCCCGATTGTCTGTAATATTCAAGAGACTATAAAGGAAGCGCACCATCTGGGGACTATCATTACGAATTTTCACGTCCAGTTCTAAATTTTCCTGTTGTTGATAGGCAGCCGAGATTTCTAGGGTAACGCCTCGATCTTGAGCGGCGATCGGAAAACCGGGTAAGCTGAGGGTAGGTCCCTTGGATTCGGCGATCGCCTGCTGAGAAGAGTCTGGAGTCGGTTGGAAACTCTGTTCTTGTGACTCATTTGCCTCTTCACCTTCAATATAAGTATCCACCCGTTTTAAGATCTCCTCTTCCTTCAAAATCGGGACTGAAGTTTTACCCGTCGTTCCCGGTTGACGATTCACCATAGTGCTGGTGGGGCTAGAGTCCGGTTGAGTAATTCCCTTGAGTGCTTCGCGACCAATATTAAAACCTAGTGCCGCACTAATAATCCCCGCACCAAACATCATTGACAATAAAATTAACGTTAGCGCAACTGTGGAATTTAATCTCATCTTTGTCTACCTAGGTTGTTCTTTGTATTTAGTCTATTCAGTCAGGATACTAATCATCCGATTAGTGTAAGCTAACTTGGGTCAAGTAACACAGACTTCTGCCCATTCCCTCATTTCCTCGTTCCTCCAACCTTGTGCTAAGATAATGCATAAGATTGAGGTTGACACCAGAAATACGTTCACTCCCTAAGTTTACTCTGAGTCTATCAATCTCTAGCGCCCTTGGCCGATTGGGGAGGCAGCGAACTCATAATTCGCCTTCAGACTGGTTCGATTCCAGTAGGGCGCAGCGAAACCCGACCTTAACTCACGAAGAGTTTAGAGTCGGGTTTCTTTGTTGATTGATCCTAGATCCCCTAGAGAATGACTGCACCTTGTAAAGTTAGAAAAGCTGAGGTTCGGGAGCAGGAGGCGGTGGAGCAGGAGGTAAGGGAGCTACGGGAGGAGCAGAAAAAGGGACAAAGGGAGTGGGAGCAGGAGGAATCGGATTGGATTCTATGGACACACTGGGAGAAACCACTAAGTTTTGATCGAAGGGGTTATATAAATCTTGAGTGCGAACAATAGGCGTACTGGTATTTTGCACTTGGGAAATATTTTTGTAGAGGATATGAACCAATTGGGCACTCCGGCGAGTATTATGCTCGGAGAATCGCGGTAGGCCTAAAAAGTTTTGGACTTGACCAACAAACGATCGCTGATAAAAGTAATCTCCGCCATTGCTATAGTAAGCCGCATCAAAGAGTTCGGGAATCGATTGGTAGACTACGGCTTGATTGGGTAGTACCGGATTCGGATCGGCATTAAAC
This sequence comes from Cyanobacteria bacterium UBA2566, assembly GCA_002340255.1. Taxonomy (GTDB): domain Bacteria; phylum Cyanobacteriota; class Cyanobacteriia; order Cyanobacteriales; family Desertifilaceae; genus Roseofilum. The sequence continues at coordinate 3,215 of DDLS01000099.1, forward strand.
TGGGCATTAGCTTTAGACGCTAGGGTAAATACCCCAAGGGAAGCCAGGAGACCAAGGCAACTGAGAGTTTTGAGTCGAGTTAGCATGTTTACTCCTCCTCACGATTTTTAGACAATCATAGCCGATCGTCAGCAGTTAAATCCCTGGTTTAGCAGATAATAAGGAGGCCGCTAACCAAGGACTCAATAATAAAATCAGGAACATGCGGGTCATTTGCATCGCCACCACTAAGCCCACATTGCCGCCAATTTCGATTACCGTGGCGGTTATTGCACTAATACCTCCTGGGGTTGTGCCTAAAATAGCGGTTAAGGTGTCGATATGGGTCAATTGATGAAATTCATAGCCAATGCCTAAACAAACGGCAATTAAGATCGTCACTAATCCCAATTGAATCACAACTGATTTCACCAGAGTTTGGGCAACTTGGCGATCGAATTTGAGACCGATGGATAATCCGAAGAGCAACAAACTGGCGGCAAAAATGGGATCGGGAACATGCAGGGGATAGGGAAGTATCCAGAAGGTGATTAAGCCCAGGAAAAAGGGGCCAAGAAAGACGGCGGCTGGCAATTTTATCCTCCTTCCTATGAGAAGACCGAGAATGCCACAGAGGGCTAAAATACCAAGGTTGAGGATCGGAGGAAGGGTTGCTGATGGGGTAGATATCTCCGGCAGAATCACGGGTTGACCGATCGTTTTGCCAGACGAGAAGGTGACAAGAGATGGTACAATCACAGATACCATGAGAATGCGCAGGTATTGCAGAAAGGCAACGGCGATCGCATCTCCTCCTAAATCTTCACTGAGGGCAACTAAAGTCGGTCCTGCTCCCGGAATGCATCCTAACAAACTCGTTGCTTTGTCTATTCCAGCCCAACGACTGAGAAGATAACCATTCAATATACTCAATATCCCTGTAATGGTTATACAGCCGAGCAGAGGCAGGGCATATTCTTTCGCTAAAATCAGAGTATCAAAGGAGAAACGGGTAGCTGTTGTCAGGGCAATAATGGCTTGACCGAGAATGGAAAAAATCGGGGGGAGCGGTTGTGCTTCTCCTTTGAAAAGGGAATATATGAGACCAAAAATCATGGGGCCAACGAGCCAGGATACGGGGATATGAAGTTGGGTCAACAGGATAGCGGTAAGAGAGGCGATCGCCACTAAACCGATATAAGATAAGCTATTTTTGAGCTTATCCTGAAGTATTTCCCCTGAGGAGAGCTGTTCTGGCTGATTGGGTTCGGGAACATCGACCATATCATTGAGGTTAATCACAATTACTCTAGTCTCTTTCCTTGTACCAAATTTCGTAAGATATTGATAACTACTGGAGCAAAGGGTTCTAGTTTGCCCTGTTGGGGTTGGGCCAATTCGTTAATCACCCGTTCTAATCTTTCTTCACTCTCTATTTGTAACGTCTTTGGATTGCCATATTGGTTCGAGATCAAGATACAGTAGTTTCTGCTATTTTTTTAGTCTTGACACTCAATTTATCAATGATATAGCGCTTTGCGCTAGGGAATAGGCTTTTGTGCATAGCTGTGAGGATTTAACACTGTTCCTCATAACAGCGTTTTGCGCTGTATCTTAACACTTCCTTAAACTCGATCGGGAATAATAATGCTGTTTTTTCGTTAGACGATCGCAGATAAAGGTTATGAAGAGAGTTCACCGATTAGTCTTGAGTGGTTTGATGGGTAAGGTCCTCGTTACTGGGATTGCAGTTCTGAAGCATCAACCGAGTATGGGAAATTGGATTGCACAGCGGACAGTGGTACTTGGGGAGATATTCCGCTTACCTCCTATCAGCTTAAAAACGGTACAAAATAACGCCATTGCCAATCAAGTACAGGATGATCGCGGTATTCGCATCGGTGGACTCTTTTCAGGATTAGATCATTCACCGAATGATCCAGATAATATATTTTATGCGATCGCAGATCGCGGCCCCAACGATCGCATCACTGTTGGCAACGAAAAGCGCCGCACGTTTCCCGTTCCTGATTATACCCCAGTAATCTACAAACTTTCCAGCAATAATGGACGGCTGGAATTCCTGGATGCAATTCCCATCCGCAACCAATATGGAGAGCCAATTACCGGATTGCCAAATAACAGTAATGATGAAGTGCCTTATGATTTTAGCGCCCAAGTCCGGTTAAATTTAAATCCCAATGGATTGGATACGGAAGGGATTACGCGGTCTCCAGATGGTACATTTTGGCTCTGCGATGAATACAGCCCCAGTGTAGCCCATATCGCCGCCAATGGAACGATGGTGAGACGCTTAGTTCCTGAAGGGGTATCCCTAAATGCCGCTACTGATGTGCGGCAAGTATTACCAGTAATTTACACCCATCGCAGACTAAATCGAGGGTTTGAGGGTCTCGATCTTAATTTAAACGGCGATCGCCTATTTGTCGCTCTCCAAAGTCCTTTAGATTTTCCCACCAAAGAGATTGGACGAGCCTCTCAAATGATGCGCTTGTTGGTGATTAATACCCAAACCCTACAACCAATGGCAGAATAGGTCTACATTGCCGAAACAGCCAATTCTTTTGGCACAGACAAACAAGGCGATATGAAATTAGGCGGAGTTGCTTATGTCAACCCAACTACCTTACTCCTAAGTCCTGTTAATTCCCTAAGTAATGAATTAGTATATTTAAAGTCATTGCTTCTTCACCAAACCTGTCAATGCTAAGTATCTCTTTTTGGAAAGTTGGATAACGGCTATCGCCAAGGAAGAGATGTTTAGCATTCCTATGAAGTAGATCAATAGAACGCGCTTGATCGGGGCGGCGATCGCTTCTTAGCCAAACCCGTTAATGCCAACATTCTCTTTGCCATAATCTCGGAGTGTCTGGATTTACAATGGCTTGATGAAGAAAGAGAAGAAACTCAATCAGACGAAAACGAGGAAAGAACACAAGGGGATGATATGCTTGTTCCTCCAGTCAAAGACCTCAAAGCCTTGCTGATGATTGTTCGCCAGGCAGATACCAATGAAATCTGCCATAAAATTGGAACGTGGGATAGCCGCTATCAAGAGTTCGCTCTTCCTATCCTCGCACTTGCCGAAGAGTTTAAAATAGAAGCAATTGAGGAGTTTTTACAACAGTATTTAGACTGAGAGAACGTTAACCAAGAGAATAGTTATGTCAAATAAAGGACAAATTTTAGCGGTTGATGATACCCCCGCCAATCTAAAAGTCATTAGTGAAACCTTACACAATGCGGGATATACTGTTGCCACAGCCATTGATGGCGATCGCGCTCTTAAACGCTTGCAACACTATCAGCCCGATTTAATTCTTCTTGATATCCAAATGCCTGGTATCGATGGTTTTGAAACCTGTCGCCGTCTCAAAGCAGATCCCCAAACCCAACATATTCCTGTTATTTTTATTACTGCACTTTCCGATACTATCAATGAGGATTTCTCTTCCTTTGTATAATATTCAGTCCGATTCAACAGAGATATCCTAAAACCCTTAAAGCCAGGTCAGTGCGATGTTTTGGCGCGATCGTCAGTTTGGGGAATTAAGGGTTAATTCTCTGTAAACTCGAAAGCCCCCCATACTCCTCTTCCTAGAACATAAAAAATGATACAAGAGATTAAACTATGAAAAGACGTGATGTCTTGCGCTGGGGAACATCAGCCGCGTTGGGATGGAGTGCTACTTCTGCATTGAAAGCCTGCCGCCGTTTGTCTCCATCTTCTCCCCTTCAATTATCCCTCGAAGAGACGCGCGGTTTGGCATCGGCAGGTGTTATCGGAACCGATGCCTATCACTTTCTCAAAGATGTCGGAAAAACCTTTTCTGGCACAACTCTGCGATTAATTATAGAAGATGTCCCTGCTACAAAAGCAGCTTGGGAATTGATGCAAGATGAATTTACTCCCCTAACGGGAATTGAAGTGCAATGGGATATATTACCCCTCGATCGCGTTCTGGGACGAATCGAGCAAGACATAGCTAGAGAAGCGGGAACCTACGACATCATGTATTGGGATCAGGCTTGGATCGGTCGTTTTGTCAATATTGGGATCAATCCCAAAGAATTGCTGGAAAATAGTGACCTGCGATATCCCAACTATGATTTTGAGGATTTTTTCCGGTCTTTGGTGGCTAATGTTGCGTCCTATCAAGGACAGTTGGCCGCAATTCCCTACGACATCCCCATATTTATCATGTTCTACCGCCCGGATGTTTTTGAGGAATTGGGGTTATCTGTGTCGACGACAATGATAGACTACTTGGCGACGATCAAAGTGATTAGCGAAGCCAAAGCCCCTCATATCTATGGAACGCTAGGACAGTGGAAAGTCGGGCATTACAGCTTGCATTGTAGTATGACAGCTTGGTTGTGGGCCCATGGCGGGTCAATTTATTATGCAGATGGAACTCCAGCCATTAACGACGATCGAGCGATCGCCGGAATTGAATATATGCTCGCTCAACGACCCTATGCTCCTCCCGCAGCAACAACCTGGGATTGGTATGGGGAAGCAGAAGCCTTTCGTCAAGGTCGCGCTGCTATCATGATCTCTTGGGGGGAATTTTTTCCATGGTTTCAAGGATCATCTGGCTCCCCAATATCGGGAAGAGTGGCAGTAGCTCCTTGTCCCCAAGAAATTGCCCTACGTGCTGCCAGTGAATGCGGCTTTGGCGAAGTTCCGGGTATTAGTCATCAAGGAGGGAGTAGCTTGGCACTCTCTCGTTATAGCAAAAACCAAGATGCAGCATGGGTGTTTCTGCAATGGCTCACCAGTCCTGATGTCATTACCCGCACGGCGATTCTGAGTCAAACCAACAGCGTTCGCCGCAGCACCTACAGCGATCCTCGATTGCAACTTGGGTTTGGAGCTAACCCCCAGGTGACTAATTATTTTGATGTTACCCTGGATGCCATTGAAAATCGAATGGGAACGGAACCCCACCTCCCCAATTGGATTGATCTCGGTTTTGATTGTTTTCCGGTAGAACTCGGAAAACTAATGACCGACCAACAGAACATTAAAACGACCCTGCACCATATGGCAGAAGCTGCCGCTCGAGCCACAGAAGCCCTTTAAAATAGCGCTTCACGCTGGGAATTGATGAGTGGGTAATGGGGAAAACTCAATTTCTGACTTCCGATTCCCGACTCTCTAAGGCGTAGCACCGTAATTGAAAACCATGAAAGCTATCTCTCTCGAACGTTTCTTTAATCACTACAGCTTGCGCCATCAATTGTTAGGCGTGTTTTGCTTCATTGCTCTAACTCCCCTTGCAGGCTTTGCTTGGTGGAATTACCACACCATGCGGACAGACTTGATTGAATCGGCCAATCGATCCCTGGATACAGCCGCGTCCCAAACCGTAGTAACTCTTGATGTGTTGATACGCACTAATTTAACGGCTATTGCCATAGAGGCGCAACAAGAAACTTTTGCTACTTATTTGAGTACACCAAATTCTATCCTGAAAGAGCAAGCTCTTAACAGCCTAAATATCTTGATGGCGAAAGATAAAGTCTTTTTAGTTTCCTATGCTCTGCTCGATACTAATGGCCAGAACCTCCTCGATACTTACTCCCTTCAGATCGGACAAGATGAGTCCGATCGCGATTATTTCCAAATTGCCCTCGAAACGGGAGAACCTATTGTTTCCAACATTGAATTTTCTGAGGTTGACGGCCAACCTTACCTCTATTTCAGCCAGTCTATCCGCGATCGCCAAACGGGAGAAGTAATGGGTGTCCTACGCAGTCAGTACAGCGCAGCTAAACTCCAACATCTCATACTTGAACATGAGAATTTAGCTGGTTCTCTTTCCTTTGCTCTCTTACTTGATGACCACAATTTGCGCTTGGCCCAAGGCTATCGTGATGATGGTGGCTTGCCTCAAGAACTGCGCTTTCAATTTCTCGCCCCTCCTGAATCGGAAACCCTTCAGGAGCTACAGGTAATGTATCGCTTGCCCCCATCCCTACCTACCGATCTCGCAACTCAACTGACACAATTTGACGAATTTGCTACCAATTTTAACCCCGATCGCCCCTACTTCACGACCATTCTTTCCCAAGAGAAGAACATAGAATATGCCGGAGCGATCGCACTGAGCCAAATCCAACCTTGGAAAGTTGCTTATTTGCGCCCAAAATCCGTTTTCCTCCAACCCATAAACACTCAAACCCGCAATAACCTCATTCTCGCTTTGGGAACGACCCTTGCCGCTATTGGGATAGGATTTGGTATGGCCAATGTGATTTCGTCTCCCATTCGACGATTGACGGCAATCGCTCGGCAAATCACCGATGGAAATTTAAACGCTCATGCCGATATTGTATCGGACAATGAAATTGGCGAATTAGCTCGCACGTTCAATACTATGACTGCACAACTGCGTTCTTCCATTGATAACCTTGAACAACGGGTGCGAGAGCGAACCTTGGAATTGCAAGTGGCCAAAGAAGAAGCCGATTCAGCCAATCACGCTAAGAGCGAATTCCTCGCCAACATGAGCCACGAACTTCGCACTCCTCTAAATGGTATTCTTGGCTACACTCAAATTTTGTCCTACACCGAACTCCCGACGCAAGAACAACGGGATGGCGTGAATATCATTCATCAGTGTGGTACTCATTTGCTCAGTCTGATTAATGATGTTTTAGACCTCTCTAAAATTGAAGCTCGCAAACTGGAGTTCGTCCCCAAACCTCTTCATCTGCCCTCCTTTTTACAAAACCTGGCACAGATGTGCCAGATTCGCGCTGAACTGAAAGGACTTGAATTTATCTATCAAACCAGTTCCCGTCTCCCAGAGAGCGTATCCATCGACGACAAGCGACTGCGACAAGTCTTGCTTAATCTGCTTGGGAATGCCATCAAATTTACTGAGCGCGGTTCAGTGAGGCTATTGGTGGATGTGGTGGAGTTGTCCGAAACCAAGGCCAATCTACTGGTTCAAGTAAGGGATACAGGGGTAGGGATCGCCCTAGAAGATAGGACGAAACTGTTTGAAGCTTTCGAGCAGATCGGCAATGTCCAGAAACAAGCGGAAGGAACTGGACTGGGACTAGCCATTTCTCAACGCATTGTCCATCTCATGGGAGGACAAATCAAAGTCAAAAGTGAACTCGGTCAAGGCAGTGAATTTTCCTTCACCCTCGATCTTCCCTTAGTTGATGATTGGGTACAACCACACCGAAGGATTAAAAGCAACTCTCGCATTATTGGCTATCAAGGAGAACACCGTACCATCCTGATTATCGATGACCATTGGGAGAATCGAGCTGTTCTTTCCAACCTCCTCAACCCCCTCGGATTCACAACCCTTGAGGCAGAAAATGGAGAAGAAGGGTTGAAAATGCTGCGGGAGCAACAACCAGATTTATTAATTACTGACCTGGCCATGTCTGTGATGGATGGTTTTAAGTTGCTCAAACACATTCGCACTACGGAGGACTTGCAGCACTACAAGATTGTTGTTTCTTCGGCATCTGTTACCCAAGCTGACGAACAAAAGGCCCTGGATGGGGGTGGCGATCGCTTCTTAGCCAAACCCATCAATGTGAAGGATCTCTTTGCTGTACTCTCGGAATGTTTGCATTTAGAATGGCTATACGAAGAGCAAGAAGAATCAAAGTTTTCACCAAAAAGCAGCAGACGAGGGGCAGAAAGAGGAGATATATCTATTCCTCCTCCTGAAGACCTCAATGTATTAATCGATCTCGCTCTCAACGCAGATCTATTCAGCATCTGCGATCGACTGGAAAGGTTGGATAGCTGCTATAAAGAGTTTGCTGCCCCTCTTCTTGAACTTACCAAAGAGTTTAAAATAGAAGAAGTTGAGACTTTATTAAAAGAATACCTAGATCAACAAAAAGAATGAACATCAGAAAATATGCACCAGAATCTTTATCTACATTGATGTTAAAATTTATGCATAAACAAAACCATGTTGGCACTCTCATGTTTTCTCGAATTCGCATTCTTTTAATTATAGTCTTTGGTTTATCTAGTATGTTTTTCATGGGGATTGCCAAAGCAAGACAAACCATAAAGGTCGGGTTCACAGATAACCCTCCTGGTGTTTTTTTGGATGAGAGTGGAGTACCGAAAGGATTATTTGTCGATTTATTAGAAGAAATTGCCAGACGAGAGAAATGGGACATTGAATATATACATGAAGACTGGAAAATCTTACTCAAAAAGCTAGAGAATGAGGAGATTAACTTACTGGCCTCTATTTCTTATTCAGAAAAACGAGACCAGATTTTTGATTTTGTTAATGAACCTGTAGCCGTTAAGTGGGGGACGGTTTATGTCGCACCGAATAGCGATATAAAAATTTTACCTGATTTAGACCGAAAGCGAGTTGCCGCAGTTTCAGGAAGTATCCACAATCGTAATTTCAAGGCAATGACTCGTGATTTTGGGATTCAACCTGAAGTAATTGATGTAGCAGAAGCACCAACAGTTTTAGAATTAGTAGAAAGTGGAGAAGTAGATGCTGGAGTTATTAATAGCACGTTCGGATATCTTGAAGAAGAAAAGTATCGCATTGAAAGAACTGCTATCGTTTTTCATCCAACTCGCTCGACGTTTGCTACTCCAGAAAATAAATATGCCGATCTTCGTGAAACGATTGATGGTTATCTCAAGCAATGGAAAGAAGATCGACAATCTATTTATTATGAGTCTTATAATAATTGGTATGGAGGCAAAGAATTAGTCAAGGAAACTATTCCTAAATGGTTGATTTTTGTAGCCCTGGGAGGAACGACAGGTGTTATCGTTATTTTCTGTTGGAATCAAACTCTCACACGGGAGATCGAACAGCGCAAAGTCTTAGAATTTGAATTGCAAGCGGCAAAAGAAAAAGCAGAAGTTGCCAATCAAGCCAAAAGTGCTTTTATTGCTAACATGAGCCACGAATTGCGAACTCCCCTCAACGGTATTCTTGGCTATGCCCAAATCTTAGAGCGATCTCGTGTTTTACCCCCGAGAGAAAAAAAGCAGGTGGATGTTATTTATCAATCTGGTTATCATTTGCTAACTTTAATTAATGATATTCTCGATCTGGCCAAAATCGAAGCTCGAAAACTGGAAATATTGCCGGTTCCCGTCCATTTTCCTGCTTTACTCCAAAACGTTGTGGAAATGTGCAAAATTAAGGCTGAACAAAAAGGTCTTGATTTTATCTATCAATCCAGCAGCCGCTTACCAGATGGCGTTGCTATTGATCAAAAGCGTCTGCGTCAAGTCTTAATTAATTTGCTCGGTAATGCCATTAAGTTTACCGATTCGGGTACTGTCACCCTGCGAATTGATGTATTACAACAATCCGAGACAGATACCAAGCTTTTCTTTCAGGTCATGGATACTGGAGTCGGTATCACCGAAGGGGATCTGGCTAAATTGTTTGAAGAATTTGAACAAGTCGGCGATCGCCAAAAACAATCAGAAGGCACTGGACTCGGACTCGCCATCTCTCAGCGTATTGTCAATCTGATGGGGGGAAGCATTGAAGTGAAAAGCCAACTGGGCCAAGGGAGTGAATTCTCTTTTGTTATTGATGTTCCCAGAGTAGAGGATTGGGCACAAAAACAGAGGGAAATTCACAAGAGCAATAATGCTGGACATCACTGGTGTGATAATGCTGAACATCGCTGGCGCGATCGCATTATCGGCTATGCAGGAGAACGTCGGACTATCCTGATTGTCGATGACCGTTGGGAAAATCGAGCTGTGGTCTCCAACCTCCTCGAACCTCTAGGATTTGAAACCCTTGAGGCAGAAAATGGAGAAGAAGGGTTAAAACTCCTGCGGGAAGAGCAACCCGATTTATTAATTACTGACCTTGTCATGCCTGTAATGGATGGCTTTGAATTGCTCAAACGCATTCGGGCTGCCGAGGACTTATGGCATTATAAGATCGTTGTCTCCTCTGCATCTGTCACCCCAGCCGACCAACAAAAAGCTCTTGATGAAGGTGGCGATCGCTTCTTAGCCAAACCTGTCGATGCTCAGGATCTCTTGGCAGTACTCTCGGAATGTCTAAATTTAGAATTGCTTTACAACGAGCAAGAAAAATCAGAAATATTGTCAAGAAACCAAAAAGGGGTACAAACGGGAGATATACTTATTCCTACCCCCGAAGACCTCAAAATATTAATCGATCTTGCTCTCAAAGCCGATCTATTCAGTATCTGCGATCGACTTGAAAAGTTGGATAGCTCCTATCAAGAATTTGCTGCCCCTCTTCTTGAGCTTGCTGAAGAGTTTAAAATAGAAGAAATTGAGACTTTATTGCAACAATATTTATCACAAGATGCAATTTAGAGGTATTGTAACTTTACCCCAGTTTTTGAGATAGCTGCTATAGCATAGAAATGGAGAGTTAGGACAGTTTCTATTCCCTATTCCCTATTTTGTTAGAATTTAATTATGACGAAAACAAAAAATATGAGTATTTATGCTTAAAAGCTATCCTGATAAAGCGATCGCGAAACCCGGTTTTGTATTTTTGCAAGGAATATTATTCTTCTTCATCTTCACTTTTGTTCTACCCGGTTGTCAATCCCAACCCGAAGAACCTATTGCCCAAGAATTGGCGACAACCAATATTTAGAACGACTGTGATATCATTCTTGAATCTCAGGTTCAACTTCAGGCGTTCCCTTCAAGGCTTTGAGTTGGGTTTCAAGTTGTTCAATGCGCTCTAGTAACCGTTCATTGGTTTCTTGCAGTTGTTTGTGCTGACTGCTTAAATAAGGGTCGCTTTCCCACCAGTTAATACCAATTTCTTTGGCTTTATCGACAGAAGAAATTAAGAGGCGAATGCGAACATTGAGCAATTCCGTTGAACCGACAGAAACAGAAATATCACCAGCAATAACAACCCCTTTATCTAGCACTCTTTCGAGGACATCAGCGAGGGTTGAACTTTGGCTTGAGGTTAGGGGACGGGAGTTGGCAGGCACGGGGATAGGGAATGGGGAATGGGCAATGGGGAATGGGCAATGGGGAAAAACCAGTTTTATCTTACGATCGCCCCATGAATTACTGAGCGATATATTTGCGCTCTTCATTGAGCCGGATTTTGCCTTGTTCCATTAAATGGCGCAAAATGTTGACGGTTTCGACTCGGTTTAATCCAACTGCACTTTCGATATCTGATAATTTGGCTCCTTGGCTTTGGTGTAAGAAGGTGTAAACTTTGTGTGCAGGTTGAGGCGCTTCGGGAGCAGCAGACGCAGGAGTAGGAGAAGGGGGCAGAGCGTTTTGAGGCTCAAAAAGGTTTTTCAACACCAAGTAAGCGGCTGAAAGGTCTAAGTCGGTGCGGGAGAGGAGGATATCTTCACAGATTTCCTGAAAGGGTTCTTGGTTAATAGCGATCGCAATTTGATGTTCGTGGCAAATCTTAGCAATCATTAATCCCGATCGCAAACCCATTGTTTTCTGAGTTCCCGTTTTCTGCTGAAATTCCATCACAATATTGACGATGGTTTGGGCTTCTTCCTGGATAATGCCAATTTTTTCCACTAAAATAGCCGTCTGGGTTTCGGCTTCGGGATCGGGCATATTCAAGGTTACCAGACGGTCTAAAAGCGCATCTTGGGTGGCATGAACCCCACAGTATTCTTCCGGGTTACTGGTAAAAATGGCGCGAAATTGGGGATGAACCCGAATATATTCGGAGCGACTGTTATTCGGAGGCAGAACCAGCAATTTTTCTTCTAAGGTCGATAACAGTACATTATTGACCTCTGGACGGGAGCGATTAAACTCATCGTAAACTAGGGTAAATCCTTCTTTAGCAGCTAGCGTCAACCGAGAATCTACCCAATTTTTTCGCAGCTCATCTTCGAGTTTTATGACACTGTGGATATAGTTATCAATCACTTTTTTACGGGTATACCCGGATTGGTTGCCAATCAGATCGGAGGTTTTGAGTTCATCATCCCCAAAAATAAGCATAATAGGGCGACTCAATAAATCTGCTAAGTGCAAGGCGAGAGTCGTTTTTCCTGTTCCTGCGGGGCCGCGCAAATGGACAGAAAATCCAGACTGAAGATAGCGCAGAGCGCGGTTCGTCAGTCGCTCAATGGTGGGCGTATTGACAAAGCCCCTAGAACGGGCATTGAGTAAAGTAGGCATGGGAAGTTACGTTAGAGTACGGAGTACAGGCGATCGCGCTGAGTCACCATGCCTTTTTTGATCAGCGATCTCAAAGTATCGACTGCTTGTACACGGTTAATCCCTAGGGCTTCTTCGATCGCTGTTAATCGCGATGCGGGAGTCTTGCGTAAGAAATTATAAACTTGTTCTTCTTCCGTAGAAAGATAGTTTACATTTTTTTTATCCGCTTTTTGCAGTACCTGTTCTGGGGTTGGGGGAGGAGTGAGCGAAGGAGCGATCGGAATCGGTTGGGGAAGAGAGACGGCTGGCTTAGGCACTGCTCCTTTGGCGATCGAAATCGATCGCTTGGATCTAAAAATGGGTTTAGGTTTAACGGCTTGTGCTGGCACTGCCACCGGTGTATCACCCCAAACCGCTTGGTAGAGATTTTGGCGATACGCTTGTAAGCTCTGGATAAACCGATCGAGTTCCCCTTGCAGGACTTGGTAGCTCTCCTGCTGTTGTTGACGATTCTCCTGTAGAGTTTTTTTCACCTCTGTTTTGCGGGTCTGAATCTCAGCTATCCGCTCCTGACGCTTTTGCTCGAGGTGTTGGCGATAGCTGTCCATTTGCAGATGAAGATCTTCGATAAACTCAGCGAGATCTTCCTGAAGGTCTCCGTAGCGCTGTTGACGACTCTGACGAGCTGTCTGCAACAAGTTTCGGGTTTCAGTTTGCAAACGCTCCAGGGTCTCTTGGAGGGTGGTGGCGATCCGATCGCTCATCAGGGACCGTTCTGTGGTGCAAGTTTCCAAAAAGTCTTCGATCCAGTCCTGCAAATTCTGGGTGTAGGTTTGCAAGGCAATCTGTTGCTGTTGCCCTTGGAAACGTCGATCAGCTTCAGCCTGGGCCAATGTTGTCCGAAATTGCCGCAGTTGGTTTTGGAGTTGTGCCGTTGCTGCTTGACGCTGGTCATTTAGGGTCTTAATCTGAGTTTGCACTGCCTCCTTTCGCCAGCGTGCTTCAGTTTGGCGTTGTTCTCTTTGCGATCGCCACTCATCTTTAAGCGCCATAGTCTTTTGATCCCCTCCCCTAGAGAGCTTCGTTATCAGACCGCCATTCTAAAACTCAGAGGAAATAGAAACCCGTTTCTATTTCCTCTAAGGGTAGACATACCTCTTGAAAGCCAGTTTAATCCCGAACTTTAAACGGCTGGGACAGCAGCTTGAGCCGTTAGACCCACTGCTTCAGCATATTTGAGGTAAGTTTCAACCGAAGCAATAACCACCCGAGCTTCAATGGCCAGCAGTTCAATTCCCACTAAGGAGACCCGAACCCAAGCATCGATCACAATCCCTTTATCAAGGATGCGATCGACTACTTCTCCGAGACTCGATGAAGAGTTTACTTTTTCAACAGCCATAATTAATCTTCCCCTATTTGAATTGGGCGATGGTTCCGAGAGCCAAGCTTATACCGCTTAGGTAAAAGTGTTCTTGATGGATCACCAATGACCTGAATTAGGCTCAATAGTTATTTATTTTATCCGACAATGGAGGAATATCTGTGAAAATTCTCCTACACTTTACTTAAATTCATTATTTGTATTGCTAGAGTGCCTTTTCCCTCCTACAAATTGCTATAGTGCGAAGCGCTATATGTCAGAATGAACTCACATCCTCCGACCCCAGCAAACCAAGAAACAAGCTCCATGGAACGGCTGCTTAACCAACGATATCAATTTATTAAAACCCTTGGCTCCAACCAGCTTGGTCAAACTCACCTGGTTGGCGATACCCATCTTCCAGGACATCCTCGATGTGTCGTCAAGCAATTAAAGCTTCCTGGTAATAATCCCAAAACCTTAGAATTCAGTTTAATTTTACTTAATAAGAAGGCAGAAGCCCTCAAAAGTCTTGGTACTCATCCCCAAATCCCTAAACTGCTCGATTATTTTGAAGAGAGCCAAAGTTTTTATCTCGTGGAAGAGTTTATTGTTGGTACTTCTTTGCGCGATCAATTGGAATCTCAGCCCCAATGGACAGAAGCCCAAGCGATCGGCTTGCTCGAAGAAGTGTTACAAATCTTATCTTTTGTCCATAGTCGTGGATTGATTCATCGCTCCATTAAACCGTCAAATTTAATTCGCCGTAAATCAGACGATCGCATGGTGCTAACGGGATTTGGTATTTTTAAGGAGATTGGTACTCAAGTGATGCGCTCTCAACAACAACTGTTGAAAGCTCAAAGAAATGGTTCAGTGGTTTATGTGTCCCCAGAACAAGACCAAGGACAAGCCCATTTTAATAGCGATCTCTATTCGTTAGGCATAATTGGGATTCAATTACTCAGCGGTCAAAGTATTTTAGAATTGTCGACATTGAGGAGTAAAGCAACCCAAGATTGGCAGGATAGGGTTAAAGCGAATCTAGACTTGATCTCTATTCTGAATAAAATGGTAGCTCCGGATACAAAAGAACGCTATCAATTAGCCACCAGTATCTTAGAGGATTTAGCTAATTTGCAACCGGGTAAAGTGAGTGCGCCTTTAGTGCGCTCTGAAACCCCTCCATTGGTTCCCCAAGGACAACCCCAGGAACCCAAAATTGATTATGAGGAGGTAACCTCCGTGACTCCCCTGAATCCGTTCCAAGCAAAGCGTTATTTATTACCCTTAAGTGTGGTCTTAGGCAGTTTGATTTTGCTGGGGATCGCCTTGGGATCGAGTCGTTTTTCTTTATCAGGGTTGAGTCGCAATAGTCTGAAGGAGGCTCAAAAGTATGCTCAAGAGGGGAATCTAGATGAGGCACTAAAGTCCTATAGTCAGGCGATCGCCAAACAGCCAAAAAAGGGAGAGGCTTATTACCAACGTGCTTTGATTTATCAGGATCGAGATAATCTTGAGGCAGCTTTGGAGGACTTTACCCAGGCAATTTTGCTATCGAGTAACCTCACTGAGTCCTATTATCAGCGGGGCAATATCCGATTTGAATTGGGCGATCGCCAAGGAGCTAAGGCTGATTATACTGAAGTCCTTGCCCTCGATCCGAGTTTTGTCCCGGCTTATGTGAATCGGGGTAGCGTATTATCGGATTTAGGGGATGATAAAGGGGCTATTCTGGACTACACTCAAGCCCTGGAACTGGAGCCAACTTTGAGCGCAGCCTATTTGAATCGCTGTTTATCTTGGTCAAATGTGGGAGATCAGGAGCGGGCTATCTCCGATTGTACCCAGGCTATCAATCTAGAGCCGACAGATGGTTTAGCCTATCAAAATCGAGGGTTAGCCCGGCGGAAAAAACAAGATTTTCAGGGGGCGATCGAGGATTACAATATTGCGATTCGCCTCGATCCGGACGATCCAGTTCCCTATCATAATCGGGGATTAACGCGGTTAGATTTAGGGGATACTCAAGGGGCAATTTCTGATTTTACTAGAGCGATCGAACGCAAGTCCGATTTTGCCCTCGCCTATTATGACCGAGGATTAGCTTACATGAAGCGAACGCAAACGGATAAGGCGATTTCAGATCTACAAAAAACTGCCCAACTCTGTTCGAGTATGGGCAGAGTCGGGTGCTATGAAGATGCGACATATCAATTGGATCAATTACCTTCTTCTGGAGAGGTTACGCCATAATCCGCCGTCTTCCTGTACCCCCTCTCGGAGTTTCACCTCCTCGACGGTTGTATCTATATCCATAGAGGATTTCTGTAGACTCGGAGGTATCAACCGATAGAGTGGATACTTCCGAGGAAGAGAGTGGAGTCATGGCGATCGTATTCACCAAGAACAGGGGGGAAACCAGTAAAGAGAGCAGAGTTTGCATTAGATGCCATCAGAAAGCTTCTATACTCTCTTTACGGGCACAATTACCCCGATCCGGAAGATGCGTTTTTTTCCTTAGATATTCTCTTCAGAATTCAGAAATATTGTTCAATTCAAGCGATCGCCCTCTCCAAAAGTAATCTTGAAGAGAGAGTGGGATCTCAGATTCGCACTTGAGTCACAGAAATTTTACCGGAAAAACAGATATCTACATCTGTGCCTGGAGTGCGATCGCGTCGATCGTAATTTCCACAGTACAGATACTCATCCCCGTTGATTCGATACTGGAGCGGTAACGGTTTCTTACTCAAGGGACAAAATACCATTTCTGGTTCTGGAGAACCAGCTTCAAGATGGGGAATATTCACATTCCAGAAACATCCTGGCTCCAGAGGATGGGAAAACAGCTTAGATAAAATATGGGCTGTCCATTGCGTCGTTCGTTCCCAGTCAATTTCTAAAGGGCGCTTGATCCAGTGGGAAATGGCAATACCAGGAATTCCATGAAAAGCGGCTTCCCGCACCGCAGCAACGGTTCCAGACATATACACATCCACCCCCATATTTCCCCCAGCGTTCACCCCAGAGAGAACCCAATCAATCTCCTGATTCAATTGGGGTTGCAATTGGGCGATCGCCAAGCGGGTACAATCAGCAGGAGCGCCCTGGACAGCATATTCAGTTGGCGATCTCTCTTCCATCTTCAGGGGTTTGTAGGTTGTCGTTTGATGGCTACACCCAGAATATTGTACTGTGGGAGCAACGATAATCCCCTCACCCTCAACAGCATCATGGAGGGCACGAATACCAGGAGCATCAATCCCATCATCATTGGTTAAAATTATCATTAGTCAAATTATCAGTTATTGTCTATAATTGCCACCGACAGTCATCCAGCCCACCAAGTCGTCTTGAGTGCGAACTCGGACATATTCTTGGCGACCGTAGTAAAAAGTATTTCTCCAGTTAACGATGATCGGTTCGCCCCGATAAACGGTGCGGATGCGATCGCCCTGATTATTGTAAATGCCCGAAGTAACTGTCACTCGTTCGCGGGAACCTCGACGCACCGGATCGTTATAATCCACCCCTGGAGGACCAAAAAAACCGCCACCCCCCGGATTTTGAGCATAATTGGTTTCAAACCGCGCTCGACACCCATTTCTTACCCAAACAAATCCATTCCCAAACCCCCAATTTCCGATGCAAGAGGCTGTGGAATATTGCTCCACTAACGTTATACCATTACGAGTATCGACGGGGCAGTTAGCCGGTTGAGCATCGTGACTTTCACAGCGTACAGATTGAGAGGGTCTTTGGGCAGTGGCGGGTTGCACGTTGATGGCGCTTATGCCTACCATCACACTAGAGGATAAAGCCGCTGTAAGACAAGATTGGAGAACTCGACGCATAGTTGGGTTAGTCAGCATGATAGAGAATCCGAGTTGATTTTACCATTCTCTACTATTGACGGGTTTCTGAGCCGTGAGTGCCAGATGGGAGAATACAGCACTTTGGGCTGTGATTGAGGAATTTGGGAAGGAGTAGACGGCTATTCTAGCGATTGTCAAAAACAATTATTAATGTCCTTCATCGTAGAGAAAAGTGTTGTGTATAGCGTAAAGCTCTATAGCAGTTGCTATAATCCGTTAAGATAGCTTAATCTTTAAAGTGAATTTATCATTATGAAGATTATGACTGCTTCCAGCTTAAAAGAACTGAAGATCCAACTCGATAGTGATAATCTTCGCGATCGCAAGCTGGCTCTGTTGGCACTACGCAATTTCTCCCCAAAGAAAGCGATGCCTTTGCTTAAAAAAGCACTTCAGGATCGCAATCAGCAAGTGCGCTCTATGGCTATTTTTGCCCTAGGGGTTAAGCCCACAGAAGAGTCTTTTTCGCTGCTCGTCAATCTGTTAGAAACCGATCCTGATTATGGGATTCGAGCTGATTCTGCTGGTGCTTTAGGCTATTTGCGCGATTTGAGAGCTTTTGAACCCCTAGTGCGAGCTTTTTATGAAGACCCCGATTGGTTGGTGCGTTTTAGTGCGGCGGTTTCCCTGGGGAATCTACGAGATCAACGGGCCCATGATGTCTTATTACAAGCTTTAGACAGTGCAGAAGTTCTAATTCAACAGGCTGCGATCGCCGCTTTAGGGGAAATTAAAGATCTCAGTGCCGTTACCGATATTTTGAGATTTGCCGGCTCAGAAGATTGGCTCGTCCGTCAGCGTTTAGCCGAAGCCTTGGGCCATTTACCCTGTAGTAAAAGTCAATCTGCCCTTAGATACCTTGCCAAAGACCCCCACCCCAATGTAGCCCAGGCGGCAGCCTTAGCCCTAGACAATCTTTCCTTTTCCCAAATCAACCCCCAGAACGCTTGACTTTATACCCTTTTTGTGATAGGAAAGTCATCACTTTCTGTCCATGATCCCCTTGAATTTCTACAGTTTGTTCCTTTAGGGTTCCTCCAGCGCCACAGTGAGTTTTCAATTGCTTCAACAGAGCAGACAACGTTTCCTGGGAATGTTGAAACCCTTGCACCACAGTAACAGTTTTCCCTTTGCGTCCTTTGCGAGATACTTCTACCTTAAGATTTTGTTGGTTGGGCACTACATCAAGCTCTACCGAGTTTCGATCCTCAGTATCCCCATCATAGCCAAACTCTTGATAAACAAAGCGATCGCCCGATTTTGACTTACTCTTAGAGGCCATATTAACTATTCCCTAGCTTCTCCAAAACATAAAACCCGCGAATAAAATCCGCTACTACTTCCGCCGTAGGTACAGACAACTGTTGCATTTTCATCGTAGTGGTTTCACTCGTCTGAAAATAAGCAGCCGAATCAACCAAACGCTTACCAAAAGACGGATGATAATAAATATTCAGGGATCGATCGCTCGAATTAGTCAAACTCACCTGAGTCGGCATGACAAAGAACTCTTGCGCACCTGGGGGTTTCGGCAGATCTCCTCCCACTTTCACCCGTACCACTCGACTCATGACTTGACTGAGAGACTTACTGATTTGCTTAATTCGTTTTCGGTCTCGAATTGTCAAATAATCCTCCATATCTGGAGAACGGATAATCTCCATCACTTCCGTAATATTGCGTTGAGTGACGGTACTATCCTTAAACGGTAAAATGGCCAAATAGGCGATCGGCAACAGTTCTTCATCCCGGTCTAAACGGAAAATCAACGTAGTTCGGCGATAGCCTACCTTAATGCTCGGAGGATGATTCATCCCCGGATATTGCCCAGCTATCTGATAATAGAATCCTGCCAAAACAAAACTCGCCGCATGGTCGAGTTGAGCATCTACCGTAATACTGACCGTGGGCGGAGTAGGGTTGAAAAACTGCTTAAATTCTTCAGACGTAAAATGATAAACCTGGGTATGATCTCCATCCGGACTCAAATCCACCCATTCGCAGGCCATACCATCGGTTTTTAAGCCAAATCGGGACACCCCATGAAGCTTTGCCCCGGTTAAAGTCGCGCCGCTCAAATCTGCGCCGCTCCATTCCACTTGGATCAAATTCGATTGGGTCAAATCTGCATGAACTAAACTACAATTGACCAAATTCGCATTACTTAAATCCGCGCCAATTAAATTCGTTCCACTCAACTTCGCTTCACTCAAATCAGCCCAACTGAGATTGGTTCCACTCAAATCCACCCAGCGCAGATTTGCACCACTTAAATTTGCACCACTTAAATTCGCCCGGCTAAGGTTAGCATGGCGTAAATCCGCATCGCGCAAGTCTGAACCACTTAAATCAGCCCGTCCTAGGTCAGTTCCATGGAGATTTGCCCCTTCGAGATTCGCTGCAATCATGGATGTGCCACGCAAATCCACTTCACTCAGATTCGCGCCACTGAGATTCGCCTGACGTAGGGTGGCTTCTCGTAAATCTGCTCCAGTCAGGTTCGCTCTACTGAGGTTCGCGTTACTCAGTTGAGCGCGAATCAATTCGGCTCGAATCAGTCCCGCTTGAACTAAACTTGCTCCACTGAGATCGGCACGGACTAAATTTGCTACATTAAGGATGGCCCGATTAAAATTGGCTTTGGTCAGATTACAACCACTGAGCCGAGCAACATTCAGTTTAGCTTTGCTCAGATCGGCACTTTGCAGGTTAGCGCCACTGAGGTTAGCAACACAGAGGTTAGCACCACTAAAGTTGGCATCGCTCAAATTAACCCCACTCAGGTTAGCTTCCGTGAGCAAGATGCCCATGAAATCTCTTTCTCCGGTTTCGTACCGATTAAGCACTTCCTCTTCATCCATGGCTTTTTCCTAGAGATTGGTTGAGTTAGACTGGCGTTGGTATACGTTTCCCATTCGTTATGATAGCTGCATTAGGGTGATGAAAATAGGCATTATTGGTTTAGGGTTAATCGGTGGGTCGTTAGGGTTAGCTTTGCGATCGCTCGGTTGGGAAGTCTTGGGCGCTAGTCGTAATCCGCATACCTGTGAGGCAGCCGTGGCACAAGGGGTTGTGGATCGAGCTAGTGTTGAGTTGAGCCAAGTCAGCCCAGCGGAGATTATTTTTATTTGTACTCCTATCGGTCTGATTGTACCGATCGCCCAACAATTGCTTCCCTTGCTCTCTCCGGCCACAATTGTAACGGATGTCGGGTCGGTTAAAACGCCAATTGTTGAGTCCCTTGCCCCAATTTGGCCCAATTTTGTTGGCGGTCATCCCATGGCAGGAACCGCAGAACAAGGGTTAGGAGCGGCGCAGTTCGGGTTGTTTGAAGATCGTCCCTATGTTCTCACTCCGACTCCAACCACCTCACCAGAGTCTTTGGAGCAGGTGACGGAAATTGTGCGATCGCTGCGATCGAGAGTCTATCATTGTTCTCCCCAAGAACACGATCGCGCAGTGGCTTTGATTTCCCATTTACCCGTTTTCGTCAGTGCTGGATTAATTACGACTTGTAGCGATTCACCTTTGGACACCGTGCGAGATTTAGCCCAAAAACTGGCAAGTTCCGGCTTTGCTGATACCAGTCGGGTAGGAGGAGGCAATCCAGAGTTAGGTCGAATGATGGCAGAATATAACCGAGATGCTCTCAGAGAATCCCTCTTAAGTTATCGCCAAAATTTAGATCGAGTTCTCACTTGGATTGAAGACGAAAATTGGGTCGCTATTGATGAGTATTTACAGAAAACTCAACAAGAGCGACCCAATTTTTTGTAGGAATGGGGAATAGGGAATAGGGAATCTCCCTATCCCTCATCTCCCTATCCAGGTAGGAAATTCTCCATGCCTTCAATCACTTTCATTGAAGTAATGCGATCGCCTTTTTTCAGTTCAGGCAACACGTCCTCACCGTCAACAACATACCCAAATACTGCATACTCACCATCCAAGAGATTTAAGCCCGCAGGGGTTAATTCCGGTTCAAAGAGGAAGAAGAAAAACTGAGACGAACCCCCATTCGGATCGTTATCTGGGCGAGCCATGCCTAGGGTTCCATAGGCAGAGAAAGGTAAAACTGGCTGCTCACGGTAGAGTCCAATTTCTTCTAATGTAAATTCATAAATTGGTTCTACTTCACTTTGAACTCTAATTTCTAAAGGAATTGTGCGTTCTTCTCCAGTTGCGGGGTCTACAAATCCATTTTCTGGGCCAGGAGGATCGCCAAGTTGCAACACATAGAATTCGTCCGCCCGGGTAATGGGTAAACCATCATAAAATCCCCTAGACACCAGATCCACAAAGTTTCCCGCCGTTACTGGCGCATTATAACCATCAACGACAACCGTTAAGCTTCCTTTTTCAGTTTCAATTTCTACCGCCGCTCGTCCTTTCAACTGAGGTAGGGCACTATATTCGGAGGGCACTTCATAGGGAAACCCTTGCACCATCAGATTTTCTAGAGTTTCCACTTCAAAGAGGCAACTTTTTTGTGTCTCAAAGGCAGCGGTTTTGTCTTGTTCCGCTACTTGCTCCCGAAGGATATTGAGATCGGTGCTCAATTGTTCTAGAACTTCTTGAGCTTCAGAGCGGCGATCTTCGGCAATGCTAGCTAAAATCTTTTCATTGCGAGTTGATAACAAAAAGCTGGCTTCACTGAGGCTAGAAGTAGCTGCACCCCAGCGTCTTCCTCGAATCGGAGCAATAATCGATTCAATATCCCCTTGGATCTTGAAAATGGTGTCATTATCAATGGGCAGAGCATAGCGCAGAATGGCATCACCCTCGGTAATGGCATTCCCTCCAGGGAGGCGACTTTCTCGGTCAGGAGCCGCTTGGGTGGGGGTACTCAGTCCCACCCAACAGGTTAGGACGAGGAGACACACCAAGGTGGTCTTGAATAAGGACTTTAGGATATGGATCATGGAAATTTTATCTATCTTATGGCGATCGCTTCACAATTATCAGCTCTTATCAGCTCTGGGTTGACCCTCAAGCTTTTGATCGAGAACTTGGGCTGTGTACGATCAGAGTCTACAACAAAGCCCCAGATCAATATAAAAATTAAAAATTAAAATTAAAAATACTTCAAAATATGTCTCCAGTTACCTCGATCTCCGGGTTACGGGAGTTTGCCAAGGCGATCGTAGAGTAATGTAAGGTTTAACGTTCAACCCCCCATTGATATGATCTTACCCGCAGACCTAATTCGGCAATTCAAACAGAGCCAAACCCGTTTAACCGATCTTATCGATCGCTTCAGTCAAGCGAAAGTGTTAGTCGTTGGCGATTTGACCCTAGATGAATTCCTCACGGGTCAAGTAGAACGGCTCTCGAGAGAAGCCCCCGTTGTGATTTTGCGCCATGAGGAAACTAGCCAAATTCCTGGAGGAGGAGCCAACGCCGTTTATAATTTGGCGAAATTGGGGGGTCAGGTTAAGGCAGTCGGTATCGTGGGGAAAGATGACCAAGGCCAGGCCCTACGGAGGATTTTTGAGGAAGCGGGCATTAATACCCAAGGAATTTTAGTCGATGAAACCCGGCCAACGGTGACCAAAACTCGCATTTCTGGCCATGCTCGTCAGTCTGTAACGCAGCAAATTGTGCGCATCGATCGCAAATCGGATCGGTTGCTAGACTTGCCTTTACAACAGGCATTAGCTCAGTATATCCAATCTCAGTTAGACCAAGTCGATGGGGTGATTTGTTCGGACTATGGCGATGGAGTCTTTCGGACTCAACCTGATGGGACGCTCTCTCCTGTAATTCCAGCCGTGTTAGGACACCAGCGGGTAATGGTGGATGCACAGAAGGAGTTGCCGCGCTATCAAGGGGTGACCTTGTTTACTCCCAATTTACCGGAGGCAGAACAAGCGGTGGGTTATGCCATTAATTCTCATGAGCAGTTAATCCAAGCAGGGGAAGATTTGTTAAAAATGACTCAGGCTAGTCATATCTTGATTACTCGCGGAGATGAGGGGATGAGCTTGTTTACTGCCCAAGAACCGATGGTTCATATTCCCGCGTTTAATCGTCGCCAGGTGTTTGATGTAACTGGAGCTGGGGATACGGTAATTGCCGCCGTCTCTTTGGCGTTGTGTGTGGGCGCTTCGTTCTGGGAGGCAACGGTTTTGGGTAATTTAGCAGCTTCTCTGGTCGTGCGCCAGTTTGGAACGGCAACTACTCAGGGTGAAGAGATGAAACAGGCTTTAGCGGATATGCTGGACAATGAAGCGGCTGATAGGGAATAGGGAATAGGGAATAGGGAATAGGGAATAGATCCCTGTGGTTGCTATAGTGATCGGGGGTGTAGGGGCGGGTTGTCCCAGATCTAGGTAACCGGCAACGGGGCAAGGGGCTTAGGGCCAATTGTTAAAAGCGTTATCCTGGAAAATAGAGATAAACCCGCCCCAATGTGCCCAATATAAGCGGTAAATTTAAGGATATTCAATCGTATGGAAAATCGTAATCCTCGTCGTCTTTTGGTCACTGGTGGTGCGGGGTTTATTGGCTCGAATTTTGTTCAATATTGGTGCGATCGCTACCCGGAAGACCGTATGGTTGTCTTAGATGCGCTCACCTATGCGGGGAATTTGGCGAATTTAGAGCAAGTTAAGGATCGTCCTCAGTTTCGATTTGTACAAGGGGATATCGGCGATCGCTCCCTTATTGACCCACTCTTAGCTGAAGAGAACATTGATACCATTGCCCATTTTGCCGCCGAATCCCATGTAGACCGCTCCATCCTCGGCCCAGGGGCGTTTGTGCAAACCAATGTCGTCGGCACATTTACCCTCTTAGAAGCCTTCCGCCAGCATTATCCCACCCTACCTAACCAAAAAGGGCTATTTTTGCACGTCTCTACCGATGAAGTGTACGGCTCTTTAGGGCCCAACGATCCAGCGTTTCAAGAAACCACGCCCTATGCTCCCAACAGTCCCTATTCTGCCTCAAAAGCGGGGAGCGATCACTTAGTTCGTGCCTATTATCATACCTATGATTTCCCAACTATTATTACCAATTGCTCCAATAATTATGGGCCCTATCAGTTCCCAGAAAAACTGATTCCCTTAATGACCATCAATACTTTGATCGGGAAAAATCTACCCGTTTATGGCGATGGACAAAATATCCGAGATTGGCTCTATGTGATTGACCATTGCAGCGCATTAGATGTAGTTATTCATCAAGGGAAACCGGGGGAAACGTACAATGTGGGGGGCAATAATGAAGTCAAAAATATTGACTTAGTAACCATTTTATGCGATGTCATGGATGAACTCGCGCCCCAGCTTCCGGTTCGTCCCTGTCGCAACCTGATTACATTTGTTAAAGATAGACTCGGCCACGATCGCCGCTACGCGATCGATGCCACTAAAATTAAAACAGAATTAGGGTGGCAACCTTCTGTTACCGTGGAGGAAGGATTACGTCAAACCCTAAAATGGTACTTAGAACATCAAGATTGGTGGCAGCCTCTCTTGTCCCAAGAATATCAGGACTATTACCGCCAAGTTTACGAAGGGTAAGCTCCCCTCATCCCCTAACCCTTTCTCCCGCAGGAGATGGGGAAAAGTCCCTCTCGGAGTGGCAGAGGGATTTAGGGAGAGTGCATAACATAACGATCCACAACAGTATCTCTAGGTAACTCCAATGACTCCCTACGAAAGAATCGCCTTATGGAATCAAAAAGCGGGAAAATCTCCCCTTTCTCCTGATGATGAAGCCTATTGGGTTTTATTAGAAAATCAGACCCAAAGAATTGAAGAAGAATTGCGCGAACTCAGGACAGCTTTGAAGAAAAGAAACTTAGCCAAACTCCTTGATGCTGGATGTGATTTAGAGGTGGTGGTTTCGGGACTCAATTATATGTGTGGTCTAGAATACAAAAGTGCCATTCAACGGGTTTTAGACAATAATGAATTGAAAGTGGTCAAAGACCGTCAACTGGTAGAAGATTCGATTGAACCCTATCGTCAGAAAGGCATCGAAACGAAAATCGTAGAAGTTACGTTAGATGGTGAGTCTTACTATTCCCTCCATCGCGTAGAAGACGATAAAATTTTGAAACTTAACAACCATACTAAGGTCGATTTATCGGATATCATCTAGTATAATACTATTGATCCATTAACCATAGAATCTATGGCGATGAAATCATAGCCAACAAAATTAAAGATTATCTAATCCCCAGACTTTCATCGCAATGTCAGCCAATATTTTCTGACGCTTTTCAATAGATTCATGATCCCACGATCTAAACTCCTTTAAGCCTAAATCTCCTAATGCACGATTTATTTGAGTATTATGACCTACATGAAGTTGTTCTGCTAAGGAACGAGTTATTACTATTCTAGATTTTTTATACCCTTGTAGCTTTTCTTCATACGAGTTGTCAGAAACTGAACTATTAATTGTTTTTTCTAGTAACGTTAGATTACCTAGCTTGTCAACATAGGGTAGTTTTGTAGACTGAGGTAATATATGTTCTATTGTAATTTGTTTATCTAAGTAGAAATCAAGAGATTCAGAATGCCCATAAGTTTTTTTTTCAACATATTGAGCTATTTTAGCTAATAGATAACGCAGTCGATATATTGCCAAGCTCTTTTGAGACATTTGTATTATACAGCGATAAAAATCTTCCTTGAGTTCCTTTAAGTTAGGAAAAATGTTTTGCTCTATAAAAGTATCTAGATCTTGATTAGTCTTAACGATTCTAAGTTTCTTTGACCAATAAGCAAATTGTCTAGTTACATTAACTTCTTTTTGTCTCGTTTTCTTAGTAATAGCAATTATAAAAGAGAGATTTTCAATATAGTATGAAAGCCTTTCAAAAATAGATTTCTCTAAAAAGCGACCTGCTAAGGATAAAACCAAGTGAGATTTAAATTTACTTTGTATTTTACACATTGCTTTAAGATGTATGTTATCTGAGCCATCAGGATTTTTCCCTTGAGTTAATTTACCATAGTGATCGGCTCCTAGGATTAAATCATCAAGGAACTTTATCGGATCTCGATCAATACCTTCAGTTCTGCCATGCTTTAAAAACCATTCATAAATTTCTTCTTCTGGAAAGCTATTTGATAATTCTACGTCATAACTAGCCATTAAGTAATAGCGCAAAAAAGTCAATGGTTTTTGCTTGCTTTGATAAATATTTTTAAGGAAATCTTCCCATTTATTCGTCAAGATTTGCCAATGACGATTTCTATCTATCTCGCGAGATGTATGAATGAAGAGATAATTTTTCAGTAAGTCAACAGGTGTTAAGCCAATTCCCCTGTCATTAATAGTTTCAAAAACTTTCAATGCATTCTGTAAATCAGGAGTTTCTATTCTGATTAATTTTGTTCTATTGGCAATAGCTGTAGATGCTTTTTTGTAAATTTTAACTTCTTTCTCTAAATGTTCAGAGAAGAAAATTTTAATTAGTTTCCAGGCTTTGAATATGTTATTTGCAGATCCTGAAGAGTTTAATAGTTCTTTCTCCGGTACTTGACTATGTAGCAGATATTCATCTAAAACCTTCTTACCATGTGTATCATATTGAAGGCATAATCGAGGTCTATCAACATCCTCACCGGTGTCGGTATTCTGAGTTGTTCCTTGCAAATAGTTTTCTATGGATTTTGAACTACTACCAAATTCTTGAATACAATCCCTAAGAACACAAAATATAAGATAGATAGTTGTTAACCTTTGTTGACCATCAATCAGTTGAAATGTGGGGATATCATCTGTAGAATCTGGATAGACAACAATCGAGCCTAAGAAATACTCAAACTCATTAGTTTCTCCTTCTTCTAAACCTAATCCTTCAAACAAATCTTTAAGTAGTTTTTCGATTTGACTTGCCTGCCAAACATATTCCCGTTGAAAATCTGGGACACTGTAGAAATCTTGAAATAATTGTGAGATACTTAAGTTGCTTGATTCAATGGTCGGAGTTGATGACATATGCATTAAGAGTTGATACGTTTGGTTCTCTTACTATAGTAACTTAATTTACAAAGCAATGGTTCTACACCGATCATACACTATTTGTGGACTTTAAAATACACACTGGTTGGCAGCAACTTCTCAGGTTACTGGTTAACTAGGGCACTTTCATAACCACAGATCGTAATCCATGCAGTGACGATAGGCGGTGCGAATTGTCCGGTTGTGTCCCATATCCCTAAGCATGGCTTGATAGGTTGACCAACTAATAGGGGACAAAACTATAGTCTGGGTTAGCTTTCCCTCAAAATCATTAAGGTAGAGTTCATTTAGCTCATTAGACCGTTTGAAAATCATGTCTGCGATCGGCACCCGTTGCTTGTGGCTCTATTTTATAGCGCTTTCTGCTTCGCGGACATAAACAAGCAAGAGGCAATAGGGAATGGGAACAACCGCGTGTTCGCTATTCCCCATCCCCTATGCCCTAGCGCCCAGTACTATAGATTACAGAATGGCTTGATAACACTGGTAATTGCGATCGTCCCAACAGACAATAATCACTTGCTCGATCGCGGGCTGTTGTTGTAAGACTTGGCTAATGGTGCGTAGGGCGATAGAGGCGGCCCAGTCTGGAGGACATCCTAACGCACCAGTGGCAATGGAAGGGAAAGAGACAGTTTTTAATCCCTTTTGTACGACTAAATTGAGAGAATTGCGGTAACAGTTAGTCAGCCGTTCTTCTTCCTGAGCGCGCCCGTTTTGCCAACCGGGGCCGACTGTGTGAATGATAACTTGGGCAGGAAGGTTAAAAGCGGGAGTAATTTTGGCTTCTCCCACATCACAGGTCACGAGGGCGTTACAGGCTTGGCGTAATTCTGCCCCGGCGGCTCGGTGAATGGCGGCATCTACCCCAAATGTGCCGGTCATCAGAGGATTGGTAGCATTGACTATGGCATCGACTGCAATTTGGGTAATGTCTCCTTTAACGACTTTAATTCGTCCTTGGATCTGTTGCCAGGGTTTTGCTGCTTGTCCGGAAGTCCCTACTCTCTTTTGGCGCTCTTGTTGATATTCTTCATAGCGGGACTGTCCCCACGCCCGAGAGCGACTATGGGATTCAAAATGACTGCGCTTTTGAAATTGCTCGTATTCCCGCCGTTTCAAGTTGGTACTCAAGGATTGTAAGGACTCTGATTCTTGATTCATCGCGGCGGATGCGGGAGCTGCCTGAATGAGTTCCATTCCTTTGGCGATGGTTTGTTCGGCGAGGTCATATTGCCCCAGTCTGGCTTGCTCGGCGGCTTCGTTTTTGGCACGAGCGGCGAGGAGAGCTGCAACTTCTTGTTGTACTTCTGGGTTAAAGGGAAATTCGTCTAAGCTTTGACGGTTAACCCAGGGTAGGCTGAGGGATTGATCGATTTGTTGGCGTGTACTGGTTTCGATATCATCCCAGGAAACGTGCAGGGTGAGGATTGAGGGGAGGGTTTGGGCGGGAACTTTGAGCCGCAGGGCAAGAGTGAAGGGATTGCCGGCAATGAGGTTAGGCAGTTGATATTGGCCGTTGGGAAGGGTTGCAAAGTCGTTGAAGATATCGAGCAGTTGTACTTGGGAGGGGAGGGTGAAGCTTAAAGTGACGTTTTTGCCCAAGGTTGCCATCAGACCTTGCAATTCCATGGCGAAAATGTCGGGCAGTTGGTCGGGACTTTCGATGTAGTAATAGTTGCCATCGCCACTGGCAGCGATCGCCTCTAATAGACTTTCATTATAGTCATCGCCCACGCCCATTGTTGTTGTACTGACTCCTCTCTGGGCGAGTCCATGGACATCGGTGGAAATCACATCGGGGTTGGTTTCGCCCACGTTAGCAATGCCGTCTGAGAGCAAAATCACCCGGTTGAGGGAATTGGGTTTGAGATGTTGACTAACCTGTACGCCTCCTTCAATCCAACCCGCATGAAGGGCTGTTCCTCCACCGACCTTAATTTGTTCGATTTGTTGCAGGATATAGCGTTTGTTTTGTACGAG
This sequence comes from Cyanobacteria bacterium UBA2566, assembly GCA_002340255.1. Taxonomy (GTDB): domain Bacteria; phylum Cyanobacteriota; class Cyanobacteriia; order Cyanobacteriales; family Desertifilaceae; genus Roseofilum. The sequence goes on from DDLS01000099.1 coordinate 32,562, forward strand.
TTGACTGCGAACGGGGGTGTTAATATGGCTCTGAAAGGTAACGACACTAACGCGATCTCTCGGTTGCAATTGATTGACGGCATAGGCAGCCGCTTGTTTGGTGAAGGTGATTTTATTCCGATCTGCCATGGAACCGGAGCGATCCAGCACTAAGCTGAGATTGATGGGTGGCCGTTCGGAACTAACTTGAGGGGCAGGAGGGGTAAGGCGGATTAAAACATCTAAGGTGGTGGGGATTTCTGTGCATAAAGCTGCACGTAGGGGGATAAATTCGATCGCCGGTTGCATAAAAACTCTCTCCAAAGCAATTAGGGGTAACGCAGAGCTAAGAGGGCCTGGGCGATCGCTTGCACCAGGTTTTCCTGCTCTTGGGGGCTGGTGGGTAAGGTCACATCTGAGCGCAGATGGATTTCTAAACCCGGTAAAATTTCTAGGTGTTTCCAGTCTTCTGGGGCTGATTGTGTTGCCTCGGAAACCCGCGTGATTTTTTGACTAGGGGGACTGAGGTTTTGTTGGTTAGGGGGGGAGGTTTCTGGCGATCGCTCTTTCACTTGTTGCAGAAAGGCTAAAGCCGGATTTGCTGGTTCTAAGGATAGTTGGATACCTCCCTGCAACAGGGACTCTAACTCAGTATTCGTTTTTGCTACTACAAACGATTGCATGGCACTAATGCCGAATCCCTCACTGAGTAATCGTCTGATTAACAACATCTGTAACAGATGGCGGTAAGTATAGCTGGCTCTCCTCCCCTGTTTTAATGGCTCATCCAGTAATCCTTGGCTGGCATAATGACGCACTAAACGAGGGTTGACCTCTTCACGCGATCGCCGAGACTGGGATTTTTGATCTGGTAAGAATTGAGGCAACAACTCATTTAACACCTGAGCAAATTCCTCTAGAGACCAGAGGGGCTGCTCTCGTGAAAGCTGTTGCAATGTTTTCATAGTTCAAGTCTAGCAATTACAATTAAAAGTGTCAATATCAAAATAAAATGTAAAGATAGAGAAGGGACTTAAGCCCTTTGCTCCTGATCTATAACGCTTTGCACTAGAGAATACGATTGTGGGACATGGCTTTAGGGATTGGATAAGGTATAACAGAGAAAGAATCGGTTAGACTCCGGTTCAATACTGAAATCTAGCTGCCATAACCTATTCCCCATTCCCTATTCCCCATTCCCTAGCGCGCAGCGCCATACTCCATAACAGCACAATGTGCTATCACTGACTTGAGTGTGAAAAAATGGGTTAGCCCCTTGGCCAACCCATCTTCAGAATATAGAGCAGTAGAAGCTCAGGTATAAGTTAGGTTATCGATGGTCGGTAATAGCTGAAATTTACTTACACAAAGGTTTATGACCTGCGATGATCCATTACCGATGATCCACGACCAGCGCAGTGCGCTAGAGAACCTGTTCCACTTCAGAAATTTCTGGAATAAATTCGCGTAAACGACGCTCAATTCCCATTTTCAGGGTCATTGCCGAACTCGGACAAGATCCACAAGCACCTTGTAAACGGAGTTTAACAATGGGGCCATCAATTTGGTCGAGTTCCACATTCCCTCCATCAGCCATTAGGTAAGGACGGAGATCGTCTAAAACCGCTTCCACATTGTCTTCGGTTAGTTCCAGGGGAGGAGTTAAAGTGCTAGACATAGACTTGATTCACCACAATGGACGTAAAATTCCTTCAATTATCTTAACGCGATTCTTGCAATTCGGCGATCGCTCTAAACCACACTCGGCTCTAACAGTTTAATCTTAGAGTACGTAAACTGGGTGGTCACCTTTTCATCTGGGCGTTCCGTATGCAAGGTTTGATGGGTAAGCATAAAATAATCCCCAACCAGTTGATAGCGGTCTTCAAACTGCACCTGTTGCATCATCTCCCCTGTCTCCGTATTGCGGAACACAGCCTCATAGCGGGTGGGTAGATATCCCTCTCCCGTATCCAAGGTTTCATGGGTATCAATATAAAACGTCATTTGACCGACCACCCGTTGCACATAGCAAATCACGCGATCGCGCACTTTATATTCTGAACCCATGGCTGCACCAGAAACCTGGATTCCTACTGCACCGCGATCATCGGTTTCACCCAGAGTAAAGCTATTTTTGCCATGGGTCTCCTCAAAAGTCCTACGCTTACGGTGAGTAACCACATCCTTAAGTTGGGTTCCCACCGATTTTTTCACCATCTCATTCTCAATACCAGAGATTTCAATAGTTAGATCTGAGTTAATCTGAATAGAACCACTATAGATTTCATTGCCTTGTTCAATATCAATCTCAGCACTCATTCCCGGAAACTGGTCATCCCAGGTATAACGATTTTCATAAGCGCTTTGGAAAAGGTCACGAGCATTGGTGGTTTGAGTCATTTTCGCTACAATTTGATTCGTATCATAATTTTGCACATATCCCGATCTTAATCCCTAATGGCTCAGATTCTCCCGACTCCTTCCAACCAATAGGTTTTCATCTTCCCCTTACCTTTGACCGAAATAATTCCCCGTTCTTCAAACTCAAACTGGTCTTTAAGACTCTGATAAAATTGCTCGCTGACTTGAATTTTTCCCGGCATCCCCGAAGACTCCATCCGTGAAGCCACATTCACCGTATCGCCCCATAAATCATAACTAAACTTGCGCACACCAATCACTCCCGCGACCACTGGACCGGTATGAAGGCCAATGCGAATTTGTAGACATTCTCCATTCTCTAAACAAAATTGTTGCATACTCTCCTGCATTTCTAAGGCCATCGCTGCCATCGCTGCTTGATGCTCACGTTGGGGAACAGGTAGACCTCCAACCACCATATACGCATCACCAATGGTTTTAATTTTTTCTAATCCATGTTTTTCGACTAAATAATCAAAGCTAGAGAACAGTTCATTCAGCCAAGTGACCAGGTTAATGGGAGCCATGCGCGAAGATAAAGAAGTAAAGCCGACAATATCAGAAAACAGGATCGTCACCGATTCAAAATGTTCAGCGATCGCCTGAGCTTCTTGCTTGAGCTGTTTGGCGATCGCCTCGGGCAGAATATTCAACAACAGCGTTTCCGATTTTTCCTGCTCTCGACGTAAATCAGCAGTTCTCTCTTCTACCCTTAACTCCAATTCCTCATTACTCTTTTCTAGAGCTGTAAACGACTCTTGGAGCTGATTAGCCATTTGATTAAACGATTCGGCTAGAATTTTCAACTCAGCTACACCTTTAACCGCTACATTTTGAGCTAAACTTTCATGAGTCCAGCGTGTCAGAGCAGCACTCGCTAATCGACGACTCCCATCACTTAACTGCATAATCGGATCGGTGATCCACTTCGCCGTTACCCATCCAAAGCAGGTCGCCACGAATAGAGCAACCAGACAGAGGGCGATCGTCCGTTGAGTATTCTTTTTGATTTGTCCCATAAAATCAGATTCTGGAGCTATGACCACAATTAACCAATCTAGATTCTGTCCTTGACTAAAGGGAACAACTTGTAAAAAATAACGCTCTCTATCAAGATCCAACTCTAAATTAAACGCTTCTTTTATTTGCTTAAAATCTCCAAAATGATCGTACAAATATAGGGCTGTTTTTTGAATCACCCTATTCTCTATCTCAACGGCTGGCAATCGCTCTACCGTATCTGGTTTAATCATAAAAGGGAGATCTTCAGTAGAAGTTGCCACCAAAAGACCAGAGCGATCCATGATAAACGCTTGTCCCGATTTACCAATTCTAATCGCTTGCAAAAAATTACGAATATGTGATAACACAAAGTCTACCCCTAACACTCCCCACAATTCTCCCGACTCTTGAAATACCGGTTCAGCTAGGGTTATTTTCAACCTCGGTTCCTTAAAATCTGCATAAACGTCACTCCAAGTTCCTTCCTGAGCCTCTACTGCTTTTTTGTACCAAGGACGCACCCTCGGATCGTAAGCATTTCCCTTTTCTAGAAGTTCAGTTGGATTTCCTCGATCATCTGTCGCATAACTATAAAAATGAAAATCTGTCTCTTCACCGGATCTTCCCACTTGCCAAGTTCGATCGTTCTGGAATCCTAAACCCGTGAATGCTCCCTCTACTGTGCCAAAATAAATCGCTGAAACTTCAATCGGATCGAACAAATTTCTCTGTCGCCAAAAGGTGCGAGTTAAACGAGATGGATCTTGTGTATCTAATTGTCCTAATTCTAAGCTGTTTGTATTCACTTGGGCAACGATCCGAGGCGCTTCTAGATAATCATCCAAATGTTGCCTAATCCTAGCACTGGCTTCATCTCGAAGTTGTAATGTCACTGCCCGCACCGCTTGTTGACCATTGCGTAAAGATAACCATCCCGTTAATCCCACTGCTCCCACAATTTGTACAATAAAGGGAATGACTAAGAGTAATCTAAGGGGAATATCTTGAGAGCAATTCAGCGATTGAAGTCTGGAAATTTTGCTGTTTCTTGCAGGAGCTAACGACTTATTCTGTAAGGATTCATTCTCTTCAATCTCTGTCATACTTGTGTCCTTCGGCTTGAGATTGGTCTCCACCATGGATTATTGATAATGGTTAATAATTGTAAGCTTGATAAACCCTCAGTGTGACTCTCTACCCATGGTTTAGAGTAGTCTAACTCTTATTATAACGCTTTCCCTTATCTGACCTAATATTATCCTAGTGGCTAACTGTGCATCTTGAACCTATTGGATTTAGTGTAATAAAACTTTACAACTTTAATGAATCAAGTTAATCAAAACAATGATTTTGACGAACAATCAGTATCAATCGCTAAGACACAGTTTTTTATACAACAATATATACAGATCTGTAGAGTATGATAAACGGAGTTGTCAATCCATTTTCTATGTATTATAAAGTATCAGACTCATCTCTCAACCCTGTACACAGGCGAGCAGAACGATAATGATTGACTGTTGCGATCGTATGACGCTGTTTTGACCTAATATTTAGATATAGTCTTGATATCGTGAGTTTAGACAAGATTGATATACTCTAATGCATTTCTTTCCCCATAGTCACAATGCTTTACAAGAGATCGTTATTCTATTAGATGTAATTATTCATAGTGGGAAACAGTTGCTACAATTGATCAATGATATTTTGGAGTGATCTAAAATTGAAGCGAGAAAATCAGAACTATATGAAGTCGATGTTGATTTATATCAATTCCTTAAAAGGATCGATCAAATAAGGAACCGTATTTGAGTTTTATATTCCAGTCAAAGTTGCTGATTCGGTAAGTCAAAGTTCACTCCATAAAAATCGAAAAATTATCGGTATTGCTAAAGGTCAACCCGTGTATAAGATTTTGGTGGTTGAGGATCATTGGCCGAATCGGATATTACTCGTGAATTTATTAAAACGAGTTGGGTTTGAAGTCCAGGAAGCGGTGAATGGACTCGAAGCTATTGAGGTTTGGAAAACTAGGCATTCGGATTTGATCTGGATGGATATGCGAATGCCGGTGTAAGCCTCTCCCAACCCCGGATCGACCTGTAACGCATGCTGATATGCGGAGATCGCCCCCTCTCGATCCCCCCGATCCATTAAGGCAACACCCAAATTCACATACACCTGAGCCAACTGAGGATTTAACCGCAAAGCCTCCCGATATTGGGCGATCGCTTCCTCCAATAACCCCTCTTGCTGCAAGACCACCCCAAAGCGATAAAACTCATCCGCACTCGGTTCCTCGGCAGATGAGAGCGCTGGAAAACCCATACCCAGGGCGATCGCCAGCACCGTTCCCAAAACCACACCATTACCATTCATTGTTATATTGCTCTCCAATTTGAACTGAACTGGTGTTCTTGTTCAGGCTCACAACCGAGCGTCCGGTAAGATCAGCATCGCATCGCCAAACGAATAAAAGCGATAGTCCTCGGCGATCGCCTCCTGATACAACTGTAGTAGTCGCGATCGACCAACCAAAGCACTCACCAGCATCAACAAACTCGAACAAGGCAAATGGAAATTGGTAATTAATCCCTCAACCACCTGCCACTCATACCCTGGATAAATAAATAAATCCGTCTTGCCATAAAAGCCCGATCCTACAGAATCCGCATCTAGCGAATCCTGGGACTTCCACCAATGAGCCGCTCCTTCCAACGCTCTCACCGACGTTGTGCCCACCGAAATTACTCGTCCGCCCCGCTTTTGAGTCTCCCGTACCTTCTGCCAAGTCTCCCCAGAGACCTCCAACCACTCCTGATGCATTTGATGCGTGCGAATATCCTTCACCTCCACCGGGCGAAACGTCCCTACCCCCACATGCAACGTCACCATTGCCCGCTCAATTCCCAAATCCTCCAATTCCTCCAGCAGCCGAGGAGTAAAATGCAACCCCGCAGTCGGCGCAGCCACCGAACCTGCTGCCTGTGCATACACCGTCTGATACCGATCCGCCTCTGCCTGTGTATCCGTCACATAAGGGGGAAACGGCACATGACCATAATCATCCAACAGATCCTGTAACTCTCGATCTCCAGATAACTCAAACTCCAAAAACCGCCCCCCAGTCGCCTCATCCGTCCCTCGAATCTTTGCCTTTAATGGGGGCAAATCTTCACCGCCATGGGCAGAAAATTCAACCACAGCCCCTGGTTTGAGCCGTCGTCCCGGCTTCACCAGTGCCAACCACACATGACGCTCCACCCTCTCTAGCAGCAGCGCCTCCATCTCCATCCCCGTAGACTTATATCCATACAACCGCGCCGGAATCACACGCGTATTATTAATTACTAATAAATCCCCGCGCCGTAACCATTGGGGCAACTCGCAAAACACTCCATGATGACATCCTGTGGATGAATCTACCACCAACAACCGCGAACTATCCCTAGGAGTAACCGGATTTTGGGCAATACACTCCTCTGGGAGAATGTAATCATACGCATTCAAATCATAATCCCGATCATCCCTTAATTCCCGCTCTCGATCCATCACTCAATTCCAATCAACACTCTTCAAGATACCCCATCCTTTCAAAGAAGACACGGAGAGGGGGAGACACGGAGACACGGAGAATCACATAATCTTATAGGGTGTAGGGTAATCAGAAGGGCGATCGATAAACATACCCATCTTCCCTATCTTCCCTATCTTCCCCTATCTTACAAGTGAAGGAGTTTCATGATTGTGCATCCACAGACCCTCAGATAGCCCTAAATTCCATAGAGTTATCTCATTCTCCGCCTCCCCAGGTTCCCGCGTCTCTGTGTCCCCTCATCCCCCCACTCCCCCACCAAAATTGGGGGAATCTACCCAGATCATATCGGGGAACCTTCCCCTACTCATGATCTCCGCTATCCAGAGACAATGGAACTGTAGCATTTGACAGGTGACTGAAGGAAAATTTATGGACTATCTTTACTACCTCGCGAATGCCAGCTTAACCCTCCGGATTATTGAATATCTAAACCTTTTACCTCAATTTCAGGTCAATTTTGTTACCGTTATTCATCAAATTGATGGTTGGGTCGTCCGGATCAAGCTGGCCCGAGAATTCAATTCACAAGAAGCGGGTAACTTCCGTGCCGTCCTGAACGAATTAGGATTTGCATATCAACCAGAGATTCGTGTGCAAATGGCCCTATGGAGTCTAGAAACCGGTCAATCTCCCACCCATGTCATGCGTCGCTACCAAGTAGCAGTCGTATCCCATGGAAGACCCAATCGCATCGAAATAGAAACTTTCCGCAAACAATTTGTGATGGGATTAGGATACTGTCCAGAAACTTTAGCCTAATTCCTAACTAATCAATAACCTCGTCAAGCTATAATGCAGCCAGCAATGAAGAAGACCTGATTAATTATTTTGAGTCTGTCCTCGGAATCATTTGTCTAGAAGCAATGTTAAGAGATTCGTGAGAGGGATTGACACACTTCAGGGAGACTACTGCTATAATCTTCTAGGCGTACGCCATAACCATAGCTATTTAATGTGAGGAGTGATTGATTATGGGAATCATACCTACTGTATTAACCAACGACCCTTCTGGGATTAATGGTTTATCTCGGACTGTTGCCACCCCAACACCTGTTGGTTTAGTTTTTCCTCAGATTACAGCACCCACCAATGATTTTGTGAGTCTGGGGGCTAATTTTACCACCGGTCCTGGCGGACTCTGGATGCTTGATGGAAATGACACTGTAATTGGTTCTGTCGGTAACCAACGAATTCTAGGGAATGCAGGCGATGATTGGCTTTATGGCGGCAACAATCAAGATAAACTCGCTGGTGGCCAAGGAAATGACCGTCTAATTGGTTTTTCTGGTAGAGACTTGCTTCTAGGTAATCTAGGTGACGATAACCTGTCGGGGAATCAAGATGAGGATACCCTACGAGGTGGTCGAGGAAGTGACGAGCTTAATGGTGGTGCTGGTGACGACTGGCTTTTCGGTGATTTGGGCAAAGATGAATTAACCGGAGGAGCAGGATTCGATACCTTTGTTATCCGTAGTAATGGATTTGATACAGTGATCGGAGGAGTGCCCAACAGCACGGTCGATCCAGCTAACCCCCTGAATGCTGATGTGATTACTGATTTCAATCCTCAACAAGATAAGATAGGTCTAGACAGTGGTCTGGTCTATGCTAACTTGAGATTCGATACCGGCCAGAACATTGTTGGAGGAACCGCTAACGATACAATTATTTTCAACAACTTGAACAACCAGGTTCTGGCAGTTCTTCAAGACTATAATTTGGGTATCAATAGGTTTGATGTCCAGACACTCACTCCGTTCCAGCAAAATCTAGGATCTGATTTCTTTGGCCCCTTTATTGATGGCATAGCCTAGTTATACCATAAATTAATTTCCGTCAGGGGCTATCCTATCGATTTAGGGTAGCCCTTTTGATTGCAGTTTACCGATTAAAAAATAGGTTTTCAGTGGACCTTTTCCTTTGATGGGAATTTTGCCTCGCTCTTGAAATTGATATTTTCCCTGGAGTTTTTCATAAGTGGATTGACTCACCTGGATTTTGCCAGGAAGACCATGGGATTCCATACGACTGGCTGTATTGACAGCATCTCCCCACAAGTCATAACTAAATTTTTTTGTGCCGATCACTCCAGCAACAACTGGCCCAGTATTAATACCAATGCGGATCTTAAATTGTTCTTGAGATTGGTGATTAAATTGCTCGATCGCTTCTTGCATCTCTAAGGCCATATTAGCAATAGCCTCTGCATGATCGGATCGCTCTATGGGAATTCCCCCAGCGACCATGTAAGCATCACCAATAGTCTTTATTTTCTCTAGATGATATTTTTGAGTCAGAGCATCGAAGCGAGAAAAAATTTGATTGAGAAACCCAACTAATTCAGAGGGTGAAAATCGCTCGGCTAGTTGAGTAAACCCCACTAAGTCAGCAAACAGGATGGTAACTTCAGCAAAACCATTGGCAATAGTCGAGTGGCCATTTCTCAATTCAGAGGCGATCGCCTGGGGCAAAATATTAAGCAATAAGCGCTCTGATTTTTCTTGCTCCTGATACACTCGACAAAACATTTGATAAAACGCTTGCATGACTGCCCCTAATTCATCAGAGCGTTGGCTAGAAGAAAAAGAATAAAATTGGGGATTAACGGGGTGACGATCCGGATTAGATAAGGCTTCTCCTGCGGCAATCAAATCATCTCGCAGGCGTAGAATAGGAATAATGACAGTTATCCCTAAAACCAATAAGGTTGAGGAGGTGACTACGATCGCGATAATGATGACTAATCCCAGAATTCGCCATTTATAGGCATTGAGCAAGGGTTGAATCCGTTCAGCATTGTGGCGAGCCACTAAAGTATACTCAATACCTAAATAGTCTCCAGACCAAGCCACATCATAGTGCAGTCTATTCCAAGTGCGATCGCGGACAATGTCCGCCTGTTGGGTTTGCTCAAAGGAAATTTCGGGTAACTCGCCAAACTCATAAATGGCTTTTCCAGTGCGATCGTAAATGGTAACTCCCACAATAATCGAATCTTCTGTTATCGTTTTTAGCTTTTGATAAAACTCTGGATCGTTATCCATTCCCAGTGAGCTTAAACGGACAATAGAATCAATAACCGCTGAAGAGACTTCTTCAAGTTGCATTAACTCCTGTTGTTCTTGCCGAGAATAGGACGGAATTAAAATAAGCCCTTCGATCGCCATTAAACTCAAAAACACCCAACCCGCAATCTTACGGGATAACTGGGCGCTCAATAGGTTGACTAGGGTGGAAAACTGAATAGACATCCATCAGATCCTAAGAGTACAAGCTTAGAGATCTCTACATCAGAGATCCTTGTTTATCATGATGTCACCCAAAGTTAAATGACTGCTGAATGGATGCAGATGCAGAAGGGAATTCAGGATCAGCTACCATAAGTTTAGACCAATCTCAGTGTATCTTATCGGGTCTAGAAGCTTTTCACCCTCACTCATCCATTGCTATTCCTATGCTAGAGCAACAACCCAAGTCCAATACCCCAACTCAGAAATTATCTCCTCCCTGGTTCCAAGATCCTCTCCATCCCAATGATTCAGGATTGTTTCTTTCTGAAGCTGTTTTTAACCGCACGCTCGTGCTACTTCCTATGGTAGGGTACACGGTCTTGGGTTTAACAGTAATTAATACGGTTATTCTGTTTATTCCTTTCCAACCCTTCAATCCGGTTTGGGTATTGGAGACGATGGGACATTTGGTTGAGGGATGCTGGTTTCCTTTACTGGGATTGGTGTGTGTTCTTTATGGTCGCTGGGGTTATGTGGATCGTTGGGAGTTAAGGTTATGGTGTTTTTTGTCTCGGATGATGTTGTTGGTGGGTTTGGGTTATTTATTGATGGTTCCTGTGGGAATTCGTCAAACTTGGAAAATCGAGGGGATGAACCAGGCTCAGTTACAGTCCCAAATGGTTGAACACAATCAGGTTTTTGCCGATGCTCAGGAGCATCTTCAACAAAGCCAATCCATCGAAGATTTAAATGAATTAAGGGTTTGGATGTTTCCGAATCGGGTCTTACCTATCCGTGATAATCCCCAAGAGTTGAAGAAACAATTGCAGCAGGAATTGGCACAAACCCAACGGGCATGGGAAGGGCAATTGAGAAGTCAGAGGAGGGCACAACGGTTGACGCTGATGAAAAAGTCGGTTAAGTGGAATTTGGGAGCAATTGTAGGAGGCGTGGCGTTTTTGTTGCTTTGGAATAAGACTCGTTGGAGCCGTCATGTGCGGTTACGTTGAAATGGGTAATGGGTGTAAAACAATGATTTGTAGGAGCAAAAAATTTTTCACCCCTACAGTTGATGAAATTGTTTAAAGACCCCTCCAAGTGTTTTGGAAATCTAGATCGTGCCAGCGATCAAATTTCGTTTCGCTTCGCGATCGCATCATCTCTACAAAGTCCTCTGAGCCGATCGCTTGTTCGACGGGCCAAACCCCTGGTTTTTTCAGTTTTCCCTGCCAAATCCACTCAGCTAAGGTTCCTGTGCCCCACCCGGCAGCGATCGCCGTATGGGGATGATAAAATCGGCTTTGATATTGGGCCTGTTTGCCCTGGCGCTCTCCTTCCACTTCGACAATCATGACAATACCGACACTAGAGAAGCGATCGCTAATTTGCGTCATGCGATAACTAATTTGCGAGAGTCCTTCAATGACCCAAGGATGATTAATCCAAGATTGAGGTAATTTAGTCATCAGAGCCGTTAAACGGTTGTAAATATCGGGTGCAGAGCCGAATTTAGTAATCACATTCTGTACGGGGAAACTTTCCGCTAATGTCCAAGCTTCGGGGACATCGTACCAATAGACTCCCAGGCGATCGAATGGGGAGCCAAAGTCGATAATTTGGCGATCGCTGTAGGGGGCGATCGTTTGCCATTGTCCCCCTATCCAGGCTAAAAACGGATGTTGCAGGCCTAAAAATGTTGTTCGCATCACCGTTATCCCTGCGCCTCCAGACCCTCCTACGGCATAATACAGGCGAATCGTTTCTACTCGATCGAATGGGTCTACTGCTTGCCGTACCATGCTATTAGAAATGCCCGGAAAAACCCCCGTATTTACAATGGCAGTAATTCCCGCTTCTTGAGCTGCGGGGGCTAATGCCAATGCTTTTTGGGTAAACGAGCGATGATCGCTAACATCCAGATAATCCACCCCTTGTTCAATACAACCCTTGAGAACCCTAGCGTCCCGATGGTGAAACGGCCCAGCACAATGAATCACCAGTTGACTTTCGGCGATCGCCTCTTGGAGCTGCTCCCGGTTCCCTAAATCAAGAGCCAAAAATTGCCCCATGAAATCCCAATCATGCCTCGGACGCTGACGACCTGTAACTACAATCTTTGCCCCCATGCGCCCTTGTAAATCTTGGGCCACATGATGACCAATTCTTCCGGTTCCTCCCACAATTAAGATTTGATCTTTAGCCAACGTCTTTACCTCAATTCGTTATGAAATCCTGACTCTTTCCCAAGAAATGGTTTTAACTATGATAAGATACTGGGTTGGCATAAGGCTTAACCATCTTAACCGTTTTCAGCCTAAAAAACAGAAAACCGATAGACTCAAATGGGGGTAAAGCAATTGAATGAGACGCTTATATAGGCTATTCAAGGAAAGTATGGAATCCCGTTTTCTTGCATTGCCTTTTGCCTTTCGCCTCTTGCCTCCTTCCTTGACTGGTTACCCTTCGCGTCTACCCTATCTTAAATTGAATTATGACCGATCAAATTCGCTTTTTAATGTGTGATCCTGAACACTATGACGTGGATTATGTCATTAATCCTTGGATGGAAGGCAATATTCACAAATCCTCTCGCTCTATAGCAGTAGAACAGTGGAACAAACTTCACCATATTATTAAAGAACATGCCATCGTAGAATTAGTAAAACCGGAACAGGGATGGCCGGATATGGTGTTTACTGCTAATGCAGGTTTAGTACTGGGTAAGACGGTTGTTCTCAGCCGATTTTATCACCCTGAACGACAAGGAGAAGAACCTCATTTTAAGACCTGGTTTGAATCTCAAGGATTCACGGTGCATGAATTACCGAAAGATGTACCTTTTGAAGGGGCAGGCGATGCTTTATTTGACCGGGAAGGAAGATGGTTGTGGGCTGGGTATGGATTTCGGTCTGAACTCGATGCTCATCCGGCGATCGCCGAATGGTTAGATGTAGAAGTTCTCTCCTTACGCTTAATGGATGAGCGCTTCTACCATCTCGATACCTGTTTCTGTCCCTTAAGCGGTGGCTATCTGCTCTACTACCCACCTGCCTTTGATGGATATTCTAATCGCCTCATTGAAATGCGGGTTCCGGCGGAAAAACGGATTGCCATTAGTGAACCCGATGCCGTTACTTTTGCTTGCAATGCGGTCAATATTAACGATATTGTCATTCTCAATAAAGCCAGTCAAGATTTAAGAAATCGCTTAGAAACTTCTGGTTTCCGAGTCATTGAAACCCCATTAACGGAATTTTTGAAAGCTGGGGGCGCGTCGAAATGTCTCACCCTGCGAATTACCGAACCGGTACGCACAGAACTCCACGCTACCACGCAAATTGATACCCGTACCATTCACATGGTTGGCCATTTACTCGATGCAGGATTAATGAACCGGGCGTTAGATTTGATTGTGGATGGTGGCGGTAGCTTCAAGGTTCTGAACTTCAATTTGGGCGAACAACGGCAAAGTCCCTCCGAAGCCGATGTGAAAGTGTCTGCTCCTTCGGCTGAGGTCCTCGATGATATTATGTCCCAGTTGATTGATTTGGGCGCAATACCCGCCTCTGAAGACGAGGAAGAATCGCGACGCGAACCGGTTCCTCAACCCGGAACTGCACCAGATGATTTCTATGTCAGTACCATTTATCCCACAGAAGTGCGGATTCAGGGCACTTGGGTGAAGGTACAAAAACAACGCATGGATGCTTCGATCGCCGTTACCTATACAGAGGAAGGACCAGTAGCTCAATGTAAATTAATACGAGATCTGGCGATCGGTGAAGATGTAATTGTCGGTACTCGCGGCATTCGCACACTGCATAAGGTGGAAACCCGGGATCAAAAAGCACCTCAAGAGTTTAGCTTTATGAGTGGTGGAGTCTCCAGCGAGCGCCGCGTAGAATTAATGGTTGAGCAGGTGGCTTGGGAGTTGCGCCATATTCGCGATCAAGGCGGTAAAGTGGTGGTGACGGCTGGCCCGGTGGTTATTCATACTGGTGGCGGACAGCACTTAGCGACACTGATCCGGGAAGGCTATGTACAAGTGCTATTGGGTGGAAATGCGATCGCCGTCCATGATATCGAACAAGCACTGATGGGAACGTCCTTGGGTGTGGATATGAATCAAGGCGTAGCCGTACAAGGAGGGCATCGTCATCATCTGAAGGTGATTAATAAGATTCGTCGCTGTGGGAGCATCGCCCAAGCAGTAGAATCTGGAGTATTAACCAAAGGGGTGATGTACGAATGTGTCCAGAATCAAGTGCCCTTTGTCTTGGCCGGTTCCATCCGCGATGATGGTCCCTTACCCGATACCCAAATGGATATGATCGCGGCTCAACAAGAATATGCCCAACTCCTACAAGGTGCGGATATGGTGCTGATGCTCTCCTCGATGCTCCATTCCATCGGTGTCGGCAATATGACTCCTGCGGGTGTAAAAATGGTTTGTGTGGATATTAGTCCAGCCGTTGTAACCAAATTAAGCGATCGCGGTTCCTTAGAATCGATCGGTGTAGTTACCGATGTCGGCTTATTCCTGAGTCTGCTCGTGAACCAACTCCATAAACTAACCACCGTTTATCAAACCGTTTCGTAGCCTAAGAACCAGGGGAATGGGGGATAGGAAGCTATTACTCCTCCCCATCCCCCATTCTCCTCTTACTCCTTCATGACCCTATTGCCATCGATCAATAAATTGCTACAATTTGAGGAACAACTGCCCATTCATTGTCATTAAGACTTTCAATCAACATGGCATCCCAACAGGTTCCCCAAGAAGTCGTCGATCAAGTCGCTGAATATTTCAGTATTCTCTCAGAACCGATGCGCTTAAAGCTTTTAAACTTATTGCGCGATCGCGAGCATTGTGTACAAGAATTGGTCGAAGCCACCCAAACCAGCCAAGCGAACGTCTCCAAGCACCTCAAACTGATGTTACAAGCAGGAATTCTGAAACGACGATCGGAAGGAACGTCCGCTTACTATAGCGTTAAAGACGAATTAATCTTTGAACTGTGTAATTTAGTCTGCGATCGCATCGCCAGTCGAATTGAACAGCAAGCCCGTCACTTCCGAAGTTTTAGTATGACGGGCAAACAACTGATCTCCTAGAGGGCAAACTCTTGGTCATAGACTGCGCGAGTCATGGGTTGCTGAATTTCCAAGCCTCCCCCCCCTAAATACTCCAAGGGTTCACCTTCGACAGACAGCCAAACTTGAGCATCTCGGTCTAAACTGGTGGCTGTATACAAAATTTGCCCTAATCGTCCCATCATCGAGGCGCTGCCGCCTCCTGTAGTAAATTCCTGGGAAAAATTCAGGTGGATACCATCGGATTTTTGCTCTAAACTTAACACCGTTGTGCCTGGGGGAATCGTACTCGACATTTCCGGGTCGGCAGGAGCTTCTAAAACCGTTTTCAAGGCCAGGGTCAACTGCTCTTCGGATGACCCAATTGTTTTTATCTGCACAGGTGTAGAGACTAATTCTAAACTATTCCCAGTATCTTTAAGCCAATAAGCTTGAGGGATATTGTTTTCCGACGGGATAGGTTTGACTTCTTCTAGGATCGAAGATGAACTGTTAGGAGCCTGCATAGAATTAATCATCCACCAGGCTGTACCCCCTCCAGACCCTAGAATTAAGGCTGATAGTCCGACGACTAAGCCAATATGAATACCGCGATTTTGTTTGGGTTGTTCCATGATTACCGTCCTTATTGAGTTGCGCGATGTTGAATACACGAGGGAATAGGTAATAGGGAATAGGGAATAGGAAATAGGGTAAACCAGGTTTTCCCTTCTGCCCATTACCAACATATGATATGGATCGAGGTCTACTCCTCTAAATCAGGATTGTCTGAAGGCTCAAAGGGCTGGATTCTAAGAAATCCAGCGATTTCCAGTTGACCTGGAGTAATATGCATCTGCAATAGGCGCAGGATTACGGAATTTGATTCGAGGGTCCGGAGGTCAACTTGTTCGCGAATTCCCCGTTGAATCAGGTTTGTGACTAAGGGAGGAACCGGTTCTTGATTGACGGTGACCTCCAGATCGACGAGTTCTAAAGCCCACCCTTTTATGATAGTGACACCGGATTCAACAGCAAGGTTGAGTTCAAAGGGTTGGGAGGAGGATTCGGTATCCGAGTCGGGGATTTGCTGAAGTTGGACTTGAATCCGTATCCGGTTGTCTAAAAAGGTAATTTCTGGGTTAACGATATGATAGCGCTCCAGTTGGGTTACTGCCAGGCGAGGGAGGGAAGAAATTCCCAGTTGACGCAGAAAGTCACTCATTTGGGGTGAGTTTAACCACTCATTGAGCGCTGTATCCGTGAAGCCAATGTTAATTCCCGCTTGTAAGGGCTGCTCTAGGAAAGAAACGCTGGGGCTATTTCTCAAATCGTCCAGATTTAAATCAATGGCATCGGTTTCTATTTCTAGTTTAGCCATTTGTAAGTCGTCAGTGAGCCAAATCCCTCTGCCAGCAATTCTGACCCGTTCCGCTTGACCTTGTAGCAGTCGATGAACGGGAGCATTATCGACTCGCACCTGCCAAGTTTCTGCCCTATCAAAGGTAGATTTAAGCAGAGATTGGGTGATTTGATCGACAAATAGTCCAGAAGGCGATCCCACTAGGAATAAACTCGATAAGATAAGGGTTAGGCCTTCCATGACTGCATCTTCAGTAAGAGGTTCCTTGATGTTATACAATGCTATAACAGAGTTTTATCACGGTCTTGATGAAAACTTTAGATTGGACTCGAATTCTTCGGAATGCGGTGATTACAGCATTTTTAGCTTATGGATCGATGAGTTTTTGGACTCAAGCCCACTGGTCTATGTTAGCTTGGGGAGCAGCGATCGGAGGATTAGTGGAGTTGGGGTTTCAAGCAGGACGCGATCGCTAAAAACAGCCTAATCCTTAAGTAACAAAGGTTCAATTAAATCTAGAATTTTATCTAACCGATAATTGTGAGCGAGTTCACCAATCTGATCTTTAATTTCTACTTCAGATTCAGGTAATTCATCCAGCAGCTCTAGCACTTTTTGATCGTCGGCTTCACAACAGGCTTTATGCATTTTTCCCAGCCAAGCCACCGATATAGACTGCATGAATTCTCTCAATTTTTCCCAAGAGTCCACAGAACTCCGAACAAAATGGTTACTGGGTTTTTGTTCTTGCTTTTCTTTTTCCGTATTAAGTTGTATCTCAGCACTTTCTTCCAGCTTTTGGAAGGGTAGAATAACGGTTGCTGTTGTGCCTATATCAACTTGGCTCTCAAGTTTAATTTGACCGCCCATTTGCTTAACTAATTTCTGGCAGATGGGTAAACCTAATCCCATTCCTTCTTGAAACTCTCCTGTCTTAACATGACGTGAAAAAGGTTCAAATAAATGCTCTAGCTCTTCTGGTTTAATCCCACAGCCTGTATCTTTAATTTTCCATGTTATCCAATGGACTGTATTTGGATTGAAATTCAAATAATCAGGAATATTTTGAGAGAGCCGATCGACTCTCTCCCGATCTAATAGAGTGACCTGGATCGCGATCTCACCTTCGGAGGTGAATTTGGCTGCATTGTCTAACAAATATTTAAGAATTGTTTGTAAAGGATAAGCCTCGATTTGAATCCAGGCAGGAACTTCTGAATCCACTGTGCAAATTAGGGACACATTTTGAAAAGATAATTGACTGTCAAACGTACCCACCAGTTCATGAATTATATCATTTATCGCTACAACACTCAGGTATGTCGATGTATCTTTCTCCTCTTCATTACAGATGGAGATAACATTATTTATCAATTCCAAAAGCTTATAACCACCACTATAAATTCCTTCAATTAGATGGTTTTGCTTGTCCGAAAAATCCCGCTCTTCACGTAAGATTTGGCTGAATCCTAAAATGCTATTTAAGGGAGTTCGTAATTCATGACTCATTTGACTAATAAACTCACTTTTAACTTGATTCGCTTTTTCGGCTACTTCATTGGCTGTTTTGAGTTGATCTATATTAACTTTTAGCTGTTCATTAATTAACTCTAATTCCTGAAATGATTGATTGAGTTTTTGTGTCATTACATTAAAGCTCATTGCCAGTGTGCCAATTTCATCTTTACTCAATACCGGTATATTAAAATTCAAGTTTCCTTGAGAAATTCTTATTGCTGCTTCGGATATTTCGGCAATAGGTTTTACTAATCTGCGGGAAATAATATAGATCATTGTTAGAATTATGACCAGAAAAAGACAGCCAATCATAAGGATTTGGCGAGCCAAGTTTTCCGCTAAATTAAACGCTTGCTTTTGAGAAATTTCAGCAACTAAACCCATATTTTTATCTTCCAGCCACCGATAAAAGCCTAGGACTGGAACATCTTCATGGTTAATATATAATCCGGTTCCATTTTGACCTTCAAGAACAGAGTCAATAGCTAGGCTACGAATCGGCCGATCTTGATTTTCATCACCTAAGTTTAGGGAATTGACAAATGTATTTTTTCCACCAATACGACTAATCAAGTAAATCTGATTATCCTGGTCATAATCTTTGCTATTGTGAAGAACTTTATCGACTTCACCCAAGTCTAGTTCTATGGAAATATAAGCAAGTTTCTGATTATCTCTATAAATTGGAGTGACAAAAGTAATTGCTTTATTTTGAGTCAGAACAGAATTATAAAAGATGGGGTTGATGGGATCTTCTCGGTTCGTTACATAAGTGGTTAAATCTCCTAATGGCTGGTAGGTTTTTTCTAGAAAAGGATTAGTTGAGATAAGGACAATACCTTGATTACTTACAATAGAAGCAATTTTTATATTGGATTTAATATCGGTGACTTTAATTAAGATATCTTTAATCTGTTTATGAATGATATCTTGAGAGAGACTGGGATCGGAGTTGGAATTTAAAAAAATATCGATTCGATCAATAATTTCTGGGATTTGGGCCAATAAAAATGCATCTTCCAACTGTAGTAAAAACCATTGGTTAATTTCGTTTTCTTTGATCGAAACAGCTAATCTAAGCTGATTGATCATGGATTGTTTGAGGGAAGAATGAGCTAGGATATAAGCGCTAGCTGCAACAAGAACCAGAATTAAAAACGAGAGACTCGAATAATAAATAGCGAGTTTTTTAAGCAGACTTTTTTTAAAGAAACGAATCATAATGACAAGGTTAAAGATGCATTATTCGTGAATGGACAGAAAAAGTGATGTTATTTTTAAATCTTTAAGACTTCACTGGATTAAGGTTAAAGTTGTTCTAAAAAGTTGATGAATGGTTGCCAATTATCATCCACCATAATGGGGTTCCATATGGCTTCGATCGCTGGTCTCAACAGATCGACTTGTGGATTAGCCTTTTGCAGACGATCGTCAATTTCAGCTAGTTTTTCTTCGCCGTTTCGACCTAATACCCTATGATACAAGATTTTCCAAGCCTGCCAAATTGAACTAGGGCCAGCGCTAGACCAGTTGGGAATTTCATCCATATGTTTTGACCAAATGGGATCGAAGCGATCGCGCAGACCCATAAAAAATTGAGGGTATCCGTTCTGAGTATCTTTGAGTAATTTTAGGGTTAACTCGACTAACTCCTGGGCTTCTTTTTCTTCCATTTGATCGCGATCTAAGCCTAACCGACGTAACATGAGTTGCTGGTAAGCCGGTTCATAATGAACCTTAAACTGTTCTAAACTCTCTTGCATAGCAGTTTTGGGGATCGCTTTAGCCAGAGCGACACTGAGCAGTTCTAAATTGAGTTGACAAATCAGAGGTTGATTCCCATAACTGTAGCGTCCAGAATAATCGAAAGAAGCGGCTGTAAAATTAGGATCGTAATGGGGAATAAAAGCATAGGGCCCATAGTCAAAACTTTCACCGGTAATCGACATATTATCGGTATTTAAAACCCCATGACAAAAACCTGCGGCCATCCATTGAGCGGCTAATTGGGCGACTCGTTGCACCAATTGATCGTAAAATCGGATGTAGCGATCGCGTGCAGATTCAGGCTGCACTAGAGGGAAGAGCGCTGGATAATAGGTTTCAATGACATGATCTAAGAGTTTGATGATTAAATCCGATCGCTCGAAATACCGCAGCCGTTCAAATGTACCAAAGCGGATATGGGAGCGACTCCAGCGTACCATCACGCACGATCGCGCCGGAGACGGTTCATCGGATCGCCATAATGACTCTCCCGTTTCGATCAGACTCAAACAACGAGAAGTCCTTACCCCTAACCGATGCAGCATTTCTCCGGCTAATATTTCCCGTACTCCCCCCTTGAGCGTCAACCGTCCATCTGCCCCCCTGGAATAGGGAGTCATGCCCGATCCTTTTGTGCCAAAATCATATAATTGGCCATCAACTGCTCGCACCTGGCCATACAAAAACCCCCGACCATCGCCTAACCAGGGGTTGTATTCTCCAAATTGATAGCCATGATATTTGAGCGCTAAACAAGGGCGATCGCTTTCAAATTTGCCAAAAAAGTCGATAAAATGGCGATCGCTCACTTGCTGGGGATTGAGTCCCATTTGCACAAGCAGATCGTTATTTCGCCATCGCAGAATATGTTGAGGAAATTGAGCTGCTGCCACGGGATCGTAATAATCATCCCCTAAGTTTTCTAGGGCACTTTCGGTGTTTAAACTCTCAAAAGGATTCGTCTCTACCGTGTCACTCATCACTTGTCCTGATTATGTCCCTCTCCTATTCTGACTCAGAAGAGGCATCTTCTGCTTGTCCCAAACGACGAATATTGAGGACATCGCTCATATTGCGAATTTGAGTAAACACAGATTCAAGTTGGGGGCGATCGCGAATTTCCATCCCTAAATTGATCGTTGCAGGTTTCCCGGGTGTAGTGTTCACATCCACGTTACGCACATTAATCCCTTGATCGCTTAACCGAGAGAGAATATCCTTGAGAATGCCTACCCGGTCAATGGTTTGGATTTGCACTTGCACAATATAGGTCATAGCAGTCGGAGTTCTTTTCTGGTTTTTACCGTTCCAACTGATCGGGATCAGGCGATCTCCTTCCACATTTTCCACATTTTGACAGCCTTGGCGATGAACAGAAATTCCTCGTCCCCGAGTAACCACTCCAATAATCAATTCTCCCGGAATAGGATTACAGCATCCAGCCAGATAATAAAGCAAGCCTTCAATCCCCACAATGGGAGAACTGTGCTCCCCACCAGAAGACTGAGGTGCAGAAGACGACGACGGAATCACCGCCTCACCTTTGAGTCCTTCTTTACACTCCGGTTCTAAGGGTTGAGTGGCGCGAATCGCATCTCGCAGACGGTTCACGACCAAGTTTAAGGTCAGCTCACCATAACCCAAAGCAGCGAGTAAATCATCAACAGCGTGATAATTACAGCGTTCTACAACCCATTGCATAGGTTGGGATTTGAGTAGAGCTTCAAACCCAGATTTACCCATTTCTTTTTCCAGCAGTTCCCGCCCTCTGGCAACATTTTCTTCTCGATGCGATCGCTTGTACCATTGCCGAATTCGGTTCCGCGCTCCTGCGGTTTTGACAAAATTGAGCCAATCTAAGCTAGGATGGCTATTTTTTTGCGTCAAAATTTCCACAATATCCCCATTTTTCAACATCGTATTCAACGGAACCATCCGGCCATTGACCCTAGCACCCGAGCAATGATTGCCCACTTCCGAGTGAATTCGATAGGCAAAATCAACCGTTGACGATCCCGAAGTCAGGGAGAGAACATCCCCACGGGGAGTGAAGACATAGACATCATCTTCAAATAAATTATCTTTGATATTCTCTAAGTATTCCTGAGCATCTTTGAGATCGTTTTGCCAATCGAGCAGTTGACGTAACCAAGTAAACTTTTCATCGGTATCGGTCATGTCGCCATAGTTCGATCCGGCTTCCTTGTATTTCCAATGGGCAGCAATCCCATATTCTGCCACTTGATGCATTTCCTGGGTACGGATTTGCACCTCTAAAGGCCGACCAGTGGGCCCAATCACGCCCGTATGCAAGGATTGATAGCGATTTGGTTTCGGCAGACCAATATAGTCCTTAAATCGACCTGGGATCGGCCGGAAGGAGTCATGAACGATCGCTAATGCCCGATAGCATTGATCGTTATTTCCAGTAATTATACGAATTCCAGCAATATCAAAAATTTCGTGAAACTCCTTTTGCTGCTTGTGCATTTTGCGATAAATGCCATACAGATGTTTAGGACGACCCGTAATTTCTACAGTGGCAATCCCAATCTGTTCCATCCGAATCTCTAGAATTTCAATCACATTCTTCAGGTGTGTTTCCCGGTCTATCCGCTTTTCGGCTACTAGGGATTGCACGTCCCGATAGTAGGTGGGTTCTAAATACTTAAATGCAAGGTCTTCGAGTTCCCATTTTATGCGCCCGATTCCCAAGCGATTAGCTAAAGGAGCAAAGATTTCACGGGTTTCTAAGGCGATCGTCCGTTGTTTATCCTCCTTCATAAATTCTAGGGTTCTCATATTATGAAGTCGGTCGGCTAACTTGACCACAATCACCCGAATATCTTGGGCCATAGCCAAAAACATCCGCCGAAAGTTTTCTGCTTGGCGTTCGGTTTTACTAGAAAATTTGAACTTAGAGAGTTTGGTTACTCCTTCGACCAGTTGCCGGACTTCTGAACCAAAGCGCTCTTCCAACTCTTCTGGGGTTACCTCTGTATCTTCCACCACATCATGGAGAAAACCGGCGGCAATCATGGGGGCACTGCCTCCGAGTTCGCGCAATAATCCCGCGACTGCAACCGGGTGAGAAATATAGGCCTCTCCTGATTTTCGATATTGTCCTTTATGGAGTTGATAAGCAAATTCAAAGGCTTCCCGAATTAAGCGCCGATCTTCTGGCAATTCAGGGGGAGGAATCGATTCAGCGAGGACTTGCTCTGGGTTTAAACAAGCAGTTAACCAGTGGGGAAGGGTAAGATCGAGGGAGTTGGGTTCAGTGATGGTTTTCATAGCGGGTGGATGTTTTGGGAATGATAATAGCTAATCTAATCTCGGAATCATCGAAGGGACTCAAGATTACGAGATTAGGATAATCGCAATGGAAAAATAGTTGGTGGTGGAGATAACAAAGATGCAGATCCTGATTTCAGGTTATCTCTGATGCTCTGTTATTTAATACTATTACTATAACTTTACACCTTTAAAAAAAGCGAGGGGATGAAATACCTCTATGTTATGGCAACAACACAAGCAGATTTACCAGCACTTTCTCGAACGCTTAAGGAAAGTCTTAATGCTGGCTACAAGCAAGACTAATCTAGACGGATTAATTCCAGCTTGCCAGGAGGCTGAAGATTTTTTTGCGCAACAGATTGCACCCCGGTTTGGGGATGAACCCGATTCCCCCACTGAGATGGCTTGGCAGTCGATTCACACGGAGATGCATAAACAAATGAAATTATTGGTAACTGAGACTACATTTTACCAAATGAGTCGCCAGGAATTGGCGAAACAGCAGAGAAAAAATAGGATTAGTAATTATATCCGGAATCTCATTCACTATTGCGAGATGATTTTAGGGTCTGGTGGGTAAGGTAATGGTGAAGGTGGTTCCTTGGTTTACTTGGCTGTTAATGTGAATGGTTCCGTTGTGTAAATCCACACTTTTTTTGACAATGGAAAGTCCTAAGCCTGTTCCACCAATATTGCCAATATTGCTGCCTCGATGAAAGGAATCAAACAGATGCTGTTGCTCAGATTCAGGAATGCCAATTCCTCGATCTTGAATCTGAAATTCCATAGTGTTGTTCAGACAACGCACGCGAACAGATACGGTTCCTCCCTGGGGAGAATACTTAATGGCATTGGAGAGTAAGTGAACGAGGATTTGCTCAAGTAAGCTGCTATCGAGCATCCATGAGGTGACAGAGTCTTGGGGGAGAAATTCCAGGGAATATTGGGAACCGGCGATCGTTTGCATCCGGGCAATCGCTTCTTCAAACAGGGGAATTACATCCACCAGCGTGGGGTTAAATTCCAGTAAGCCAAAATCCGCATCCTTGATAAACAGGATATCCTCTAAGAGGCTAGTCATATGGTTAATGGCTTTATGAATCCGGTCAAAATGCTTATTTTGTTTTTCCCGATCCCACTTATCTCGATATCGCTCTAGCATCCCGATGGATAAACCGATAGTGGTGAGGGGGGTACGATATTCATGGGAGATGGTGGTAATAATCCGAGATTTTAGCTCATTGAGGGCTTGTAGATGATTTAAAGCTTGATTAAGATAAGGGTCGATGAAGCAACGATCTTGGGGATGAGAGATGCCCAGTAAGCTGGTAATTCGTTTGTTGAGCAGTTGAGGATGAAGGGGTTTGGGTAAATAATCATCAGCCCCCAGCTCCAAAATTTGGCTAATAAAATCGGGTTGGTGACACTCACTGATGGCTAAAATCGCTGGAGGGTAAGTTTGGCACTTCTGTCGATAAGCGATCGCCTCAGTGAGAGGTTTCAAGTTGCTGCTGTTGACATCGACAACGATCAGATGGGGTTGCTCTGTGGTGATTTCTGCGATCTCACGGACAGTTTGAGTGACATACTGATGTGAGACAATCGCCCCCGCTAAAGGCGGATCGATCGATAAACTCAATTCTTTCGCGAAGGGAGGATCTTCTTCAACAATCAGAATCAACGAAGACATCAGAGATTGGATATAGTGCTTAGAGGTAACATCTGTCATCATCTCAGATTTTGCATCTTAAGATTTAAGGTCAGAGGATGAGTATAGCCATCTAGTAATCACATGTCTGATGACTATTGCTAGAGTGCTTATTCCCTTTTGCCTGACTTCTGCAAGAAGTCTATGGTCTAGATGCACCTTCAAGAGAATCATACCTGAATTGATGAAAATTGATGAAAGTCTACACTAATTTTGAGTGATTATCCAAGCTTAATCCATGGGTCTGAATGGTATTGCGCCCCTGAGCTTTAGATTGATAGAGAGCTTCATCGGCATTGATTAGTAGCTGATAGGGTTCCATGTCTAATCGAGGAGTTTGGCACGCGACTCCTAGAGATAACGTTAAGTTCGATCGGATCGGGGAAGCGAGATGCTCAATTTCTCGATCCTGAATCTCTTCCTGAATTTTGTCAGCGACTTCTAGAGCGCCATCTAAGGGAGTGTTAGGGAGAAGCACCACAAATTCTTCCCCACCATAGCGAGCGACTAAATCGGCTGGACGTTGGGCTGATGAGGCGATCGCCTGGGCAACTTTTCGTAAGCAATCATCTCCAGCTTGATGGCCATAGGTATCATTATAGAGTTTGAAATAATCGACATCGCATAGGATAACGGAGAGGGGAGTGCCTTCACGGGCAAGTCTGCGCCATTCCACTGCTAAGTATTGATCGAAGCCTCGTCGATTGGCAATACCCGTTAAGCCGTCTAGGGTAGCCATTTGTTGGAGTACCCGATTGGTTTGAGCTAATTGTTGATACAGTTGCCCTTGACGGATGGCGATCGCTACCTGATGGGTGATTTTTCTCAGTAATGCTAGTTGATCTTCTGGCCAAGTACGTGGCGATCGACAATCCTGTAAGGCTAAAAGCCCCCAAAGAGATTCGGGTGTTTTTTGCCGTAATTCTTCTGGTGATTTTATCCCCACATCTCGATCGGAGGTGAGTAACTCAAAACACTTAATTTGAATCACCAATTGGGATTTAACCTGCCATTGATGTAACTTTTCTTGAAATGCAGAGCGAGCTGGGGATAAAACCTCTTCAATCACCCCTAGTTTTAACTCTGATTCTGAACCCCAATCGAGGATTTCTTCGAGGTTAACTTCCTCAATGCTTTCTCCTAAAATTGAAGTACAATCAGGAGCAACTGACTCTACCAAAACACTTAACTGCGGTTCTGGGTGTAAACCATAGATTAACACTCGATCGGCTTGCAGGAGTTGCTGCACTTCCTGAACTGTAGTTTTTAAGATCTCCTCTAAATTAAGGGATTGACGAATTTTTTGGGTGATAATACTAAGAATTTTTTCCTGTTGGGCTTGTTTTCTTAAAATCAATTCTGCTTGTTTGGTGTTGGTAATATCTCGACCTACTGCTTGATATTCAGCTAAAGTGTTCTGGGACGTAAAAATTCCTCGAATCGTCCAAGATTGCCAAATCAGATGGGGGTTATGACCAAGGATGGGTAATTCCAAGGTAATGGTAGGACTTTTGGGGGTGATTTGGCTCAGTTGTGTCTGAAGTTGATGCCAGTCTTGGGTAAACAATTTATAGGAAGCACACTGACCGATTAAGGAGTCTGGGGATTGATGGCAAAATAAACTAAAGGCTCGGTTAATAAACGTAATGGTTCCATCGGCTAGAAATCGACAAATAAATTCTGTTTGATCTTCAATAATGCCTCGGTAGCGAGCTTCACTTTGCCGTAATTTTTCTAGGGTTTCTTTTCGCTTGATTGCATAATGAATGGCACGAGCCAGCATATTGGGACGTAACTCGTTCTTAAAAATATAATCCTGTGCCCCTACTTTGAGTGCTGATATGGCGGTGATTTCATCCTCTAAGCCGGTCAGCACGATAATGGGAATATGAGGCGCTTGTTGATACATAACTTGACAAGTCTCTAAACCTCTGATATCTGGCAACGACAAATCTAATAAAATTACTGCATAAGATTTTTTCAAGACCCATTCTATAGCTTCAGCCATGATTTCCACACGATCAATTTGGTAATCGCATCCTTGTGTCCTTCTGAGTAAAGTTTCAATCAGACGAACATCAGTAGGATTATCTTCAATCAATAGTACATTTAGGATAACTTGATTCACCAGGCTTAATCCTTGACTATCTTCAACACAAAAGGCTAATTGATAAACAATTATACATGACATCCCTTTTTATCTGCCTTGATGTTTCAATTACCGCAGCCTCAATCTTATGATTCGCAGGATTGGGATTTGCTTTTCAGGTTAGAATATTGTACCGGGTATGGGGGGGAGTTTAACAGAAGTTAACCAAAATTCTTCTACTCGGCGAATCAAGTCTTGGAACTGATAAAAAGAGGAGGGTTTACTCAGATAACAATTGGCATAATTTTCGTAACTCGACAGAATATCGGCTTCATTCTCTGAGTTGCTTAACACGATCACAGGAATTACCCTCAGACATAGATCGGCTTTAATCTCCGCTAAGACTTCTAAACCCGTTTTAGTCGGTAACTTGAAGTCTAATAGTATGATCTGGGGGCGCGGACTTTGCTGATAGGGTTCCTGCTGATATAAAAAGGCGATCGCCTGTTCCCCAGTTTCTACCACATGGATCTGATACGTCATCGAGCCTTCCCGAAATGCCCGCACTGTTAAGGCTGCTTGACTCGGAGAGTCTTCGATCAACAAAATATGAACGGGTTCAGAACTGTAATTCAAAGTACAAAATTATCATCAGGTGCGATCGCCAATTGTAAAATAAAATGTCGCTCCCTGGTTCAGGTGAGACTCAACCCAAATCTTTCCCCCATGGCGTTGAATAATCTTATCGCAGATCGCTAACCCAATGCCTGTGCCTGGAAAAGTGCTTTGGGAATGGAGCCTTTGGAAAAGGACAAAGATGCGCTCGGCATAATGAGGATCAATACCAATACCGTTATCTTGCACCCAAAATAGCCAATGGCAATCTTGACGTTGAGCGCCAAGGTGAATCTTCAGGGGGCGATCGCTGCGAAACTTGATGGCGTTACTGCATAAATTTTGCCACAGTTGCACCATCTGGGAGCGATCGGCGTGGATGGTGGGTAAGGGATCGTGGGTAATGGTTGCACCACTTTCCTCGATCGCGACTTTTAAGTTAATCCATACCTGTTCTAATACCTCGTGAAGATCGGTGGGAAGCCTCTCTTGAGCGCGAGTTCCCACCCGTGAAAAGGCTAATAAATCGCGGATTAAGCTTTGCATTCGTTGTCCTTCACTGAGGATACAGTGAAGATAGCTTTGCCCTTCATCATCGAGAAGATCGCCATAATCTTCCTTCAATAGTTGACTAAAGCTCACAACTCCTCGCAGGGGTTCCTGCAAATCATGGGAAGCAACATAAGCAAATTGCTGTAATTCGGCGTTAGAGCGGGCTAATTCTTGTTGTTGGCGGATTTGTTGAGAAATTGACTCTTGTTGCTCGAGTTGGGCTTGCTGACGGGCAGTATGGGTATAGAGCATTTCCCCTACCACCTGTAAAATCCGACTATCTTTGACCGACCATTGTTTAGGGTTCTGACAATGAGACTCACATGTAATCTGTCCCCAAAGTTTTCCAGATGCTGTCCAAATGGGAACAGCTAAGAGGGAACCAATCTGCAACGATTCTAAATAGGCTTTCTCTAACTTCGCGATCGCTGGCAGATCATCAAGGGAATTAAATATCAACATATCCTGTTGGCGCAGAGTCTCAAACCACCAGACAAAAGGAGCTACATCCAGGTCTTGAAGCAGATCGCGAAATGGTATACTCTGAGCATTACACCATTCATCGGTTAAACTCAACTGAGTTTCTTCTGAATTGAAGCGAATTAAATAGACGCGGTTAGCCCCCATTGCTTGGGCTAGAATTCCCAACAGATCGTCAAAATCGAGGGTGTCATGGCGAGTGAGCCATTTAGAAACTTCAGATAAGGCAGTTTCCAATTTGAGGCGATATTTTAATTCTTCTTCCGCTTGTTTGCGATCGGTAATATCTTCTGCAATTCCAGCGATGCGCTCAATATTTCCCCACTGATCTTCAATGGGAAAGGCTCGATCCCAAATCCATCGGGTTTTCCCATTGGGACAAAGAATTCGATATTCACAAAAGGTATGTTCGCCCTGAATCTGCCGATCCCAGGTTTCTTGAACGCGATCGCGATCTTGGGGATCGATACTCTCTAACCAAGAAAAATTAGGCTCATAGACTTTTGAGAGCGATCGCTCCCAAACCTGTTCATACGCAGGACTCATATATTCAATCTGATAGGGATGGGTAGAAGCCAACCAAAATACATCCTGAATATTGCCGGCTAATTGACGAAACCGTTCTTCACTTTCTCTGAGTGCCTCCTCTGCCTGTCTGCGCTCTGTAATATCGCGAATACTAATAACATAAACGGGTTCGCCCAACCAATAGGTTTGAGAAACACTCATTTCTCCAACACCCATCACCTGTTTCCCTTGAATTAAATCAATTTCTGTTACACTGGCCACGGTTAGGGGTTGACCAAAATCGTGATCGACTAAACTAGACAGGGGACGATTAAACAATTTTTCTGCTGCGGGATTAACAAACTGAATCACACCTTGAAGATCCACAATCAGCAAGCCATCAGAAGCGCTATTAATAATCGTATGCAGTCGTGCCTCACTTTCCCAGAGTTGTAATTCAATCAATTTGTGGGTAGTAATATCAATCGCTGTGCCTAAAATTTCAATCGGAACTCCTTGTGCATTTCGCTTAAAGATCATATTACGCGATCGCAGCCACACCCAAGACCCATTCCGATGGCGCATCCGATACTCAACTTCCTGTACTTCCCCATCGGCTAAACTTAACCACTCCTGTTTTATCGTTTCAATATGTTCCAATTCATCCGAATGATAATTTTGCTCAAAAAATATCGATCCTTGGGACTGAATCTCTTTGGGAGAATAACCCAGCACACTTTCTAGAGAGCGATTAACATAAATATTTTTCTCCGTTTGCAAATCATACAAGTAGAGTACTTCAGGAGAAGCATCAGTCAGTTGTTCAATAAAGCGTTTATTGTGGCGTAATTCTTCTTCTGTGTGCTTGCGATCGGTAATATCTCGATAAACACTCAAATACCAATATCGTTCTTCTTCCCAAATCATAGAGGTAGAAACCAACAGTGTTTTCTGTTCTCCATTTTTCGTGCAAATGACCGTT
The DNA here is from genome assembly GCA_002340255.1 of Cyanobacteria bacterium UBA2566. Taxonomy (GTDB): domain Bacteria; phylum Cyanobacteriota; class Cyanobacteriia; order Cyanobacteriales; family Desertifilaceae; genus Roseofilum. Next base: position 62,746 of record DDLS01000099.1, read on the forward strand.
TCTACATCTTCTATTTTTCCATGATCGCGCACCTGATTCATCTGAGCGGTCACTTGCGTTAAATCTGCTGGGTTCGGATATAACAAGTTTAAAAAGTTATTCGCTTTATTCGCCTCTTCTTGAGAATATCCGGTCAGAGTTTCCATTTTAGGATTAAAAATCGTGAAATGTCCCTTATCATCACTCAGAGTAATACCTTCTCCCACCGTCTTAATCACCATTAATAGGCGATCTAGCAATCTGTTGATTAAATTAGAACTCTGTTTTTGAGACGTGATATCCGTATCTGTACCTGCCATGCGATAAGGCTTGCCTTCACTATCTCGAAACGCAATTCCTCGTGTCAACAGCCAGCGAATACTTCCATCTTTATGGACGATCCGATGTTCAACTTCATAAAGAGGGGTTGAGCCATCTAAATGTTCTTGAACTGACTTCCTTGTCATCTCTCGATCGTCAGGATGAATCAAATCCATCCAAGGATCGATATAATTGGGAATTTCTTCATTTTGATACCCCAAAACTCCTTTTAAGTTGGGCGAAATATATATTTCATTTGTCTGTAAGTTCCAATCCCATACTCCGACTTGACTGCTAGAAATTGCTAGGGTGTAGCGTTCTTCTGTTTGGTTGAGTAAATACTTTAGTCTCTGGTTTTCTTGAAGGAGTTCTTGTAGTTTAGTTTCCACAAACTTAAAATCACCCCAGACGTGAGAGGAACAGAAATCGTTGAACCGATTACAGAGTGCTAAACTAGAGGATCTGGGAAAAGCTGAACTATTCATCACTAATTGCTCCTATTTTGAGTAACAAGTCTCTCGTTTTCTTGATCTATCGTATGAATCAAAAATTAGGCTTAACTCTAACGGACTGTAGTCGGCAACTTGTACCTCAATCCATAGGAATAAAGAAGCGTATTAAAATAGTCCAGTCATTCTATCAAGAAACAAGGTTTCAATCGATGTTAAGATTGGATAGGTGGCTGAAGTTTACGATAACTCAGTAACCAATTTGCCATAGTTGCTCGTCGAGTTTGTCGCGGACCAAATTCACCAATTTTATATCCTTTAAATCCTAATTCCTGCTTGAGCAGTTGTTTATTTTCTGGAGGAATAGAGCGAGTTAGCTTTAGGGTTGCTGGACGAGAATCTATAAAATCAGGAGGTTCCGGATAAACTTCACCCCAATCGTCGATCGCTTGGCTGATATCCCAAGTTCGGTTATCTGAATTATAGCGATAGCCTAAATGATACCATACTAATTCATTAACTCTTTGATCTTCTAGGCTATTTTCTAGGGTTTCATCCACAATTGCCCAAATGGTTTCATCGGTAAGTGGGAGTAAATCAGACATGCTTTGACTTTTGAGCTAATCGAAACTTAGGTTAAAAACTGATTATGGCGATCGCAGGGAAGCCATCGCCAGCATTTCAGTTGTTGCGGACCTCAATGGAGGATTACTCTATTTTAGATCGGATGGATTAATTGTGCTGTGTATCCCCCAGTCTTCTATATCTGGGGAATTCCTACAATTGATTGATTTTTTTAAAAAGATTGGACATCCAAGCATTACCCTCAAATCTGTAGCGCCATTAATACAAACCGTAGAGTAAAGATGGCTGCGATCGCCCATACCGCAGGAGCGACTTCGTGCATTTTACCTTGAAAGGATTTGAGCAACGGATAGGTGATAAATCCGATCGCCAAACCTTCGGCGATTGAGAAACTTAGAGGTATAAAAACTAATGTCAGAAATGAAGGGATAGATTCGGCTGGATCGTCCCAATGGATAGAGCGTACACTGCCCATCATCAACACGCCAATAATGACCAACGCCGGTGCAGTGGCAAAGGGAGGAATGCCGGAAATCAGGGGAATAAAGAAGATGGAGAGTGCAAACAATAGGGCACAAACCACGGACGTAAATCCCGATCGTCCCCCCTCGGAAATCCCCGAAGCTGATTCGATGTAAGTGGTTACGGTTGATGTCCCTAAAATTGCGCCCATGGTTGTGCCAACGGCATCAGCCATAAATGCTTGACTGGCTCGAGGAAGTTCCCCTCGGTCATTAATTAAACCGGCTTTCATGCCAATCCCGGCCAGGGTGCCTACAGTATCAAATAAATCAACAAATAGGAGAACAAATAGAATGGCTAATAGTTCCCAAAAGGGGATTTGATTCAGGTTTACCAATCCGACAAAGGCTTGACCGAATAAATCACTCGGCCATTGAGGAAAGGCAAGAATACCGCTTGGTAAGGGGGCGACACCCAAAATCCAGGCTAAAATGGCCGTAGCGAAGATTCCTAATAGCAATGCGCCCCGAATCCGTCGCACCATAAATGCGGAGGTAATCAGGATTCCGAAAATGGCCATTAAGGTGACGGGATTATTTAATTCTCCTAAAGTGGTTATGGTGATTTGATCGCCTACGATTAACCCACCATTTTTGAGTCCAACATATGTAATAAATAAGCCAATTCCAGCAGCGGTAGATTGCTTAATACAAGCAGGAATAACCGTTACCATCTGAGCGCGAATATTGGAGAGGGTTAAGCCGATAAAAATCAGCCCTTCGAGAAAAACTGCGGTTAAGGCAACTCGCCAATCAATGCCAAGTCTGAGGACAATGGAGAAGGCAAAATAGGCGTTCAATCCCATGCCTGGAGCGAGGGCAAAGGGGTATTTTGCATAACATCCCATGATTAAAGAGGCGATCGCTGCTGAAAAGGCCGTAGCAATGACCAATTCTCCAAATAAATCTCGACTCTCTTGTAAAAAAATGGCGTTCGACAAAATATCGGGATTGACGACCAAAATATAAGCCATGGTAATAAACGTCGTCGCTCCGGCTAAAACTTCCGTCTGCCAATTTGTATTCAAACTCTCCCATTGGAAGAATGCACCCATCCTTTCTAATAAAGATGAGGAATTAGACTGAGATTGTTCTTGGTCTGCACTCATAACCGTTAAAATTAAGCCGTGTCACCACACAATACCACTGTCTGCTGCTCTCAGGGAGCAACCGTGAATACAAAAATGCGTTTATGGACAGTTGAAGGAAAGGGTAAAGCTCCGTTTCCCTTTTTGCCTATTGCTAGAGTGCCTTTTGAGAGTTTAATTGGACAGTTGGAGAATGGAAAAGGCACACTGGAGGTAATGGGCTTCAGAGGATAGGCTTAAGATGCGTCTTAATGCTAATTTAAGGTTTTGGGTCACGACGATCGCCTTGTGGTTGATGATTCAAGGGGTTCCCCTTTCGGTATCCGAGTCATTGCTGAATACAGAGTTTGAGATCGGTATGGAAGCAGTGGCGAAAAAGAGCGGGGGGAGATCGCGGGGCGGATCGTTTGGTTCTAGCTCTGGGGGGCGATCGCGATCGGGTGGTAATCGCTCTCGTTCTAGTGGTTCTAGCGCTAGTGGGGGTTCTTCACGCCCTCGGTCTTCAGGTAGTTCGAGCAGTTCTACTAACCGCTCTGGCAGTTCATCAAGTTCTACACCGTCTCTACAGAAATCTCCAACCTCAACGCCTCGTTCTCAGCCTAGACCTTCAGTTGCCCCAAATTCTTCCAATAGCAATAGTACAGGGGGACGGATACGGGGGGGATCGTTTGCCCCCCCGCCCCCTCCACTGCATTCTGCACCACCTCCACCACCTCGTCCCAGTCATGCTGCACCACCTCCACCTCCAGGTTACGCTGCACCACCTCCCCCAAAACCGGTTATCTCCGTTCCTGTTCCTGTGCCCATATCAGGCGATCGCCGCCCTGCTGAGGATGTTTTGCCTAGAACCGATCCCCCCCCTGCTCCTCCTGCACCACCGACTCCTGGCAGCTATCTAGAGCCACATCAGCCCTTAAATTCTGCTCCTCCTCCTCCCCATAGGCATCGCAGACCCGATCGGGACAGGGCTGGCGCTTATGCTAGTCATCATCATTCGCGAGCCAACTGGATGGGGTTGGTGCTGTGGTTGCTTATTATTGGGGGCGCTGTATTTATTGCGTATTTAATTTTCAGTCGTCGTTCTCCTGGCAATGAGTTGGACAATGATATTGTGACGGTGAGTAAGTTACAAGTGGCTCTATTGGCTCCAGAGGGCGATCTTCAACAGCAGTTAACTCAGTTAACGTTCAATGGGGATACCGAAACGCCAGAGGGGTTGATAGATATGTTGCAAGAGGGAGCGTTGGCTCTCATGCGAAGGAGAGATCGCTGGTGTTATGTTTCTTCCAGTTCTCAAACTGTTTATTCTCGCGAAGAAGCACAACAGTTGTTTGAACAACTCTCTCTAGAGGAAAGGAGTAAATTCACCTCCGAAACTTTAGTGAATGTCAATGGTGCAGTTCAAGAAAAACTTGCCGCTTTAAGTCAAGAATTTTCCACTCCCGGTTCTTATGTTGTCGTCACCTTCCTAGTGGGAACTGCCGACGATCAACCTCTATTTAAGGACATCCAAACTCCAGAATCTTTAAGAGAAGTGTTAGGACGTTTAGGTGCTATTTCTCCTGACTATCTCCTCGTGTTTGAATTACTGTGGAGTCCCCAAGAAGAAAGTGCTAACTTATCGAGCGATGAACTCCTAATCTCCTACAGTCATATGATCCCGTTATAGCGAGAAGTGCTAGGGAATAGAGAGAGCCTGTAGTGCCATTAACTACTTAACTTGAGAGAGAGGACAATTGGCTCTAAGCCAATTTTTAAGGATAGTGTGGGTTGGGTTGTTAATTAGAATTTTGATAGCTATAACTGGAAACTTCATTCCCTTGAGCATCAAAGAGCTTTCCCGTACCCCCTTGATCGTTCCAGAGGGCACTGTTGTATTCAAAACTAAATCCCCCAGACTCTTGATTGATTTGATCCGTATAGACTCGTATGGTTTGACCAGAGGCTAAAGACGTGCTTTCAGGAAAGATAAATTCTTTATTTCTGCCGGATGAAAGAACTTTCCAGCCTGATAAATCAACACTTTTATCGCTATGATTGGCGATCGCGATATATTCATCAGATTGAGACCCTTTGATCTGGCCTTTATAGCCAATTTCAGCGATCGCTACTTTACCATTGGATGAATAAGAAATGCTAGAGACTTCATTGCCTTGGGCATCAAAGAGTTTTCCTGTACTTCCTAGATCGTTCCAGAGGGCAGTTTTATGTTCAAAACTAAATCCTCCAGACTCTTGGTTAATTTGATTGGTATATACCCGGCATTTTTTGCCAGAAGCTAAGGCTGTCCCTTCAGGAAAGATAAATTCTTGATTGGTTCCTGATGAAGCAACTTTCCAACCCGATAAATCCGCACTTCCCTCTCCATAATTGGCGATCTCAATATATTCATCAGATTGAGAGCCTTTGATTTCACCCTTGTAAAGAATCTTGCTTAATACGACTTCCATTTCTTTAATTCCTAATTGTCTTATCTTTGACCACGGCTCATACTGGTAAAAACCCAATGGAGAGCCAATTTTAAGGTTCAGAATTCGTATTTTACCACACCAGTTAACGACCGATCGCCTTTACTAACCCAACGCCCCCAAAATACAGCCCTAAAACGGCTCCCGCGAGTAAACTTTGTGTCACCGGATCGGTAGAGGGAGTGAGGATCGCGCCGAGTAGTACCCCTCCCATTACCACATAGCGCCATCCTGCCAGCATTTGTTGCGATGAAACGAGTCCTAAGACACTCAATAGCACTTGAATGACGGGGACTTGAAACGCCAATCCGGTACTAAACATCAACAGCAATACAAACTCAAAATAGCGATCGATTGACCATGCTTGCTCAACGACTTCCGCGCCATAGGTGATAAAAAAGTTCAATGCTGCGGGAATTAACACCATTTGGGCAAACAGCAACCCAGTCAGAAATAAGACACTCGATCCCACCACCACCGGCAGCACTAAGCGCCGCTCCCTGCGCGTCAATCCGGGAAGAACAAATTGGATAATTTGATAGAGAATCGCGGGAGTTGCCAGGATGATACCGCTATAGCCGGCCACTTTCAGGGAAACAAAGAAGTATTCTCCCGGAGCTAATTGTAAAAACTTCACATTTCCTGCGGGAATTTCCAGGAATTGCACAATCGGCTTGACTAACACAAAACAGCTTACCACTGCGATCGCCACCGCAATTAAGGCATAGAAAAACCGTTGCCGCAGCTCTTCCAAATGATCAAACAACGACATTTCCACATCATCAGACAATTCATCCAGAGGGTCTACAGTCAGATCTTCCGTTGGCGTTTCGGTCTCTACAGTCATGTTCAGTTATCGGTCACCAGGTCTATGAAAATTGTATCGAGAATTGACGAATTAACAATAGACATCTCCTAAAACTTCGTTTTTTAAACGACAGCATTAGGGTTTCAGCCTAATTCTAGGAGATGTCTAATGAACAACAAAAAGCAATTTAGTTCAGATCTCTTAGGGTGCGTTACCCTTTCGCTAACGCACCCAGACCGGTCAAGGTGGCAAAGTTGAGCAACAGCATTGCCCACCCTACTCTCTTAAGATACAAGGGGCGGGTTTAGGATATTAATTGGTGGGAGTCCTACATTTGGGTGAACCCGCCCCTACAAAACCCATTCATTACAATAGAAGGAAATTTGGGAGAATAAGAACCATGAGTTACGATTTCGATTTATTTGTCATTGGTGCCGGTTCAGGAGGAATTGCCAGTGCTAGACGTGCCGCCGAATATGGCGCTAAGGTTGGTATTGCCGAATTCGATCGCCTGGGGGGAACCTGCGTTAACCGAGGCTGTATTCCCAAAAAACTAATGGTGTATGCCTCCCATTTTCCCAGTTGGTTTGAAGAGAGCCAAGGCTACGGCTGGAGTCCGGTGGAAAGTGAGCTAGATTGGACGAAAATGATTACGGCTGTGAATGGGGAAGTCGATCGCCTGAATGGGGTGTATCAGAGAATGTTAGATAAATCTGAGGTCAAGTTATATCAAGGATATGCTGAGTTTGTCGATCCTCATACCCTGAAAATTGGTGAAGATACGGTAACGGCGGATAAAATCCTGATTGCCGTGGGAGGCAAACCGGTTAAACCCGATATTCCTGGGATTGAACATACCTTAATTTCCGATCAAATTTTCCAGCTCACAAAGCAACCCAAACGGGTGGTCATTTTAGGCGGTGGATATATTGGCGTAGAATTTGCCTGTATCCTCCATGGACTGGGAACCGAAGTGACGGAAGTGATCCGTCGGGAGCATATTCTCCATGGCTTTGATGGGGATATTCGCACCCATATTCAATCGGAAATGGAGCGCCATGGTGTCCGGATTTTAAACAAGAGCGTGATTAAGCTGGTGGAAAAAACGGATGAAGGTCTAGCGGTGACGATTGCGCGAGAAAATGAGGAGGAGATTATCATTGCTGATGCAGTGGGAATCTCGGCAACGGGACGTAGACCCAATTTAGAGAAATTAGGGTTAGATAAAGTAGGGATAACCGTGGAAAAAGGGGCGATCGCCGTTGATGCCCATAGTCGCACCAACATCGAACATATCTACGCCGTTGGAGACTGTACAGATCGGGTAAATTTAACCCCGGTTGCCATTGGAGAAGGTCGCGCTTTTTCTGATACCCATTTTGGTGGGAAATCTCGGCAAATGAGTTATGATAATATACCGACTGCTGTCTTTTCCAATCCTGAAGCGGGAACCGTGGGCTTGACGGAAGAAGAAGCTCGCACTCAGTATGGTGATAAAGTTAAAATTTACCGTGCCAAGTTTAGACCCCTTTATCATACCGTGAGCGGCCAAGAAGACCGTACATTAATGAAATTGGTAGTTAATGAAGAAACGGATAAGGTCTTAGGAGCGCATATGGTGGGAGAACATGCAGGAGAAATTATCCAGGGCGTGGCGATCGCCCTGAAAATGGGAGCTACCAAAGCCAACTTTGATGCCACAGTTGGCATCCACCCCAGTTCAGCCGAAGAATTTGTCACCATGCGTTAGTCTTAGTCCCTTCAAGATCGAGGGATTAGAGCCTCATCATTGAAGCATTGCCGTAATAGAATGGGGGGTTTCACCCCCTTTTTCTCTTGCCAATGTATCACTTAAGAGCAATTTACAATTTACCTCAATCCTTTAGTTTCTTCCGGAAAGTTTTTGAAATCTAAACCCCAAATATTTGATTTCAGTACTCGATCCTCCTTGAAAACTCTTGGTGGATGTCTTAATGAAAACTTAAAAGAAAAATCCGTACTTGTTCGGTTAAAGAGAGAACGGAAAAACACTAAACTGTTTCTATGAGAACTTCTATCCTTCCTTATCTTCCGATCGGGTAGATGAAGACTATCCTTAAGATTACTGAGATCTCTAGATCGCCTCCCTTGTATCCATCGTAATAACCTCGGTTATTGAAAATGAAAAAAAACACATGCTGGTCAGAAAAAAAACGCAAACTAGCTACCTTGACTTTCGTAGCAACTCTGGGTTGGCACAGTGCATCTACTGCCCTCCCTAAACCCAGTTTTGAAATGGCCCAAGCCTTTAATCCTCCAAGAAGAGGAGCGCCCCCCAGAACCTCAGATGCAGGAACTCGTGGCTGTAGTGTTTCTGAAGGGAATAACCAACCCTTAACCGCTTTAGTTCCTCTCAAAGATTTAGCCTTAACTTTAGAAAGCCATCCTACCCTCTTCTGGTATGTTCCTCATGCTGAAGGTAAAATGCTGAAATTTACCTTGATGGACAAAAACGACACAACAATTATCTACGAGAAAGTACTGCGTGCCCCTTCTGAATCGGGAATTGTCAGTATCCGCTTATCGAAAGAGGAAGCAGAGGGACTAAAACACAATGAACTCTACCATTGGTATTTATCCTTAGTTTGCGATCCTCAAGACCGTACAGGTGATATCATTGTGGATGGTTGGATAGAACGTATTGAAGCAAGCGACCCTCTAAAAGCCCACATTCAACAAGCTAGTCCAGAAGCTCTACCCAAGATTTATGCTGAGTCAGGCATTTGGCATGACGCACTATCAGCGATGGCTCAACTGTACGATCGCCATCCCCAAGATGGGGCGATCGCCAACCAATGGGAAACGTTGCTCCGCTCTGTTCAACTCGATGCATTTGCCCAAAGCCAACTCCTTTCATCGAGTGAATCCGAGTAATTACTTATGTCCCTGCGGATAAACAGCTTGAATCTCCTGCTCACCCTATCCCTGTGGTTGTGCGGAAGCTATGTCCAAATTGCCCAAGCCCAAACCATTGTACCAGCGGCTGATGGTACAGGAACGACAGTGATTCCCCAGGGGAATCAATTCTATATCCAAGGGGGGAGTACCTCTGCTGATGGTGCGAACCTCTTTCATAGTTTTATTCAATTTGGCCTTACTCCTCATCAGGTGGCCAATTTTTTGTCTACACCAGGACTTGAGAATATTTTCAGCCGCATTAATGGGGGAAATCCATCTACGATTAATGGGTTAATCCAAGTTTTAGGAGGTAATTCTAACCTCTATCTCATTAATCCTGCGGGGATTCTATTTGGCCCCAATGCCCAACTCAATGTTCCCGCTGCATTTCACGCTACAACTGCCACGGGTATTGGTTTTGGTCAAAATCAATGGTTGGATGCATTTGGGGACAATAACTGGCAAATTTTGACCGGTACACCTAATGAATTTAGGTTTGATGGAGCTAGTCCAGGCGTAATTTTGAATTGGGGCAACTTAACGGTTGATGACGGTGAAGCCTTGAACTTAACCGGTGGCACAGTCATCAATTTAGGAACCCTCAATGCACCAGGAGGGACAATCACCTTGGGCGCAGTTCCCGGTCATCACACCCTACGCATTTCCCAAGAGGGACACTTACTCAGTTTAGAAATTCCAGTTGGCGATCGCCAGTCTGTCCCCTTTAACCCCCTCTCCGTTCCTGAACTGCTCACGGGGGGAGAAATTCCCCATCATGTTTCCCAGATCGAGGTAAATGCTCAGGGACAACTGGTATTAACCCATTCTGAGATTACCATACCAGACCATCCAGGCGTGGCGATCGCCTCCGAAACCCTAGATGTTTCCCATACCCAACCCGATCTTAACTCTGGAACTATAAACATCATTGGGACTCAAGTCGGCGTAATTGACGCAACTCTTGATGCTTCTACTCCTGGAAATGGTGGTCAAATTTACATCGGCGGATCGTACCAAGGAAAAGGCCCTCTACCCAACGCCCAACAAACCCTCATTAGTCCTGATTCCCACATCCGTGCTAATAGTTTGGATAACGGAAATGGGGGAGAAATTATCATTTGGTCAGATGGAAATACCCAATTTTACGGCACAGTAGAAGCGCGAGGAGGAGAAACTGGAGGAAATGGGGGATTAGTAGAAGTTTCCGGCAAAGACACCCTTACTTTTTCCGGCAAAGTTAATGTCAGCACTCCAGCCGGAAATTGGGGAACCCTCTTACTTGATCCGGAAAATATTCTAATTGCCAATACCTTTGACCCTCCAGAAGCCGAGAATAACCTGCCCAGCATTGACTTTACCCAATTTCCAGGAACTGATATTACCCTTAATGCTACTACTTTAGAACAGGTGGCAGGCAATATTGTTTTAGAAGCGACCAAGAACATTACCATTGCCAATGGAGTCTCCTTAAATTTCTTACCGGGTACGGGTTCTATCATCTTTAGGGCTGATGCGGATAGGAATAACAACGGTTCATTTATGATGGACTCATCCGCCACCTTTACCGCTCCGGGTAGAGAGATTAATATTTCAGGAGCCAGTATTACCCTTGGAAACTTAAATACCAGCGATAATTCACAAGGGGGAAATATTTCTTTAACGGCTTCTGCGGGCACTATTACCACCGCAAACCTCGATACCCATTCCGATGGACAAGGGGGCAATATATCCCTAACCACTTCTGGGGGAAGTATTAGTACGGGAAATCTGAATACATCCACCCAAGCCGGTAATGCTGGTACGATTCAATTGACGACGGAGATGGGTGATATAACCACAGGAGAATTGAACTCAAGCGCTACTCAGCTAGCTGGAAACGGTGGCAACATTAACCTATGGATTCAAACAATTGGGAACATTACAACATTGAGTTCTATCCGTTCGAGTGCCCAAAATGGGAATGCAGGACATGTTTTCTTTGAAACTCAACAAGGGAACATTGTTGTACAAGGTATTGACTCAACGACCAATGATAGTCAGGGGGGGGATATTACCCTCAAAATTACTTCCGGAAATGGGTCGATCTCCCATGGAATCTTAGATGCTAGTGCAAATAATGGCAGCAATGGCATAATTCTTGTTTCTCCCACCCCAACCCCAACGCCGACCCCAACGCCGACCCCGACCCCAAC
>DDLS01000158.1 GCA_002340255.1 Cyanobacteria bacterium UBA2566
TCAAAGACTCCTCCTTTCCCACTGTTCCCGGTAACAGCCGAATCACCCCATTAACGATCGCCAATGCCGGAATCTCGCCTCCTGTTAGCACAAAATCCCCCAAAGATACCTCACGAGTCACCAAACTTAACACCCGCTCATCTACCCCTTCATAATGGCCGCAAATAATCGCCAACTGGTCATACTTCCTCGCCCAAGTTTTAAACAATTCCTGTTCTAGAGGCTCTCCCTGGGGAGTCATCAACAGCACCTCACGATGATTCCTCAGCGGTAAAGATTCCACCGCTGCAAAAATAGGTTCTGGCTTAATCACCATTCCTACCCCCCCCCCATAAGGTTCATCATCTACCTTATGGTGCTTATCAGTGGTAAAATCGCGGGGGTTGGTCAAATAAACCTGAGCAATGTTTTTGGCAAGAGCCTTGCCCAACAATCCTGAACTCAGGGGGGACGAGAAAAAATCAGGAAACAATGTAATGAGATCGAATCGCAAGAGTGACTCCTATTCAACTGAACTAGCATCACAGAGAGCGGATTTCCCTGTGATTAGATTATCTATTGGCCATTAAGCTATAGCATAGAAGATACCTGAAATCCCAGAGGTTGAAGGTCTTCAGGGTTGAATGGCTCAACCCATTGCTAGTCCCTTGTTGACCGTTTCAGAAGAGAATCCTTTTTTAAAATGTCTCTTCTAATCCCCATAAGTCACCATGATGTGTAAAGTCAGTTCCATGTTAAAGTTTCAATCCCAACCCCAATCGCCACAGGCTCCTCGATCGACCAAAACCTCAATCATGATCATTGGCGGTGCAGAGGACAAAATTCATGGTCGAGAAATTCTGCAAACCTTTTTTAACCGCTCTGGGGGGAAAGAGTCCAAACTAGGGATTATCCCCTCAGCCTCTCGCGAACCCTTATTGGTGGGCGATCGCTACCGCACCATTTTTACAGATATGGGTGCTAAAGATATCATGGTCTTTGACATTCGAGACCGGGAAAGTGCCAGTGCCTCCCAATGGCAAACGTTCCTCGAAGAGTGTACCGGAGTCTTCATGACTGGAGGAGATCAACTGCGGTTATGTGGACTTCTGGCCGATACTCCAGTGATGGAAACCGTGCGTAAAAAGGCCCAAGCCGGTCAAATTACCCTAGCTGGAACAAGCGCTGGGGCCGCTGTTATGGGAGAATATATGATTGCTGGTGGTGGCAGTGGTGAATCCCCCAATCGTTCCCTGGTTGATGTAACGACGGGGTTGGCGATCGTGCCCGAACTGCTCGTCGATCAACATTTCCATAACCGTAATCGTATGGCTCGACTAATCAGTGCCATATCTGCTTACTCAGACCGTATCGGCATCGGTATAGACGAAGATACCTGCGCGATCGTTGAAGGGGATGGACTCTTATCTGTCATTGGCAAAGGCACCGTCACCATCGTCGATCCTGGAAATCTCCTCTTCAACAATGAACACATCGTTGGTGCAACCGATCCCCTAAGTATCTGCAACCTCAAGGTTCATATCCTTTGCCATGGAGGACACTACAATATGCACTCAAGAGAAATCATTATCGATCCCGGCCAAACCGGAAACTGACCAATGTCGAGTTAAATCCCAAGAACTGTCCAATGTGAACAGTTTCTCATCCACTTTACCCTTCATGCTTACCAGAGGGTGGAATCAGGATGTCAAAATCGTTAACTAACAACCTGTATCAACCTATCTGCCATAGCAGCTTGCCGTCCTTAGCATCCCTAGCATTGCGCGATCCATCTGCCCCATGAAAATCCTCAGAACCCTAACCTTACGTGGCCCAAATTACTGGAGTATTCGCCGAACCAAATTGGTGATCCTACGCCTAAACTTAGAAGATCTAGCCGAAAGACCCTCGAATACAATTCCCGGTTTCTATGAAGGTCTCACCCAAGCTTTACCCAGTTTAGTTGAACACTATTGTGCCCCAGGATATCGGGGAGGATTCCTACAAAGAGTTCAAGAAGGCACATACATGGGCCATATTGTTGAGCATGTTGCCCTAGAACTGCAAACCCTGGCCGGAATGAGCGTTGGCTTTGGTCGAACTCGTGAAACTGCTGATTCAGGTGTGTATCAAGTCGTCTTTGCATACTTGGATGAAAAAGCAGGTCGATATGCAGGGAGAGCGGCTGTCCGACTGTGCCAAAGCATTGTCGAGACGGGCAGTTATCCCCTCTCGGAATTAGAACAAGATTTACAAGACTTACGAGAACTTTGGGCAGATGCAGCCCTGGGTCCCTCTACCGATGTTTTAGTCAAAGAAGCCACAGCCCGTGATATCCCTTGGATGCAACTGAGTGCCCGATTTATGATCCAATTGGGCTATGGGGTATACCAAAAACGAATTCAAGCCACCCTCAGTAATAGAACTGGCATTCTGGGTGTAGAACTGGCCTGTGACAAAGAAGGAACTAAAAAGATTCTTCGGGATTCGGGTATTCCCGTTCCTAGAGGGACTGTAATTGAATACCTTGATGAACTCGAAGATGCTATTGATGAAGTCGGCGGCTATCCTCTTGTTATTAAACCCCTTGATGGTAACCATGGCCGCGGAATTACCATCAATGTCAAATCGTTTGAGGAAGCAGAATTAGCCTACGATGATGCCAGTTCTGCATCTAAAACCCGTCGAGTCATTGTAGAACGCTATTATGAAGGCAACGATCATCGAGTTCTCGCGATCAATGGTAAAGTGATCGCGGTTGCTGAACGAGTGCCAGCCCATGTGGTTGGAGATGGAAAATCTACCATTGCTGAGTTAATTGAAGAAACGAACCGTGACCCCAGGCGAGGACAAGGGCATGACAATGTTCTGACTCGAATTGAAATAGACCGAAATAGTATGAACTTGCTAGATCGGCAAGGCTATACCCTCGATAGTGTGCCCAAAAAAGATGAAAGGTGTATGCTTCGGGCAACGGCTAACCTGAGTACGGGGGGGATTGCTATTGACCGAACGGATGAAATGCATCCCGAAAATATTTGGTTAGCTGAACGGGTGGTGAAAACTATTGGCTTGGATATTGCCGGAATTGATATCGTGACTTCTGATATTAGCCGCCCTTTGCGAGAAACGGATGGTGTGATTGTAGAAGTTAATGCAGCTCCTGGCTTTAGGATGCACGCAGCTCCGAGTTATGGGCTTCCCCGGAATATTGCTGCACCAGTGATGGATATGCTGTTTCCTCCGGGCACGCCATCGCGCGTGCCTATTTTGGCGCTAACGGGGACTAATGGCAAAACAACAACCACTCGCCTCACAGCCCATATCATGAAACAAACGGGCAAAGTGGTCGGATATACGACTACAGATGGCACGTACATTGGGGATTATTTAGCAGAGCCAGGGGATAATACGGGGCCGCAAAGTGCCGAATTAATTCTAAAAGACCCGACGGTAGAAATTGCTGTGCTAGAAACAGCTCGCGGTGGCATTTTGCGTAGTGGATTGGCCTTTGATAGCTCGGATGTGGGCGTAGTCTTAAATGTGGCGGCTGACCATTTAGGACTAGGAGATATTAATACCATTGAACAAATGGCTCAAGTGAAAGCTGTGGTAGCCGAAACCGTTAAACCCGATGGTTATGCTGTTCTTAATGCTGACGATCCTCTGGTTTGTGCCATGGTAGAACGCTTAAAATGCAATATTGCCTATTTTTCTATGGAATCGGATAACCAGGTGGTTAAACGGCATACGGCTCAAGGGGGTATGGCGGCAATTTATGACAAGGGTGACTTACTGATCCTGAAAGGGGAATGGAAAATGAGGATTAGTAAAGCGGTAGATATTCCAATGACGATGAAGGGAATGGCTCCATTCATGATTGCGAATGCTTTAGCGGCAAGTTTAGCCGCGTTTGTCTATGGAGTGAGTCTTGAGAATATTCGAGCAGCGTTGGAGACGTTTGAGGCTTCATCGAGCCAAACCCCAGGACGGATGAATTTATTCGAGCTTGGTGATTATAGTGCTTTGATCGATTATGCCCATAATCCCCACAGTTATAAGGCGTTAGGGCAATTTGTGAAAAACTGGCCGGGAGAGCGCATAGGCGTGGTTGGCGGTCCTGGAGACCGCAGGGATGAGGATTTTATTACCCTTGGGGAGCTGTCGGTGGGTATTTTTGACCGGATTATTGTTAAAGAGGATGACGATACTCGCGGCCGGTCTCGCGGACATGCGGCTGAGTTAATCGCTAAGGGGATTGAAAAGTGCGATCGCCAATGTCAGTATGAGGTAATTCTCAATGAAACCGATGCCATTAATACAGCTTTAGATTCGGCTCCCAAGGAGAGCTTAGTTGTCATTTTGCCGGAGACAGTTTCACGGGCAATTCGCTTAATTGAGAGCCGCCTTCCGTCTAGAAATTAGGATTTTGGTGAGTCCGAAGGGTTGGCTTCTGAAGTGAAGTCAACCTCTGACTCTGACTCACTGTTCATTTCTGCTTTAAATCCACGAATGGTTTTGCCCATAGATCTACCCATTTCGGGGATTTTTTTAGGCCCAAAAATGAGCAGAGCAACCACAGCAATAATGCCAATTTCTGGTAATCCGAGACCAAACATAGGGGTTCCCTGAGCTATAGAGTGAAGGGTTGCTGCTGCCTACCCTAGGGAGAGGGTTTTGGCGAGATCAAGCAACCTGGTATACTGATATGCTTAAAGGTTAGCATCCTTTGGAAGTCCCTTGCTGATGTCTTGAATGGGTGAAGGTCTGGTTATGTCACGAGTGGTATTGAGAGAGCAACAACATCCCCTAATTCGGCAGTTGGCCGATACTCTAGAGCAGGTTTGGAAAACTTATCTAGAGCTGGAACCCTATGATTTGCCTGGAGAGTTAGGTTATGTGGAGGGACGACTAGAGGGGGAGAAGCTAACGATTGAAAATAAATGTTATCAAACGCCTCAGTTTCGGAAGATTCATCTGGAGTTGGCAAAGCTAGGCAAGGGTTTGGATATTCTCCATTGTGTGATGTTTCCGCGACCGAATTATAATTTGCCCATGTTTGGTTGCGATTTAGTGGCGGGCAAGGGACAGATTAGTGCGGCGATCGCCGATTTGTCTCCAGTGAATCCTAACCGCACCTTGCCAGAATCCTATTATCGAGCGCTGCAATCTTTACCTAAACCAGAATTTGCCCAATATCGACAGCTCCCCCCTTGGGCAGATATTTTTTCCGAGTTTTGTTTGTTTATTCGCCCGGAAAATGAAGCGGAAGAAGTTCATTTTGTCGAACGGGTAGAGGCGTTTATGAAAATTCATTGTGCCCAAGCTGCCGCCGCGCAACCAGTTTCAGCCGGAGAACAGAAGACTATTTTGGCCGGTCAACGCTATTACTGTACCCAACAACAACAAAATGATAAAACTCGCCGAGTTTTAGAAAAAGCGTTTGGCCGCGAATGGGCAGATAATTATATGAATAAAGTGCTATTTGATTACGTTGAAAGCCCGGAAGATTGTGTAGTTTAAATTGCTTTAAAAAGACTACAATGGGGACTTGAGATAGGCTTGGATTGCCTGAAGTTCAGTTTCTGTGGGAGCGCTACGGCGATGGACTTCCTTGAGGAATCGTAGGCTCTCCCAGAGTTCAAGACCTTGGTGGCGACACAGATAAGCAAGGCATACCGTAGGCGATCGCTCTATACCCGCAAAGCAATGGATATAAAGAGATTTTCCTTCTTCCAGGGTTTGGTGAACCAGCTTAACCGCTTCAGCTAAGTCTTCAGGTTTCAATGGTTCTTGATAGTGACTATCGGGCAAAGGATAGCACAGACACTGAAATTGGTTCTTAAATTCAGGTTGGATTGCACCTTCTGCCTCTGGACAGAGGGAGAGAATGGCTTCAATCTGTTCTTCTTGTAGACGGACATAATGGTTTTTATGGATTGGCAGGGGGCCGATCGCCAATTTTCCAGGTAAAACCCAATGACAACAAAATCGATCTTTACGGTTTGGAGGTTGCCCTGGGGACTTTTGAGTTAATTTCTTCCAGAATGAAATCACGATAGTCAGGAACGATTCAGATCATTACTATAATCAAGGGGAGGTAAGAAACCTCCGGAATTTCAGTTGTTAAGGCTGATGTAGTAATCGTCAACCACCAGAAGGTGTTGAGTGTTAAACTATATCTCCAATAGTATAGAGTTGAATTTTAAAAAAAGCATATATGGCTAAATTGATAATGGCAAAGGCGATCGCTCAAGAACCAAAACGATTAAGTCCCTTAAAAACAAAGCAGAGAAAAAACATATGGGTAAAATGGATACGATCTTCTGGGGCGATCGCCTTGGCTGCTTGTCTCACCTGGAGTAGCTTCCCCGCCCTCGTTTTAGCTCAAAGTCCAGTTGCCCCCGTCCCCACTTCCTTGCCCGTAGATGAAGGCTATACCCTTGGAGCAGGCGATCGGCTACAAGTTGATATATTTAACGTCCCTGAATATAGCGGCGAATTTTTGATTTTATCTGATGGCTCCCTCAATTTACCCCTTGTAGGTGCAGTGCAAGTGCAAGGCTTAACTTTTCCTCAAGCATCAGATAAAATAGCTACAGTTATGTCTCGCTATCTGCGGAACCCCATTGTTACCCTGAGCTTAATTAATGTCCGTCCTGTGAAAGTGGGGATAGCGGGAGAAGTCTATAGTCCTGGCGTATACTCCATGTCCTTAGATGGAAATGAAGAAGTTGCTCTGCCAACTGTTACCCGTGTGATTGATTTAGCTGGAGGAATTACTCAAGCAGCGGATATCCGAAGGATTCAAGTCCGTCGCTCTCGTCCCAGTCAACAAGATAGCGATCAGATCATTACGGTAGATTTGTGGAGGTTATTACAAACTGCCGATCTGAGTCAAGACCTCTTATTAAGAGATGGCGATAGGATCTTTATTCCTACGGCCGCAGATGTAGATTTACAAGAAAGTAGTATTTTAGCGAATGCCAGCTTTGCCGGTGCGGACTCAGGCCCCTTAAAAATTGCAGTCGTCGGTGAAGTAAATCGACCGGGCCCCTATACCATCAACAATAACTCAGAAGAGAATGATGTTACCGTGACTGCTGCCATTCAATCAGCCGGCGGTATCACAGAACAAGCTGATATTCGCAATATTCAAGTGCGCCGGTTAACCAAATCGGGAAAAGAGCAAATTGTTGATGTTGATTTGTGGAAACTGCTTCAAGAAGGTGATTTGCGCCAGGATATGCCTCTCCAAGAAGGGGATACTATTGTCATTGGCACAGCGACTGAATTAAGTCCAGATGAAGCCACGGAACTAGCTTCAACCAGCTTTTCCCCACAAGTAATTAACGTTAATATTGTCGGAGAAGTTATCAGACCGGGCAGGGTAGAAATACTCCCCAATACCCCCTTAGCCCAGGCTTTATTAGCGGCAGGAGGATTCAATAACAATGCCAGAGAACGTTCAGTGGAATTAATCCGCCTGAATCCCAATGGGACCGTCAGCAAGCGAGAAGTCTCCATTGACTTTAGCCGAGCGCTAGACGAAGGGAATAATCCAGCCTTGCGTAATAACGATACAATTGTTGTATCCCCATCCCGTGTAGCTGAATTGGGCAATGCTGTAAGTCCAGTCTTTAATGTCTTAGGAACCGTAGGCGGAATCTTTTCGATTCCCAGAACGGTGTATCGTTTATTTGATGATTTATTTTAATTGATAAAATCATGCTCCTCAGCCATCAGTTTTACTGTTACACTGCTGTCAATTGAGAGGTTTTGAATCCATGCAAGCTGGTACTCCCCCTAAATCTAATCAAAACGGCAATGGCCACAATGGTAATGGCCATAATGGCAATGGTCACAACGGATATAAGCCCTATCCCGTTGCCATTCCTGCTCTTCCCCAGGCATCGGAGACGGAGGAATTTGATCCGAAACAGTTGTTGGTCATTGCTCGTAGACGTTGGCTGGCGCTGGCTGGAGTGGCGATCGCTGTTACCGGAGCTATTTGGGGCTGGACGCTTACCCGCACCCCGGTTTATCAATCGAATTTCCGCATGTTGGTTGAGCCAATTTCAGAAGATGATAACTCTAAGGAATTATTACGATTAGGGTTGGGGCCGAGCTTTGATTATGCAACTCAAATTGAAGTGTTGCGATCGCCCACTCTTCTCGAACCCCTGGTGCGAGATATGCAACAAACCTATCCTGATATGACTTATGGGGAATTGGTCAGTAATTTGACGATTCAACAGGCGATCGGTGACCAAGATCGATACACCAAGATCTTAAATATCTCCTTCCAAGGAGACGATCCCCAAAAAATAAAAGATATTTTAGATACGTTGCTCCAGGGATATTCCCTGTATGGCATCCAACTGCGCCAATTGAGTATCCAACGAGTTGTGCAATTCGTAGAAGAACAACTCCCTGTCATCCGAGAGCAAGTTAACTCATACCAAGCAGAATTAGAAGCCTTCCGGGAACAACATAGCGTTATTGACCCAGAATTTAGAGGGAATGACATCTCTCGCTTACTTACTGACATTAACAAGCAGCAAAAAGACTCACAAGCCCAACTCGCAGAACTCCAATCCCTCTATGTCGTCTTGCAAAGACAATTAGGAGCTTCTCCAGAACAAGCCTTAGCGGGAGCAGCCCTTAGTGAATCCTCTCGATACCAACAACTGCTCAATCAACTACTAGAAATAGAAACCGAAATTGCCGAAGAATCTGTTCGTTTTCAACCAGATAGTCCAAATATCAAAGCCCTCTTAGAGCAACGGCAAAATCTGTTACCCCTAATTGACCGAGAAGCTCAACGGGTTGTTGGCGATCAAGCGATCCCTAGCAATGGCGGACAATTGACTCCTATTTCCGTGGGCCTGAGTACACAATTGGTAGACACAACCAATCAAATTCAGGTGCTACAAGTTCGCTTATCTGCCTTAGCACAAGTTGAAAATCGGCTGAAAGAAGAATTTTCAATTATTCCCGGTTTAGCAAGAGAATATACTGATATTCAACTGAAACTAGAAGTCGCAACTCAAAGTCTAGCCCGACTACTCGAAACTCGACAAACCCTACAATTAGAGGCAGCCCAAAAATCCGTATCTTGGGAAGTTCTTTCTGAACCGTTCCAACCTGGAGCGCCTATCTCTCCCAATATTCCCCGCAATTTAGTCTTAGGCCTGTTCGCAGGAACTTTAATGGGATTAGGTGCGGCCTTACTGGCTGAACAACTCGATAACGCCTTCCACTCCACCAACGACCTCAAAGATCTGACCGGTTTACCCCTATTGGGGATTATTCCCTTTAAGCGAGGCTTGAAACCCATTAGTGCCCCAGAAACGGTTAGGGCTAAAGTGGCGGCCGGTTCCGACCATGAACCTCCTCCAGAACAAGCGCCAAAACGTCCTCTTAATCTCAGTTTAGGCTCTAAGGGCACTTACTATAACTCGTCTCCCTTCTTAGAGTCTTTCCGTTCCTTATACACCAATATTCGCTTTCTCAGTTCGGATACTCCGATCCGTTCCCTGGTCATCAGCTCCTGTTTGCCCATGGAAGGGAAATCCACCGTATCGGTCAATTTAGCTCGGTCGGCCGCTGCCATGGGTCAACGGGTACTGCTCGTTGATGCAGACTTACGTCATCCTATTCTCCATACCCGCTTAGGGCTACCTAATTTGCGAGGCTTAAGCAATATTATTACCAGTGAAATTGACCCCCGTGACGTAATTCATGCCGTTGAAGATCATTTTTATATCCTCACATCAGGTCAAGTCCCCCCCGATCCGATCAAGCTATTGTCTTCTCGCAAAATGCAGCATCTGGTCGAACAATTCCAAACGGAATATGATTTAGTTATTTATGATACTCCTCCCAGCTTCGGCTTAGCGGACGGTAGTCTTCTCGCCAAGCGTTCAGATGGCATTCTGTTAGTCGTTGCCCTAGGAAAAACAGGACGTTCTGAACTGAACCAAGTCTTAGATAACCTCAAAATGTCCTATGTATCGGTGCTGGGCATTATTGCCAATGGTGTTAAAGGGTTTGGTTCGGGCGTAGATTATTATTATCGCAACTATATGCCCAACGAAGACCAAGTGATTTAAGATTGATTGAACTGGACAAGACATCAACCCTCAATAAACTTGTTGGTTGATGTTCGGGAAGGTTGGGCTTTAGAGAGATACCTAAAATTCTTTGAATTTCACTAGCCTTCCCCCATTGAGTTTCAGTTTCCATTCTGGATTAACTGTTAAAACCTCTCCATATTGTTGGGCAATGCGTTCTGGGGTAAAGTGAGTTTCGAGATAACGACGACCTTGACAACCCATAAACTCAGCTTGTTCGCGATTAGCCGCTAGTTCTCGAATAAACTGGGCCAATCCTTCAGAATCTCCATTGTCAAATGCTTTTCCAAAATTGACTTCTGATAACATTTGACGTAGATAGGAATGGGGTTCACAAATCGCAGCTACTGGGCGGCCAGCAGCTAGAATTCCATAGAGTTTACTGGGAGCAACTAAGCCTTCCATACCCGGACTAATGCTAACTAAAGATAGGTCACAGGCAGTCAGAGAGTAGGGTAAGCATTCTTTGTCTTGATAAGGCAAGAAAGTAATTTGATTTAAGCCCAAAATCCTGGCTTGCTCCTGACAGGCTTGATATTTAGCCCCATTACCAATAAATACAAATTTGATGGGTTCATCTTTGAGATGTTGCGCTGTAGCAATAATGGTATCTATATCATGGCAGCGTCCCATATTTCCTGAGTAGAGAACACAGAATTTTTTGACTAGATTATGTTGATGGGCAAACCAATTTTCTTCTTTAGGAATAGGAGTAATATGATGGGGGTCTGCCCAACTGTGAATCACGGCTACACGCTCGGTAATATCTGGACATTGTGCAAGTACTCGTTGCTTCATGCTTGGACTGAGAACAATCACTGATTTAGCTCTGCGCCAAACTAAACGATTAACGTGATTCCAAAGACGGACTAGTTTATGGGTTCTGGAAACTACTTTGAGTTCTACAGCTACATCTGGATAGAGATCATAGATGAGGCAAACATAGGGAACACCAAAACAGAGGTTAGCTACATACCCTAATAGGGGTAAGAAGGGTGGGGCAGTCGTTACTAATAAGACATCTCCGCGACTGGCTGTTTTTAGCAAGTGAAGTCCAGCCCGTAAACAGAAAATAATCCCATTGATCGCTTTTCCTCGGATGCGTTGTGATAAGATTCGGGTAGTACGCGATCGCCGAACGGACAAATGCTCATCTTCTTCTAACGTCGGGGCATCCTGTTGACCAAAGGCATATCCTGGCTGTCCAGTAAAAATATGAACTTTCATCCCCTGACGACCCAGTTGATGAGCTAGTTCTTCAATCAATTGACCCGTCGCTGCATAATCCGGGGGATAATACTGAGTTAATATGGACAACCTTGTTGAATAGGATGCCTTTTTACCATTTTGGCTCCTATTGATTACGCTGAGATTCTGAGTAAAAGAGCGATACAATTTAGAGTCCTCCTCAACAAGGATAAGGTTTAAATCTCTTTGCTTGGGTTACTTTATGTGGGCTATGGTAGACTTCACACTGTCTTTTCCCAATTCCAGTTAAAAGCGCTCGATTTAGGATAATTTATTTAATACAGGATGGCAACTGATTGCCGAGTTGTAGATGTTGGCAAATGAGAGTGGCAACAGCTTGGTTACCTTGTTCATTAAGGTGTACGCTATCCCGAAACAGGCCATCAATGGCTGATGGAGTTAAGGTAGACCAAGCTTCATAGACATCGATGACAGGAATACTTTGTGAGTTTAAAAGAGAAAAAAACTCTTGCTGGTAAGGTGGAGTTTTAGGTGTGGGAAGTAGATCAAAGCGGTTGGGAGTAAATAGCACTATGAGAGGAATATTTTGTGCGCGAATAAACCGAACCATTTCCTGAAAAAACGTCATATTTTCAGCAAACTGTTCTTGGGGTTTAAGTTGTAATCTAGGAATTTCTGAACTCGGTGTATTTAAGGGAATATAACCGGTAATTCTGGGCCAAGCATACCGACTCCAAGCTTCTGAAATCGCCAACGGAGGAGGGCGATCCGGAAAGTATATTGAACCGACAGTATCACTGGTACTTGTAGGTTGAACTAAATCATGGACTCCAATTTGCAAAATTACCACATCACTCTCAAAAAGACCAAATTTTTGCAAATATCCCCATTGATTCCCCAGTCCCCAAGATCCAGAGGAAGCATTAAGGACTTCCAAGGGATATCCAGATGTCTCTAGTTTTTCTTTAAGCTGTTCAGAAATAATTTCTGATTGATCGATAGGATTACCACCATTTAAAACAGAATCACCAACCATCAAAATTCTTAAGGTTTCTGGGGGCGTTTCCAGATCGATCGGATCGGAGCGTTGAGAATATTGATTATAAATGATAGTTTTACCAAACCGCCATAAGTGCTGATTGGGTTGAAAACGGTATCCTGTTTGACTATCTGCTTGCACAAGGGCTGGTTTTCCTAAGCCTAAACCCAACCTAAGAATCGTTTCAGTTATGAGAAAAACAGCTAAAATTGCCAGAGGAATTCGATAAGATTTTTTTAAGTTTAAGAGATGTAAAAAGTTCATAAAAAGTAAAGTTTATTATCGGATTGATTGAGTCCTCTGCATCAATCGATTTTATAGCTTATTTTTTGCATATCCAAATCACAGTACTATTAAATAGATTACCGAAAATAGGAAAGGGGGAAAACATTTTCTTTTCGACGGTAAGTCTATTTTTAAGTAAGGATTCTAAGTCCCGATAATCAAAACCTTTGTGGGCGCGATAGGAGGATTTTTGGGCATGGGATGAGGGGAAGCTTTTGCAATCCCAAAGAATAGCAGCCGAAAAGAGTTCCTGGGGCGTGTATCGCTCATACCCATACCCACCTTTTAGGTTCGCCAGATAGCGCCCCGTTTGTTTAACGAATAGGGAAGGACCAACTTCAATAGGAACGGAAATTACGATTTTGGCGTTGGGTTTACACAGGGGTAAAATGGTGTTGAGAATAGCCGAAGGATCGGGGACATGCTCTAAGGTTTCAGTGCAGAAAACCAGATCTAGACTTTGAGGAAGAATGAGGGTATTGGTTTCTGAGGGTAACCCTAATTTGAATCCAGGAATATCCCTTAAAGTTTCTTGAGAAGCGGCGATCATATCGGCAGAAATATCAATGCCAAAACCTGATTGAATAAATCCTTGCTCATAGGCCGATCTCAGTAACCATCCATCACCACAGCCGTAATCTAGGGCACAGGGGTACTTTTGATTTCCCAAAGCATTAAGAACAGCTTGAAAACGGGATTTATGGGCAACACGAGTGAGGGTATTTCCTTTTTCTAGAAGGCGTTCTGAATAGGACATAAACTAAGGTGAGTTAGGTTAGAGGAACTGGAGTGGGAGTGAGTTTTAAGTTTAAGTTAGTTTATCATAAGAGATACTATCAATCTGGTATCAAGTGATTCGCAAAGCAATAGCAGCATGAGACAAATTTACGGGCACTCAAGGTTAGTCTACATTAGAGTTAGGCGTTATTCCTGATTTTCTGGATAACCCATTGGGGTCAGTAGTAAGGTTTCGTTTCATAAGGACATATGATGAACCGATGTTTAGAGTCCGATCGCCTCCAACGGTAGAAGCAGCTAAAATCATCGTTAACTATAGCTTTAATATCCTCAATCTGGCTACTCTCTATGCCGCGATCCATCCCGAAAACCATCGTTCTGTTACCGTGATCCAACGGTTAGGAATGACCAATTTAGGATTATGCGATCGCTACTACAACTGCCAACTCCTGCTCTTTGCACTTCAGAAACCCTAAGCCTAACCTATTCCAGCACCATGTCTGAATCCATCACCGATCGCATCCAACCTCCTCTAGAACATATTCCCCCCCAATTCAACCCCCTCATCCTCAAAGGAGTACAACTGATTCTGCCCTTGTGGTTACGCACCCAATGTAAAATCAGCCAAATTAACACCCACAACACCGTTACCTTAGCCCAGCTCTATCATCAATTTCAGCACCAGCAGATCCGTCTCATCCTAGCCTTTCGCCATCCCAGTACCTATGACCCCTATTCCATGGCCCATTTACTCTGGAAAGCCTTACCCCAAGCCGCCAAACAGCATAAAATCCCCCTAAAATACCCCGTTCATACTCACTTTATGTACGATCGCGGCATTCCCATTTGGGCCGGCAAATTCGTCAGTACCCTCTTTTCCCAACTTGGAGGGACATCCATCCAGCGTGGAAAACTCGACCGCGAAGGCTTAAAATGTGCCCGCTCCTTACTCTTCGATGGTCGTTTTCCCCTCACCTTAGCTCCAGAAGGAGGCGTTAACGACCATAGTGAACTCATCAGCCCCTTAGAACCGGGAGTTGCCCAACTCGGATTTTGGTGTGTAGAAGATTTACAAAAAGCCAATCGTTCCGAAAAAGTAGCCATTCTTCCCATTGGCATTCGCTACTCCTTCGCCCAACCGCCATGGGAACAACTGGATCGGCTTTTAAGTGAACTCGAACAAGATTTAGGCTTACCCCCCTTTACCAACAATTCCTCAGATGATGTCACCCAATCCCGTTATCCTAGACTGCTGAGAGTCGGTCAAAGTTTACTCTCCTTAATGGAATCCTTTTACAGCCAATTTTATGATGTCAAATTTGAAGAATTACCAGACTTAGAAGATCCCAATCAAAACCTTTCGCAACGCCTAAACAGGCTCCTCGAAAATGCCCTTCAGGTCTCCGAAAGTTACTTTAAAATACAACCAAAAGGGTCATTTATCGATCGGTGTCGGCGGTTAGAACAAGCAGGTTGGGAGCGCATTTATCGCTCAGACATCGACAGTTTATCACCCGTAGAATTTGGGTTAGGTAATTGGGTCGCCGAAGAAGCCAGTTTACGCATGGGTCATATGCGAATGGTGGAGCGCGTTTGTGCGGTGACCGGCAAATATGTGCGAGAAAAACCGACTGCTGAACGATTGGCAGAAACGTTATTAATTTTGTGGAAAGTGATTACCTGGATTAAAACAGGAAAAGTTGAGGGTCACCCCAATTTAGGGAGGTTAGAAACAACCTTAACCGTGGGGGAACCCCTATGGGTTAATGACCGATGGACAGAGTACCGAAACAGCCGCCGCCAAGCCATTTTTGGCTTAACGCAGGAGCTGCAAGTTGCCTTGGAGAAATTAATGATTTCCTAATGTGAATTCGTACCTCAAGATACTTTACGGTATTGCTCTATATAATCTCCTTTGCTATACTCCCTAGCAACATTTAGGTTATATAAACTGTAAACAACAATGACTGTTCAAGGCAAACATTTTAGATTTTCAGCAGGTGATAAACTCCATTTAGTCCATTCAATCCTATCCCAGAACTCAGAGGTGCAGTATTTTGACTACTTTGCCTACGGGTCATGCATGTGTCCTGTAGATCTTCAGCGCACCCTGGGAGAGGCAACCTATCCCTATGTTATTGGTCAAGCTACGTTGCGCGGATATCGACTTGGGTTTTATCGTCGTTCCTTAAAACGTAATTGTGGCGCTCTCGATGTGGTTCCGGATACGGACAAATCAGTGGAAGGGGTACTTTATCGATTGCCTTTGCGCTTCAGTGAGTTACTCGATATTCGCGAAGAAATTCCCCGCAATGGATATCGCCATGAAACAGTAGAAGTTTATTGTCAAGACAAGCTTTATAAAAATGTGCGTACCTATGTGGTGGTAGATAAATTGCCGAAAGAATTAGCGCCAAATGATTGGTATTTTAATGTAGTAATGCGCGGTGCAATCACTTGCGGTTTGCCGGAACAGTATTGTTGGGATTTATTTAACCATATGCATCGCCTGCAAGAAAGTCAATTGCGGCGATCGGCATAAAGAAATGGGGATGGGGAGACACGGGGATTGAGATGATTGTAAGGACGAAAAATTGTTCGCCCCTACAGAATCATGCCTAACATACAGCGCTTTGCGCTGTA